>RDZH01000029.1 GCA_004293935.1 Alphaproteobacteria bacterium | reverse complement strand
TCTCCTCAATCAACGACCAAGGAAGATTCTTAATTTTAATACGCCATATCAGGTAGCCTACGCCTCACATAAACCTAGTGGCGCATTTCACTGTTGAATCGGCGGTTCTTTAACTAACCTATCGCTACGCGCTATCATTGATGATTTTGAATTTGGTCGTGATAAGATCGATGTGAGCAATTTAATTATCAGCAACATTGAAAAATCCAACACTATAAGCACTCCTAATATGCTGAGAATCACAACGTGGGAGGGAAACACCCATGTTTCAAGCCATCAGCTTGGCTTCGAATTTCGTTTTAAGGGGGATGTAACTGCTAAATTGAGTGTTAGCGACTTCATTCTTGGTGGCATAGTTGGTTCAAATAATGCAGATATTCTTAATGGCACAACAGGAAATGATACCATTCGGGGGCATGGTGGCAATGACACAATCTATGCGAATGCAGGCAATGATACCTTAGAAGGAGGATTGGGTCAAGATAGCCTCTATGGTGGAGCAGGTGCGGATCGGTTTATATGGACTGCCCTTGCGCATAGCACGAAAGCACAAGCGGATTATGTGTTTGATTTTGTTGCGGGTGTTGATAAATTGATTGTAACAGGACTTGGTTTTACAGGGATTGATACGGATGGTGGGGCTACGGAAACAGGGGAATTGCGTATGTCTGTGATAGGTGGCACAACTACTATCTTATCCGATCAAGTAGATTTTGCCATAAAAATCAATAGTTCCAGTAAAGGACTTATGGCAAGTGATTTCGTGTTTTAAGATAGCGTATTGCAACATGTCGTAGCAGGCAGCTTACGCCTCGCATAAACCTAGTGGCGAATTTCATTGTTGAATGGGCGTATGTTTTACCCGTGAATCGTAGGGGGCATGATGATTTTTCTTGATTTATAGAAAACTGGTGATATGATTCATCTTTAGTGGGGCCGGATAGCAAAGTGGTAATGCCGGGGACTGCAAATCCTCTACCGGCGGTTCGAGTCCGCCTCTGGCCTCCATTCCTCAATCGTGCATTCCTCAATCGTGCATAAAAAGCAGGCGTTCAATCAAGGGCGTTGCTCTGGATGCCTGCCTACGCAGGCATGACGTATCGTTTTTATTATACATTACATAGCGGAACTGATTTTCTGCTCGTCCGCACTGGTTGCTTCATTTAATTTCTCGTCTGCATCCTGATTGGTTTGCTCCATGCGGTAATTATCAAGGAAGCTCTTGATTTTTGCCATTTCACTGGTCAGACGCGTGACATTTTCACGACTCAACGGTGATGTACCTGAGGTGAGGAAATCAAATGTTTTCTTCTTTTCTTCAGAGGTCAAAAGCGGTGTGAAATAATCGCGCAAATAGGTGAGTTGTTGCCCTTCATTTTTGAACGCATAGGCAATAGCGAGGCGCAACAATGCTTCCGTTTCCTCATCATTTAAGGGCTGCGCTAAGTCGATACGGGTGGCAAGAATATCTTCGGCACTGAGTGCGACATTATCCCAATCGCGTGTTTCCCAATAGATTTCTGTGCGGATGAATTTTGCTTCACGGCTAAAATCATCACGCAAAGAATTGAGGGCGCGTTGCCATTTTCCCAATTTCGCATAGCTCATGGCGGCGATATGGTTGCGACGGCGCAATAATTCTTCATCGCTATCACCATATCCCGTCAATTCAAGGATTTCTAGGGTTTTTTTCGGTTCACGGTTGAGTAAGCGCAATAAAGCGAGGCGCGCCCCAACACGGCTTCGATCTTCTTTTTCAAGACGGAAGGTGACTTGATGCTCTAATAAGCGGGCAGCGCGATCAAGTAAATCCACTTCTGCCAATTTATCAGCAAGATTCTGGATCATGTGATCACCTGCCGTGCCAAGCGGGGTGAGTTCGCGGAATTCATAATAGAGTGCGAGCGCGTCTAAGGGCTTCATGCCATCAGCTTTATGCTGATTGAACAAATCAACAAAGGTTTCAGACATGCGCTTATAGGCGTTATGTGCTGTCGGATGGTCTTGATAATAAGTGGTTATATCTTTCCAATCACGCAGAGCTTGTAGATATTCGCCATTATTCGTCTCTAATTCAGCGAGGGCATTGAGTAATTGCATTTCAAACGCATCACCACGCCATAATAAACGTATGTCATTCAATGCGTTAATCAGTTCATCGCGTGTAATTTCGTTATTTTTATAACGTGCGGTTGCCAATGCAAATCGCGCTCCAGCACGCAAACGATTATTCTCGGTTTGTTCAGCCAAGGGGGTAAGCAACATTTCGGCACGCTTAAAATCTTGAAGTTCTGCAAAAAGCCGTCCTGCAATATAGTTGACTTCTTGTGCCGTTTTTGGATCAAGAATCCCTTGCCCCCCCATATGATCAAGTATTTTTTGTACGGTACGGTAGCGTTTATGTGCCAATGCATCTTCCGCGCTCATCAAACCAATGGTACGGCGCATCGGCAAAGGATAGCCTTTGAGGTGGTTATATTCGGCATTGAGGTAATCAAAGCCCTCATCTGATCCCTCAGCAATATCCAGAAGATCATGCCATAGTTTCAGTTCTTCTTCGTCTTTGACGGTGGGTTTCATGAAATGTTGACGTGCCAAGCCATAATGCTTCATCATGAAATAATTTGCGCCTGCTAATGCGTCAAGCTGCTGTATATCATAAAAATTAATGTCATCCCGTGCAATCAGTTCAAGCAAAGCATTGGCTTCGCGGTGCATCCCTTCAGAGGTATAAAGCTGGGCAAGCTGCAAACGTAATTTCTGTTTTTCGCGGTCATCATTGGAGCTAATCGCTCGTTTGAGTGCATCTTGTTTTTCGTTGAATTGCTCGATATTCTCAACTTTCCAATAATCATTCGGGAAAAAACCTTCGCCCATAGGCTCGGCTTGCGCGAGAATATCTTTAGGTAGATTAGGTGTATTCGGGTGCGCTAAAAGCCCTTGCTCTTTGCCAATACGTATGCCTTGGCGGGTGCGACGTGCGGTGACGTTCGGATCATAGGGGACAAACGCCACCCCTTGCCCTGTGCGCAGAACACTGACATCTAGCAAGGTGCGTTCAGGATAGACTCCTTTTTGCGCTTCATAAGAAGGTATGGCGACAATCGTTTCACCTGTGACGGGATCTTGAAACTGTACGGGTTCAGCAGTTTGCAAGAAGTTCAAGGCAAATTGCGGATTAGTTCCAGATGTGCCAACCAGTTCAGGAATCACTAAATTTTTCGGATTTTTCGTGCGATGCGCTAACCCTATGCCCCATTCATAGCCTTCACCTGTAGGGCGTGCCACGGTGAATAAATGCCCTTTGCGTGCGGTGATGCGTAGGACGCTACCACCCTGTGCATCAACGGCTTGAATGGTCGCAAAATCTTTGGGCAGTACCGATGCAATATGATCAAGATTCAATGAGGTAGGTGTGCTAAATGCGATAAAGGTTTCATTGCCGCGTGAGAATGTCGCCACCGCTGTGCGTTCTTTGAAGGGGAAGATAAGCGAGGTTGATGATGCTGTATGATTGATCGCAACGCTTAGCTTATGTTTTTCTTGAGAAGATGCAGGTTGTGCCTGAGTGGTTGGCTTTTCGGTGGGGAAAGGAAAAGACGCTTGGTTTGTTTGTTCTTCCGCTATTTTTTGCTCAGCAGGTGCTTTTTGTTCCTTTGCGATCTCTTTTTCTTTAGGTGTGCTTTGTTCTTTCACCACTTTTGGCTCAGCAGGTGCTTTTTGTTCCGTGGCAATCTCTTCTTCTTTAGGTGCTTTTTGTTCTTCTGCTATTTTTTGCTCAGCGGGTGCTTTCTGCTCTTGTTTTAGGCGTGCAACGTCTTGTGCCTCCTTTTTCGCTGCCAATCGTTCCGCTTGTTCCGCTTCAATAGAAGGGATGTGGATGATGGGGCGTGAGATTAAGCGGGGGAGCGCAGGTTGTGTTGTAGGTTTTTGCGTGAGGGCAGTAGGATTGGATGGTGGTGTTGTCTCATTAGCTTTTTTCACTACAGGCAAAGAGACGGGTGAGAGTGTTGATTGCACCAATTCACCATGAGTGTTTGGGATGTTCGAGCTTTGCGGGATCGCGGCTGGTGCTATAGGTTTTGGTTGTGTAACCGCAGGAGATGAGGGAACTTGCGCTGTAATTAGCGTGCCTTGCTGTGGTGCAACGGATTGACGTGTATCGAATATCGGTTTTTTGGCAGCAGCAACAATACTATTGGCATTGATGGTGCTGATCGGTTTAACGGGAGCTTTGTTATTGACGAGTACCGTATTACCCGTTTTTGGTTCGGGCGAGAGATTTTTTTCTGCAGTTGGGCGACCACCAAAAAGTACATCAACGCCATTATTCGTGCCGCTTTGGAAATGACGGATAGCAAAGGCATCGCTCATGGTAAGAATGATGGTGCGCCTATCGGGAGATTGTCGTCCGCTGACAATATAAGGAGCAAGACCGCTTGTCATGCGCCCTAAAGGAACATTGGATGGGCGTTCTAAGAGAATCGTCAATTCACGACCATTCGAGGAAGGGCTAATGCGCATCGGTTGATCCCAGTTAAATAGGATACGACCATAATCAGAGCGCACATCAGTAATGATATTGACATTGTTGGCATATGCACTTTCTGCCATCGTGCTGACTCCAAGAAATACGGCAATCACTGCACTTAGGCACGAAGAACGCAAATGTTGTTTCACGGCATAGGCAGGGTGAATGCTCTCACGGGGAGATGCATCTGAAAGCAGTGCGTGATGGTTCATAAGTCAAACTCTCATAGTAGGCGATGGCGTTGTTATCCATAGGCATGTCACATTATACTTAATTTTTTATTTTTATTCTAGTCACATCATCGCAACAAAGGCGAATATCCTCACAGCCAGAGCGCGAAATGATGCAAAAACAACACATGCATCATGGTGCAGAACTACGCTTATCTGAAAAAAATTGCGTAAGTAAGGATGCAAAGGTCTGTTCATAGAATCCTCCGTAAGTCTCGGGGCGATGGTGACAGGTGGGTTGTTGAAAAAGGCGCACGCCTGAATCAATCGCCCCTGCTTTGGCATCATACGCACCAAAATAGACGCGACGGATGCGTGCATGAGCAATCGCACCTGCGCACATCACGCAAGGTTCAAGCGTGACATAGAGATCACATGCGCTAAGATTTTTTGAATGGAGCAGTTTTGTGGCTTCATGTAATACCAGCATTTCCGCATGAGCCATGGGATTATGCGATGTTTCGACATGATTATGGGCAGAGGTAAGGATACCCCCCTCATGCAGGATCAGTGCGCTTACAGGCACTTCCCCAGCACGCACCGCATCATGGGTGAGGCGTAGTAACCTATCCCACGGAAAACGCATAGGGGCTTCAGCCATAGAAGGTGAGTTTTTCATCACGATGCACCCAAACATTCATAACCAAACCAAAGGCAATTTGAATACTCAACATAATCGAACCACCATAAGAGAGCAAGGGCAGGGGAATCCCCACCACAGGCAACATCCCCATCACCATGCCCGTATTGATAAGCAAATGGAGGGAGAGCATAGCCGCAATACCATGGGCAATCAGCATCCCAAAAAGCGATGCACTATGATATGCCATGCCAATGATGGAAATAATCATGGCAGTATAGGTGCAGAGCAATAACGCACCGCCCAAAAAGCCAAGTTCTTCTGCAAGGACGGTGAAGATGAAATCAGTTTGTTTTTCAGGTAAAAAATCAAGTTGCGTTTGGCTTCCTTGCGTGAAGCCTCTACCCGTAAGCCCGCCCGAACCTATGGCAATGATGGATTGCGTGATGTTATAGCCATCCCCTAACGGATCGGCACTAGGATTAAGAAAGGTCATAACGCGGCGTTTTTGATAATCATGCATGGTTTGCCATGCAACAGGAGCAGCCACCGCAATGGCAATCAACCCAAAGACAAAATAGCGACGATGCATTCCAGATGCAAACATCATCCAAACACAGATGCCACCAAGCAAGGTGGCCGTGCCAAGATTCGGTTGCTTGAGAATCAATGCAAGCGGTACGGCAATCATTGCCATAGGTACGGCGATAAAAAGAAGTGAGGTGTGTTTATGGGGGGGGAAGCGATGAAAATAGCGGGCAAGAGCGAGAATGGTAGTGATTTTTGCCACTTCAGAAGGCTGTATTTTGAGGATGCCTAAATCAAGCCATCGTTGCGCTCCCATGCCAATATCACCGAATAAATGCACCGCCACAAGCAAGATAATGCTGATGCCATAGCTCACATAGGCAAGGCGCAACCATAGATTGAGGGGAATCATGGCAATGGTGAACATCACCCCAAGACCAAAAGAAAAACGGATCATTTGTGGTAAGCACCATGGATGCAACGCGCCATTAGCAGCCGAATAAAGCATCGCAAAACCAAGCGATGCGGTGATGCATATTAAGCATAATAAGAACCATGGCACACGTTTGAATTTATGATAAAGTACCGTACTTGCCCGACTCATCCTTCTGCACTCCCATCCGTTGCTGGTGGTGTAGGCGGGATCAGCGGAAAACGCCCGCCCTCCGCTTGTTCCATAATTTCTTGGGTGCGCAATAAAATATCGCGCCCAATCGGTGCAGCGGTAGAAGAACCGCCGCCGCCATGTTCAATCACGATTGCTGCCGCATAGCGGGGATGTTGATAGGGAGCATACGCAACGAATAAGGCATGATGCCGTTGTTCCCACGGAATACGTGCTTGATCTTGTCCGCGTATGGTGATGCGACGTACTTGCGCTGTTCCCGTTTTGCCTGCCATTTCATAGCCTGCTTTTTGAATTTGTGCAGCGCGTGCTGTGCCACGTGGTGCAGAAGTGACATCGATCATGCCCATTTGTGCAAGCAATAGGACTTCTTTGCTGACGGATAATTCATCAAAATCACGGTACGGTTGACCATCAGTGAGTAGGCGCGGGGTAACGCGTTTTCCCGTAGCCAAACGTGCTGCCATCACGGCAAGTTGTAGAGGTGTGGCAAGCACATAGCCTTGCCCAATACTAACATTGATGGTATCCCCTGCTTGCCACGGTTGGTTATATGCAGCACGTTTCCATTCAGGTGAGGGGATTGTGCCTGCTTTTTCACTCATGAGTCCGAGATCATAACGCTGCCCCAAGCCAAATTCACGGGCGATTGCAGCGATAGGTTCAATGCCCATTTTGCGTGCGACATTATAAAAATACACATCACATGATTGTGAAATGGCTTCGCGGTAATCCATATGCCCATGCCCTTCAGGCTTCCAGCAATGAAAACGATGATTGCCCAAATAGAAATGACCAGGGCAATAGAAGGTGGTTTCAGGTTTAATGATGCCCATTTCAATGGCTTTAAGCCCCACAATCATTTTGAAGGTTGAACCGGGGGGGTATTGCCCTGTAATGGCTTTGTTCATTAATGGGTTTTTCTTGTTTCCCATTAATTCACCCCAATAATTATGGGTGATGCCGAGGCTAAAGCGGTTGGGATCGTAGGATGGCATAGAGCAGAGGCACAACACATCACCATTGAGAATATCCATCACGACAATCGATCCGCTTTCTTCACCTAAGCGTTCCGCAGCATAGGCTTGCAGCTCCCCACTGATGGCACAACGAATATCTTCCCCTTTGATGCTAGGTTCTTCGCGTACTTGCTTCAGATATTGCCCGCGTGCGTTAATCTCCATATAGCGTATGCCTGCCGTTCCTTGAATACGCTGTTCCGTCATCTGTTCAAGACCGTTTTTGCCGATTTTCATATTGGGCATTTTTAACAAACGATTATTTTGTGCTTCATTTTGTGCTGGCGTGCCAACATAGCCAAGCAAGTGCGATGCTTTATTGGCAAGTGGATAATGACGCATCGTGCCTGTTTCAATATGGATGCCTGCAAGTTGCGGAGCGTGAAATTCTAACGCGCTGACTTCATCCCATGAAAGGTGATCTTTGAGAATAATGTTCTGACTATGGGGGGTGCGACGAATCTGTTTTTGCAACATTTCTTCCAAAGGGTAGTTGGGATCTTCCAGCAATGGGCGCAACGCTGCAAACAAAGTTTCGCGCTTTTTCATCAAGCCGCGTTCCATAACAAGCTGAAAATTAGGCTTATTTTCAGCAAGGCGCACACCGAAGCGATCAATAATCAAACCGCGTTCAGGCACGATGAGTTGCATGTTAATACGATTATCTTCTGCAAGTGTCGTATAATTTTCGCGTTTGAACGATTGCAGATAAAAAAGCTGCCCAAGCAATGCGCTTGATACAGTGAGTTGCATACCCGCGAGCATGAAAGAACGACGCTCAAGAAAGCGTTTGTGGACAAGATGTTTGCGCATAAGCTGAGAAGACCAAGTTCTAAGAACGTGTTTGAAGCGCGATAACTATAGATGATAGAATCATATGAAGCAAAGGATAAAGTGCAATCGAGATCAGATTGCGTACAAGTAGGGTGCTTACGATCACATTCGTAGAGGGTTGCAAGGCCAACCATAGCCATTCGAGGATAAAAAAAGTGCATCCAACACCAATGAAAATGAGGCTATGATATAAGGTGCTATCACGATAGCCCAAACGCGCCCGTACAGTGCCAAGCAAAGCGCGCATGATCATCAAAATGAGGGCGTAGCTTCCGAATAAGGACATTTGGAACGCATCATAGATGATAGCTGCCACAAAAACGCTGCCATAAGGCAGGGAGCGTGGTTGCCATAGGGTGAAAAAATATAAAATCATCACGGGGAAAAATGGTGTGGCAACATCCAAAATTGGCACAGGGATGCGCACCATGCTTAGAACGCTACTGACCGCCAAAAGAAAGGAAGGCACGATGCGCAAGCTAAGTGGCAAAAGATGAAAGGGAATAGTGCGTGAGCGTGACCGCATGATGATGAGTGAATGGCTTTAATGAGTAGGGCTATCAGGAACGGCAACAGTGACAAAGCGTAGGCGCGATGTGTGGGCATAAGGTGCAACGATGATGCCATCCTCACGATGCTCCGTGACTACGCCAATCGGCATACGAATCGGGAACACATCAGACGCTACCGTCACAATATGCGTGCCAACAGGGAATGCCTCTTTGTTTGGGGTGTGCTGCAATAAAAGGGAACCTTCCTCATTCGTTCCCATCAGAATGGCGCGTGTTCCGGTTGTTTCTTCCTGCACAGGAATACGCGATAAGCGATCAGTAATAAGCAATATCTTTGCTAATGCCCCATCGACTTCGATAGTATGCCCCACTACACCTTCGGCAGACATCACAGGCAAGCCAACGCGTAATTGGCTGGCATTATCAGCGCGAATCAACATAGTATGGTTGAGATGATCATGGGAATCACTGATAATATGGGCGGTAAGGGTATGAATCCCTGCGGATGCGCCTAATCCTAATAGGCTGCGCAATTCCTTGTTTTCAGCCTCAAGACGGGATGCAACATGCTTCCACTGCACGAGGGTGGCATGTTCTTGTTGCAAGCGTTGATTTTCATCATAGAGCGCACGCATTGCGCTCAAATCAGTGCCAATATCTTCAAGCGTTTGTGCGGGCGTGGAGAATAAGGAGACAATAGGAGAGAAGGTGGCAATGGTAGCATATTTGATGCTGCGAATGGTGGGATCATTATGATACTGCCCTGCCATCATGCCAACGGCAAGCGCAAAGAGGCTGATCACGGAGATCCCATGCAGAATCGGGCGCGGTCGAACGGCGAGAGCAATAGAAGTAGAGCTTTTGATTTTCATGTCGTTTAATCTGCGATAAATGTCCATAATAAGTGTACCATGAAAGTTTAATTATACGTTAAAGAAAGAGATTTTTTTAGAAAATACGCTGATAAAAACGTAGCATGGATTGTCCGTATGTGCGTTCATCGCAAAGCGTGAGTTGGGGATGTTCTGGCGTGGGTGCGCGTAGGCGTTGTTCGATAATAACGAGGCTTTCTGTGTGAAGCCATGCGTTGTTTACTAGGCGTTCCAGCAAGGTGGGTAGCCATGTCGCATCATAGGGAGGATCAGCAAAAACAATATCATAAGGTTGTGCGGGAGGTGGAAGTTGTAAGGTATCAGCCATAATAAAATGGCATTGCTTATGCACGCCAAGGGCAGTGGCGTTATGTTGCGCCGTGCGGATTGCCTCACGCATCTGATCCACGAACACTACGTCGTGTGCGCCACGTGAGATGGCTTCAATGCCAATCGCTCCTGAACCGCAACAGAGATCCGCAAAACGCGCCCCCGCAAGTAACGATGATCCGTCATTTTTTCTTTTATGGATGAGGATATTGAATAGGGATTCACGCGTGCGTGAGGATGTAGGGCGAATCGCATCCCCCCCTATTGTTTGAATCTTTCTTCCTCGTAATGTTCCCGCGATAATCTGCATGAATGTAGGTTTAGCAGGGTTTGCGCAAGGATGCAATCATGCGATTACATCCACAGAAGAATTTTTTTACCTTTGTTGTGCCGTTGCCGCAACTTTATGGTTGGGAAGGTGTGGCACGGACGGTTCTTGCAGTGATGGTTCAGGCTGTGGTGCGCGTGCTTGCGTGAGTGCATGTGCCATATTCATGAGTTGCGTGATGGGTTGCTGCACTGCTTCATCGGGCGTGGTGATGCCTGCGAGCGCATTGCGCTTGGCGGCTTCTTGTGTATGAATGCCCATGCGTTGCTCATAGGCGATACGGTAAAAATGCGCAGTGCTTTCTTCAGGGGTGCGTTTAGGCATTTTATCAATGATGGCGTTCATGCGATCAGTATGTTCTTCTCGGCTGAGGTTGAGGTCGCTTGGTACGGGCAATCCTAAATTGTTCATAAACCTTGCCACATTGCTGGGGATGCCACCAATCAATGCGTTCGGCACAATCCATGATCCGGGGCTGGTTTCCACAGGTTCTCCAACAACGCCTGAATTGATGCCAACAAGACCATCCCAATCACTCCCAGTTTGACTCGAAATCAGCACACCATTATAATAGACAGGGGGTCTTCCTGAATAGGGGGAGAGTCCGTTTTCATCGAGTGGGAAGCCATATTGTTTGACCCCATGCAGCACAGGTTGCGTGTTGGCAGTGGGTTGGTAGGTGATGAGCGGATCGGCAGGGTGTGGCTTGGTGACATCAATCGGTGGTGTTTGTTGCCAATGCATCTCTTTTTGTTGTTCTTGCAGTAGGCGCAGTGCTTCATCATCGTGCGCTTTTTGCGCTTTCTGCGCTTTTTTCTTTTTTATATCCTGTTCGTCTTCAGTCAATGGCATGAATGGCATGGGGGGGGGAGCTTCCTTAGAGTTTATTTCTTTTGAAGTATATAGTGCTTCCATTATATAATTACCGAACAATCGACAATTATATAATGGTAAAAGCACTATAAATCATCAAGTTATAGTCGCACTTGACATAAAAAATGAGTCATTTTTTTGTCAAACGACTATAACACAGTTTTGTTACAAAAAAAAGACAGATATGCACAAGGGTGCGTATCTGCCTTAGTTTGTATCACATGCCACATCTAAGGCAGGAATCCATTAACAACAGTAGTTTATGGATAACCGCCTTACACCAAGTATGACAAGAATTGAGAGTTATGCAGAGGTCTCAATTATATTAAAAAAAACCTGTTGCATGTTGTGTGTGCTGTGCTAGGATGACGGATGAATAGGAGGACATCGTACATGAATCATTCTGCATCCACCATTGAACCGCAACATTCCCATGATGTGCGTATTCGCAAGATACGCTACCGTAGTTGGCATCGTGGGTGCAAAGAAACCGATGTGATTTTGGGCAATTTTGCGGATAAAGCGTTGCATATGCTTGATGCAGGGGAGGAGCTTGCTCTCTATGAAGCATTATTGGATGAACAAGATGTGGATATATGGAACTGGATGACGGATAAAACCCCGCTTGCTGATGGACGCTATGATTGCCTAAAAGAACGCTTGCGATCCTTTGCCCATGCTGAGAGTGGGATGCGCTGATGCCTCGTGATGTGCCACGTCTGTATGTGCCGATCCCGATGCACCAAGGCATGATCCTGACCTTAGAAGATGCACAGGCGCATTATCTGTTGCATGTGATGCGGATGAATGTTGGCAGTACGCTGCACATATTTCACGATGATGCAGGAGAATGGCTTGCGCGTGTGGTATCATGCAATAGAAAAACGCTGCACATTGAGATAATCGAGCGCGTGCTACCTCCGCAATTATCGCCTGATCTATGGTTGCTGAGTGCGCCTATTAAGGGCAAGCGGATGGAATATATTATCGAAAAAGCAACCGAACTTGGGGTGCGTAAAATTGTCTTGGTACGCACGGAACGTACCATTGCAGCGCATCTTTCAGAAGATCGGCTTAACGCACATGCGATTGAGGCAGCGCAGCAATGTGAACGGCGTGATGTTCCCAAGATTGTTCCCATACAACCTCTAGCGCACATTTTAGAACATTGGGATGTGCAACGCCCATTGCTTTATGGTGATGAAACAGGGGCAGGGATGCGCGCTGATCGTGCGATGGCGGGACTCACCTATCCCCTTGCCTTATTGATTGGCTGTGAAGGTGGGTTTGCAACGCATGAATTGGAGATGTTGCGTGCGCACCCTGCAACGATTCCCTTGCATTTGGGGGAGCATATTTTGCGTGCGGATACGGCAACGATCGCCGCATTAACATTGGTGCAGCATTATAGTGCTTCCATGATATAACGAACCTCAGTTTTGGATAAGGACAATCACAACTCTTTGTTTTGGGTAAATAAATCTCACAACCCGTCATGCCTGCGTAGGCAGGCATCCAGAACAACGGCTTTAACTGGACTCCTGCCTTCGAAGGAGTGACAAGGACAAGAAGATAGAGTTGTGCAGAACAGTCATAGTGCTTTGACACTACTATGAGTAATTATTAAAACCATTGGATTACTTATACGATATATTAATCAATATATATTATTATTACAGTATGAGGTTAGTGAAAAATTTAATCTAACCATTGTATAAAAAAAGATAATTATAAAAAACCCCGTATATAAAATATTTATCTATGATGCGATAAATAAGTGAGAGAGATGTATGTTGAAAAATTCTCAAGATATAGTGACAAGCTGGTGTCGTTTATGTGGATTTGTGATGGTGTTGTGGGTGGTGCTGATTTTAGTCGCCCCTGATAATGCCAATTCCGCACCGCTACCGATGAAGCCATCTGAAGCGATGCAAGATGCGTTTGAAAAAAGCTATGCACATCCTGAGGATGTTGATGCTGCCTTGCGTTATGCTAAAGAAGCCATTGCTCATGGGGATTATGAATCCGCAGTTGCCCCGCTGGAGCGTGTGTTAATGTTTAACTCAAAACTTGCGTCTGTGCGTCTTGAGGTGGGGGTGATGTACTACCTACTGAACGCCCATAAAGCTGCCGAGGTGCATTTATATCAAGTGATCACAGACCCTAAAGCCGATGATGATCTTAAAAAACGTGCCTATAGTTACCTCGATAAAATGTAAGAACCTGCCTCCAAATCCTTTTATTATGAGGCGAAAATGGTGGTTTTTGAGAACCGCAACGTAAGTGTACTCAAGGTACATGCGTAGCGGAAGCGCAAAAAAACACCATTTGCAGACCATAAGAGAAGGATTCGGGGTAGGTTCTAAGAAGCTATTTCAACCAGCGACTGCCCGGTTTAATCGCCTCCGTTCCTTGCAAATGCGCAGGGAGCGCATTGGGAGCATAGGTTGTGACATCCAATGTGAGTAACGCATAGAGCGCAAAAGGTAAGGCATGTGTGCCGTTGGAGCGATCCACTAACGATGCTTCCGCCACAACTTTTGCGCCGTAGGATTCAACGCAAGCGACTGTCTCTAAAGAAGATTTTCCCGTTGTGACGACATCTTCGACTAACAACACTTTTTGCCCTGCTTCTAAAGTAAAACCGCGTCTCAATGTGAAGCTGCCATCAACACGTTCACAAAACATGGTGGGAATGCCGAGTTGTCGTCCCATTTCATAACCAACAATCACGCCACCCATCGCAGGAGCAACGATAACATCGGGGAGGTTTTCTCCCATGGCATCGCGTATCTTTTGCGCTAACGCTGCACATAGGCGATCGGCGCGTTTGGTATCCATCAGCACACGGGCGCATTGCAGATAGGTGTCGCTATGTAGCCCTGAGGAAAGGATGAAATGCCCCTTCAAAAGCGCGCCAGCATTGATAAATTCATTGATAATGGTTTCGTCATTCATAGAATCTAGTTGTACTGCACAAATGGCATATTGTCAATAAGCCGTGTTGTGCCAAGACGTGCTGCGATAAAAATACGGGCATGTGCTAAATCTGTACTCATGGTAAGCGTATCAGCATCGCGCACCTCAAGATAATCAAGGATAAAGCCCGCTTCTTCGAGTGTCATCCGTGCCTCCGTAAGCATGGCATCAAGCGTGCTTGGGGTGGCATGTTGGGTGATATGCGTTAATAATTGTGGAATGATGGCAGCGATTTTGCGTTGTGCCTCGCTCAAATAACGATTGCGGGAGGACATGGCTAAACCATCCGCTTCGCGCATTGTGGGTACGCCAATAATCGCCCCTGCCAGTGGGAGGTCTTCATTCATGCGCCGAATGATACAGAGTTGTTGAAAATCTTTTTCTCCGAAATAAGCGCGATCTGGGCGCACATAGGCAAAAAGGCGGGCAACAACGGTGGTGACTCCCGTAAAATGCCCCACGCGGTGCGCTCCGCACAGCACATGATCCAATCCTAAGGTGCGCACTTCGGTAGCAAATCCTTCTGGATAGAACGCCGAAGCCGAAGGTGCAAAAACGGCATCCACTCCGCACTCATCGAGCAAAGTGCAATCTTCCTCAAAGGTACGTGGATAAGTGCTTAAATCCTCATTTGCACCAAATTGCTTAGGGTTGACGAAAATACTTGCAATGACGTGATCGCAATCATGTTTTGCTTGGTGCATAAGGCGTGCATGACCTGCGTGCAATGCCCCCATCGTTGGCACAAAGCCTATCGTGCCTTTTTGCGCATGACGGTGGGTTTTTAAGGCATCAAGGGTGGTGAGTATGGTGATCATGTGCTGATAATCTGTTCTTTGTCGCGCTCTTTTACTACATCCTGATGCACATAATCGCCTTGTAGCTGTGTAGATGCTTTGCTATCCGCGTGCTTATGTGCATGAGCTTCACGTATTTTATGAATGCCATAACCGACTGCGCCAGCGACAGCGACTCCTGTGCCAAGCAGAACGACATCATTGGATAGCATCCCAACAAGCGCATTATCTTGCTTTGTTTTTTTTGCTACTTCATCGCTTACGATGTGGGTGATGCGTGGGATAAAACCATCAATGCCATTCTTTTTTGCTTCAATAAAGTTCGTGAGCGTGAAGCCACTGGTAAATAACGCGGCAGTTGACCCTACACCCGCGACAATCCCACCTGTTATTTCTTTCCAACCAACAGGAACGTTCGTTGTATTTTTTTGATCCTGAATCATCATCACTCTCTAAGTCAAAATAGTTGAAGAAAGTGTAACAAAATAATGATATGTCATGTGTGAATTTTTTATGACATTCACCCAATCACGCTTTGTAATTCTTCCCATTCACGTGCAGACATGCCCGAAGTTTCTTGAGTCACTTCTTCCCCGGCTAAGCGACGTGCAATGACCTTTAGTGCCTGCGCAGAAAGCTCCGTTGCACCAATGCGATAATCCATCAAGGCTTGATGGGTGATCGGTACCCATGCTTTCATAATATCCAGCATAGTTTGGGCATAAACGCGGATTTCATATTGCGCATGGCTATCCACCCGCAATGCTAAGAAATGCATCAGATTATGGAGATCAATTTTCCAATACCACTGGGTGTAATAGTTGACGGGAAGATTCATCCGTGCCAATTCACGCGCTAAGCCTTGTTTATCGGGGTGGATGATTTCCCCGCCTTCACGGCTATTGAGCAGTTCTTCATAATGCGCATAGGCACGTTCAGAATCGCTACGTAATAGTTCCAACGCATGATCCGCCTCTAAGCCTTCCAATATATCCCCACGTCCCTGACGGTTGCTTGCGGATTGTGCAGCAAGATGTTCGCGTGCAGGTAGATAAAAATCCTTATCCATCACGGAATAACGCCCCGAATATTCATTCACATTCGCGGTGCGGTGGCGTATCCATTGCCGTGCAATAAAGATGGGCAGTTTAATATGAAATTTCACCTCGCACATTTCAAAAGGTGTGGTATGACGATGCCGTAATAAATAGCGTATCAAGCCTTCATCTTCACGCATTTTCTTTGTGCCTTTGCCATAGGACACACGCGCCGCTTGCACAATCGCCGCATCATTGCCCATATAATCGACCACGCGCACAAATCCATGATCCAGCACAGGATGCATTGTATAGAGAAGCTCCTCCATCCCTTCGGACACAGCGCGACGCGTCATGGTCTGTTGGGCGCGTACTTCTTCTATTTCATCAAACATGGGGTGCGGATGGTTCATGGGGACTCCTAAAATTAATCGGTAGGCAGTATAGCCAATGCGCACCAAAAAGCAACTTATTCGGACACGCATCCGTACTACATTGTTTTGCGCTTAGAATCATAGATAATGCGTTCTTGCTCTTCGATGGTGAGATTGCCTGCGATGACAACGCGTTTTTGGTGGATAGGGTGCGGAGGAACATAATGATCAAAGTCCGAGGGCCACATGACGAGTGTTCCTGCTTCAGGTGTAATGGCAAATCTAGGAGGAAGCCATGGTTTTTGTGCATTAGGGAATATCAGTGGGGAGCAACCGTTTGGCATATCGACAAAATAACAAAAGGCAATTTTGCAGCCTCCACTCGCGTGATTATGGCACAAGGCAAAGTCACCATAGTGATAGACAGCCCCCCAAAGCGTTTCAATATAGAGCTTTTCGCCTAAGAGCTTCTCGCCTTGTTCGATAGCAAAATTAGCAAGCAGGGCAAAATTATCGGAGAGATGATGCATTGTATGGCTGGTCATGATGCATTTGAGATTGGTTTTTTGAAACATCTCATCGCCACGGAACTCAATATCCTGCATGAGTTTTTCATTAAATGCGCTATGATCAGGAAAAGTAAAGAAGTGTAGTGTTGATTCCATAATTATCGTACCTAAAATTACAGAAATCATTATAGAGCATAGTTCCAAAGAAACCATGAACCTACCCACGCGCAGTGCGTAATTTTGGAGGCTGAGGGCGCATTCGCTCAGATTCAACATGTGTTATTTTGGTGGCAGGAGTAGGGATATAGGAAGGATCGGCAAGCAAGGGATAGACTTCAGCGAGTAATTCAGCATCGATCAATGCGCCATGTGTGCTACGTTTTGAGGTATCCACCCCATAAAGCGTGCATAAATGATCCAATTTATGCTGCGTTTGCCCTGAAGATTTTGGGTGTTTGTGCCTAAATAATTCTAACGTATCCATCCATAGATCGTTCGGTATCGGATCAGTGCCGGCACGTACTAATTCAGCATTGATAAAGTTTCTATCAAACGGTGCGTTATGCGCAATTAGCTCTGCTCCATCGATAAAATCGACTAAAGTCGGCACAATATCTTTGAATAATGGTTTATCTGCAAGAAATTCAGCACTTAGACCATGCACATTTTGTGCAACTAACGGTACGTCTCTTTGGGGATGTAGATAGGAATGAAAAATGCGCCCTGTGCGGTGACCATTCATCAATTCCACGCACGCAATTTCCACAATACGATCAGGATTCTTGGTTGCATGAGGGTTAAGACCCGTTGTTTCAACATCACAGATAATTTGGCGCATAGATACCTCAAAATTTAGGTGTATCCTAAACGATCATCAGCATCATGACGTGTGTTATTTTACTATAGGTATCATCTCTAAAATGCATAGCGTTAAAGCACTATAGCTTTTTATGCCCTCACTTGATGCCTATTTTAGCGCGTATCCACTCTTGAAACATGGCACACAAAAACAATGCTATAGATACAATAAATTTCAATAGATTGCGCTTCACCCATTCACGCACATAATCACCAAAATTATCGCGTATATCATCTTTGATTGCTTGTTGAGCTTGCTCTATTTCACGATGATTAGTGTTTTTCGCCTGCTCTATTTTATCATCAGCATGTTTTCTTAAATCTTCAAACGAAGAAAGAATAGAACTCAAAACAGCTAATTGACTAGGATCGCGTATCCCATCGTCACGCAGCTTACTTCGTATCTCCGACTGACTTAAAGGGTCTATCATCCAGCCTTCTGTTCTTGGCTAAACTTATCTATATAATATTTTGCCAATGCATCGGCATATTCATATCCTGTTGCGTGGAATTTCTGCTTTATTTCTTCTGGCGTTAAGTGCGGATGAAGCTCGATGTGAAAAATTGCCGCAATCACACTTGCAGGAATCATAGGGGAGGCATTATGTTCAATGGATTGATGTTTATGCAACTTTGGCTCTTGTAATCCTGATACAGTATCAGTATAAAATACGCCATGCTCCGTGATTCCAGATGACATACTCATTGGCAAATGCATCATCTCTGTGCGCGCACTAGGTGCGCTCGATACATTACTGTACCTCATGGTTAATTTCCTCCATCTTTTTTTTCTGCATCATCAAGAAACTGATTCAGTGAACGTACAAGATTTTTTACATGCTCCATATCAATAGCGACTCTGGAAATAACGATGCTCTGCTCTCCCATCTTATGGCACAAAGTCAGCAATACATTGTGCTGGTTCAGTGCCTCTAAATGCGTGTGCGTACAAAATTTAGCCACCGCATTTTCTGGCAAAACCAATGCATCGTGAACATTTTCTTTTTCTTCTACCATCATACATTCATTGTACCATGCCCTACTGAGTTTTGCAATAAATCTTGTTCCAATTTTTGGGAATTAGGAAGGGGGCATCCTGAAAATGCATATGTCATTCCACCATGGACACATAATCGGCTTTGAGCTTTTTACGCCCTGCGCCTTCAAAGATAATATCAAGATGATCACCCGATTGCCCCATCACTTTGCCATAGCCAAAGGAGGGATGGAACACCCGCGCATAGGCACTTTTGGCAGGGGCAGGAGCGCGTACATTCTCTTGGAATACCTTATCAATACCACGCTGAAAGAGGCTTGGGCTGGTGGCGCGTTGCTGATGCCTGCCGCTATGCTGATCATGACTCTCAATATGTTCGATAGGTAATTCTTGCAAAAAGCGGGAAGGGACGCAATCTTGCCATTGATTATACATGCGCCTGCGTGATGCATGGCTGATATAGAGCCGTCTTTTTGCCCGTGTGATGCCAACATAAGCAAGCCGTCGTTCTTCTTCTAATCCCACTCCGCCTTGTTCATCAAGGGCGCGTTGATGCGGGAATAATCCTTCTTCCCAGCCCGTGCAGAACACCACATCAAATTCTAACCCTTTCGCGGAATGTAGGGACATGACGCTGACCATCTGATCATCGGCGGCAACTTCACGTTCCATCACCAACCCGACATGTTCAATAAAATCGGTAAGAGTTGAAAAATCTTGCAAAGCGCGAAATAATTCCTTGATATTTTCTAAACGTCCATTCGCTTCAACGCTCGCTTCAACGCGCCACATTTCCATATAGCCCGATTCCTCAAGAATTAGCTCACAAAGTGCAGCGGGTGTAAGATTTTTGGATTGCTCAAACCAGCCATCGCGCTGCCCAATCAGATAGGCTAATTGCTGCCCTGCTTTCCCCTTTATGATATGATTGCGACACAAGATACGCGATGCCTCAAATAATGAGATATTTTGCTCGCGTGCCGTATGGTATAATGTTTCGACCGTGCTTTTGCCAATGCCTCTTTTGGGCGTATTCATAATCCGTTCAAACGCCAAATCATCACGTGGTTCTATCACCACCCGCATATAGGCGATGGCATCACGAATTTCTAGGCGTTCATAGAAGCGCAAGCCCCCAATAATGCGGTAAGGAATCGCGGCGGTAAGGAAGCGTTCTTCAAAGGCACGCGTTTGGAAGCCTGCACGCACCAAGATCGCAATGTGATTGAGTGAAATGCCCTCCCGTTGTGCCGCTTCAATTTCTTCGCCAACAAAACGCGCTTCTTCGCCATCATCATAGAGCGAACATACACGAATCTGTTCCCCGCCATCCCGTTCTGTCCAGAGCGTTTTTTTATGGCGCGCTTCATTATGGGCAATTAACGCAGACGCTGCACCAAGAATATGTTGGGTGGAGCGATAATTCTGCTCTAAGCGAATGACGGTTGAGTTCGGAAAATCTTGTTCAAATTTGAGGATATTTCCGACTTCTGCACCGCGCCATCCGTAAATGGATTGATCATCATCACCTACGCAGCATATATTATGATGCCCAAGCGCGAGCAAACGCAACCACACATATTGTGCGATGTTGGTATCTTGATATTCATCCACCAGAATATAGCGGAATTTATGGGCATAATGCTGTGCAATATCAGGGAATCGTTGAAAAACGGTGAGATTATGCAGCAATAAATCACCAAAATCCATTGCATTCAGTGCTTTAAGCCGTTTTTGATAGACTTCATAGAGTGAAAAAGCCTTGCGCGTATAATCACTTGTTAGGCTTTCTTGCGTGACGCTATGTGGTGGCAGGGCTTGATCTTTCCATGATTGAATGATGCCCATCATCATTTTTGGAGCAAATTTTTTGCCATCAATCCCTAAATCAACCATCAAACTTTTGAGTAAGCGCAACTGATCATCCGCATCAAGGATGGTGAAATTACTATCAAAGCCGATGGATGCACCATCACGTCGCAAGATGCGTGCTGCGATGGAATGGAACGTACCGAGCCACATCCCTGCTGTGCGTCCTTTCGTGCCTTCTGCTATCCCTTCAGGATGCAGCAATGCTTCAACGCGGTGGGTGATTTCCCGTGCAGCTTTGTTGGTGAATGTCACTGCCAAAACTTCTGAAGGATATGCACGCTTCGTGGCGATAATGTGCGCGATACGTGCAGTGAGTGCTTTCGTTTTTCCCGTGCCCGCCCCTGCAAGCACCAACACCCCGCCTTCGGTTGTCATGACAGCGTGCATTTGCATGGGGTTCAAGCCCTCAGCATAGGATGGAACAGTTGGGTTAAGATTGTTATAGGATTCTGTGTGCATGGATGGCACTATAGCAGAATTGTGCGTGATGTCATCCTGCAAAATCGTTCTATCCTGCTAAAAACGATAGGTCACCGCTAGCACAGAGAGAAATTGATCGGGTGTGCCATTATCTTCAATAATGGGGCTGCTTGCTGCATCTGCGATAAAGCGCGTATAATTCACTAAGCCCATCAATCCCCAATTCGCATCGAATGAATAAAATAACTGATTGCCAATGCTAAAACTGTTGAACCCTGCTTGTGCATCATGCGTGCGCATTCCTGATCGCGCCGCATTGTCAGCATCAACCGTGAAATAACTATCCATATAATCTTGGCTTTGATAATTTAAGAAGCCATTGACAGAATAACGTAAGCGTTGTGTCACAGGGGTGAAATAGGTTGCCCCCACTTCTCCTAAATAGCCACCATGACCATTCGCCACATCTTGAAGTAATTCCGCAGTAAGTTCAAGATTATCACCTTGATGCCATAATCCGCGTTCAATCCAGCTTGCAAAACCACCAAATTCTACGGCATCATCCACAGGACGTAAGGCAGCAATAGCGGCATTATCAATGCCTTCGCCATCACGACCAAAACGGAATTGCAGCATAGGACCAGCATTGAATTGTGATGAATCCACCACATTTGCCATCGCTTGCAGACCACGCAACGCAAGATAATAATTGCCTTTATTCACTTGTCCAGCAAGGGCAGGAATGGCTTGATATTCTTCCGATCCGTCATATTCAGGAAGATAGATTGCACCTGCCGCGACAAAGCCAGACCAATCAGATGCTTGTTCACGATTAGCGGACGCTTCTTTGCTATAATCAAGGATTTGACTATTACGCGCCCAAACGCTTGAAGTGGAAAGTGCTACCAAGGATAAAGTAGAAAGTAGGATGCGTAATGTCATAATAAGTGCCTCTAAAAATTGCGCTTTATAGTAAGCATAATGTGCATGAAAATACGAGTGAAATGTTTGTCACGCGTTGCACATGATCATAAAATGGTGCTGTTATGTAACCTGAATTTTAGATAATATCTTTATTATCGACGCAGTATTGTATATGATTTTTCTTATTCAAAACTCAAGTTTATATGTCATAGTCCGCAAGCCAAGGTGACGGACGAATGGTTTTATAGAAGCGTTTGAAGAATGGTACGGGCTTTGATGACCATCGCCCCACAAGAGCATCTTCCATCTTTGGATCGCCATGAAAGGCAAGAATACGCGTACCCTCAGGAAGTTTTGGTGTTGTGAAAGCGCGCCTATACCATACAGGCAATGCATGTTGCTTGAAACTACGACACCATGATTCTTCCCAAAAGCGTAGCGCGCCATAGCGTGCAATCACGTGAGCGGAGAGATATTCTTGGCTGGCGGTGAAATATTGCGCAACCACCTCTTTGGGGCGTGATTCAAAATCAGCTTTGATGAATCCAAGCGTACCTACCACCCATGAATAGCAGCTTGCTTGCCCCACATGGTTGCCACGCGTGTTCCAATCTTTGATGATGATGAATTCATCACCGTGCGGATAAGCAAAAAAAGGATCGAGGGAGTCCGTTACCACCACATCTAAATCTAAAAACATGACGCGTTGCCCACGCAATCCACCTAAATCATCATCGCACAAGCCAACTTCTTTGCGATAGACATATTTTATATCATTTTGGTCAGCAACATGAATCTCGGGCAAGGGATGGGTGATAATCGCTGCATCTAAGCCTGCGTAATCATCGGTGAAGCAATGAAATTGTACCGACCATTGCTGCACATTGCGCATCACCATATGATAGAGTCGATTGACATCATGAGCGCGATATTTCGTTCCCCATTTGATGCATAGCACATGCGCATTAGGTAGAGGCATTAGGCAACCTCATAGGTGCTAAGTACCTGCGCAAAAGCGCGCATCCCTGCGGTAGCTCCGTCTTTATGATGCCATAAGGAGGAGATCACCGCGATCATATCCACGCCTGTTTCAAGCAAAGGGGGCGCGTTTTCAGGCGTGATGCCACCAATAGCAACGCATGGTACGGTAGTATAATGAGTCCACCATGATAAAAGTTCTGTGTCAGGTGTACCCCAATGATCAAGCGCACGCTGCGTTTTGGATGTGGTGGGGTAAAATGCCCCAAATGCGACATAATCCGCCCCATGTTCCCCTGCGATCATCGCTAAATGACGTGAGGCATGGCACGTCGCACCGATGATTTTATCTGCCCCAAGCAGTGCGCGTGCTTGCTCCACTGTGCCATCTTCTTGCCCAAGATGCACGCCATCCACGCCGAGCTTATGGGCGAGGGCTGCATCATCGTTTAGAATCAAAGCAATCCCTGCATTATGGCAGATGGGCATTAATAAATCGACCATCTGGCTGGTGCGTTCATAGGATGCCGCATGATCCGTGAGTCGATTTGATGCCTCTGCTGTGCCTTTTTCCTTGAGGCGGAGCTGGAACGCGCCGACATAGTCCCCCCCTACCTCAAATATTTCTGTGAGATGGCGCGCAAATAAGGCATCATCATCTATGTGAGGAGGGGAGATAATATAAAGTTTCGGATGGTGTGTCATGCCTTTACGTATAGCGTGATTGTACAAACAATGCAATCTATGTATTGGCTACAGTGCGTTTCGCTTCAACAGCGGCATTCGGATCAACCTCTGGTGGTTTTTCAAGCGGGAGCTTTTTTGGACCTGCTGGATTATTCGGATCATACGGTTCTTGAATAGGCAAAGGCGTTTTATCGAGCAATTTCTTGGTGAAGAACGGGTCCTTGTAATAGAAGATTTTCTTACAGCGCACGGGCGAGAACGATTCGATAAGGATAATTTGATCATCGCGTGGCAGGGAAATTACTTCTTGCGGTAATAATAAGGCACGTTGTGTTTCAGAAATCTGCTTCGAGCGTGACCCCGGATTGAAATCGATAAAGGCAGGAGTTGATCGCGATTCTTGTACCACGGTTTTGTTCCCGATCATTTGCGAGATCATGTTGGCTGTTTCAATGTTGTTGGCAGAATAGGTAATACGATAATAAGAGTTGGAAAGAAATGAGTTCATCCCTGCTTCTTCATAAATACCTTTAAGCTGCTGCGTATCTTGTACAATCAAGAATAATTTGACACGAAATCCACGAAAATAAGCAATACCCACTTGGAATTGTGGCATTTCCCCAAGTGAGGGAAACTCATCAAGCATGAACATCACGCCGATTTTTTCATCAGGCTTAGGCATGTGACGGGTTAAGAAGTCGGTTGCTTGTTGGTAGAAGATTTTCAACAAGGGTTCTAAACGTTGCAAGTTGTCTGGTGTTACCCCCACAAAGACGGTGACGGCTTTTTTCTTAAACTCCGCGACACTGAAATCACTACTAGCGGTGGCGGTATCAATCAACGGGTTCGACCATAATTCCAAACCTGAGTTGAGGGTGGAGATACAACCGGATCGTTCTTTGTCAGCTTTTTGCAAAAAGGATGCAAGGTTCATGTAGCATACAGGGTGAATGCGTCCGCCTATCGTATCCAAGACCACGGCAAGGTTATAGACGACGTCATCGGAGCGCATGGTGCGTACAATCTCACCAAAGGAGGTAACTTTTTCTGGCACGGCGCACAGATAAAGCATGACCCCCAACATGAGTGAGCGTGCTTCGTTTTGCCAAAATTCTTGTTCAGGCAAAATCAAACTGCAAATCTTTTGGCAATCATCCACCATCTGCCCCGGTTTATCTGAAATAAAGTCGAGCGGATTATAGCAGTGTGTCACCCCATTGGGATCGGCAGGGTTCCATGTGTAGCAATTTTGTCCAAGCACGTGCGTACGATAACCGCTTGATAATTCATAGTTTTCTAACTTAATATCATGCACCACCACGGATTGATCCCAGAATAAAAGGTTGGGAATTACAAACCCCACACCCTTACCCGATCCTGTCGGTGCAAAGAGCAAAATATGCTGGAAATCATCGGCAATCAGATAGTTCGCTTTGCCCGTTCGTCCCATAAGCACGCCTTTTTTAGCGCGTAATTTTGCACGACGAATATCGGATTCTGTCGCCCAATGGGCATCCCCGTGGATGCTTTCAGGTGCTTGAAACGGACGGAAATCAATCAATGGCGCACGTGCCAAGAATAAGGTGAACAAAGAGAAGGCACTCCCAATGGCGGGAGGAAGAAGAATAGGTAAAGATTTAGATGGGGCTAATACCTCAACATTTTGCCATGCGTAAATAAAAAGTCTATGAAAATAGTACCAGAGATGGCTTGGTTTCATCATCAGCTTCCAATAGGCAAAGCCATATTGTTGAACCACGGAAACCGTCATACCAAGATAAAAAGGAATCCCCAAAATAACCAACACGATGGTTGTGACAATCAGAAAGTTCCATAATTCACGATTTGTTTTGCTCGACATATGCTACCTAATGACGCTCCCTAAAAAATACCTCGGATACATAACGCTTGCCCTTTTCGCCACGTTTGAGCTGCACCACGACATCCACAATCGCTTCTACATATTCACGCATTTGCTCACGCGTAATCCCTAGCCCTGCTTGCATCACCATCAAAATAAGCTGTTCAAATGCTAAGCGAGGATCATCCGCGTGGATGGTCGTGATAGAACCCGGATGCCCCGTATTGATGGCGCGCAGATAGGAAAATGCTTCCGCACCACGAATCTCTCCCACCATAATGCGATCGGGGCGTAGGCGTAAACATGCCTCAATCAGATCCGTCATCGTGACTTTGGCGCGACCTTGCCCACCGCGTGAGGCAAGAAGATGCACCTTATTAGGGAGATGCGTTAAATCTAATTCGCGTGCATCCTCACAGGTGATAACGCGTTGTTCATGCGGGATTTTTTTCAATACGGCATTAAGAAAGGTGGTTTTACCCGTTGATGTACCGCCACTAATGATGATGTTTTTCTTGTAGAGTACTGCTTTGGTGATAAATTCACGAATTGCCCCCTCATCAAGAAGTTTGCGTAGTTCAAGATCATGCTTATTGAGTTCACGCTTCACCATCGTATTTTGAAATGCACCAATGGCTTCATATTGCTCAAGATCAAAGTTCAAGACCGTTTGCTTACGAATCGACATACACACCGTTCCCGCCTGACATGCAGGAGGAAAGACAACCTGAATACGAAAACCCGCAGGGAGCGTGGCAGAAAGCAAAGGCTTTTCTTCACTGACCATCTGCTCGGTGGATTGCGCCACCAAACGCCCAAGGGACATAAGGTGATTGAGCGTGAATTCGGGTAGGGGGCGATATTCCATTTCACCATAGATTTCAATCCATGCCTCTCCCGGAGTGTTAATAGAAATCTCAGTAATACCATCTTGCTTAAACAGTTCTTCTAAGGGACGAAGAAACGTGTTCAGTGCCGTAAAATTTTGATTCTGCGTATTCACCACTCCCTCCTAAAAACTTTATGGTATTGATCGGACCGCTGAATCACCTTGCCCATTGAAAATCAAATCACGATTGACAAAAACCTTGATCGGTGTTCCTTGATCAATCGTAACTTTAGGGCGCATATCAATGATGCGTTCGGTAATGCTTCCGCCCACATTCCCGATGCGAGCAGCAGAATCAACTGCCGCTTGCGTAGGAGAACGTGACGTAATACTGAATGTGCCATCGCGTGATACGGTCTGTGTCGTTCCTTGATTATCCCCCCCCGCAATTTGTTCCGCTGCAACCGCCACACCGATGGAAAGCACACTTGCCAGCGTTGCAGCAGCAAAAAGCTGCGCATAACGTGCATCAATATGCCCTTCAATACCGCTACGACCTAAATTATCCACACCAATAGAATTGATCATGATGTCGATGCCATCAGGACGAATGACGCGATTCCATACGATAAAGACACGATCTTGCCCTTGAAACAAGCTGGTATTATACGTACCCACAAGGCGTGAACCTTTGGGAATTAATACGTTCGTTCCTGCTTCTGCATAAATATCACGGCTAACAATGGCGCGAATTTGACCGGGAAGTTGCGTATTAATGGCGGATTCCAGCACAGCGTCAACCAATTTTCCTTGCGCAAGGGTATTGTGCATATCGTCAATGCGTGTTGCATATTCCTTAGGTGCTGCACCCGTTGAAGTGGCGTTATTGAGGAATTCTAAATTACGATCTTGGCGACCCGTTTGTTGCATACGTTGCTCTTCTTTGATCTTGGAATCATCAACAAAAGCATTGCCTGTTATGCCACCGCCATAAGACATCATGTCGGACTTAATACGCTCTTTACGCAACGTATCATCTGGCTTTTCCTCTCCTAAAATCTCGACATTAGGGGGAGGGGGAGCATCCATATCCTCAGATTCCTCCTCATCGAGCATCATAGGAGGCGGAGGAGGAACATCATCCTCGGTCATTGGCGGAGCAGCAGAGGCGAGGGCAGGGGCAATCGTCCGTTCTTCCGCGTCATCATCCCCATTCTTATCTTTTTCCGATGATAATAGATTGAATATAATCAATACTAAGCCTATGAAGCCACCAAGAATAACAAATATCTTACCTTGTGATGCCGTAATAGCCGTGCCACCCCGCTGCAACCGCTCACCATAATTCGGAGTTGATGAGATGGGCGCATCAGGCGTGATCGGTGTAGGATCATTGAATGGCGGAGGCGGAGGCACTGCACCACCACCAGAAGGAGGAGGCGGGGGAGGAGGAGGTGGTGGCGGAGGAGGAGGTGGTGGCGGAGGAGGCGCAGCTTGGTTCATTTGCTACCTCCGATATAGGTCTCATTGTAAATGGTCGCTTCACCATCATCAGAGCGCACCATAAATTGTCCGCGCACCATGGTTGTTTTCAAAAAGCCATCCGACGTTGGCGTTGTCATGATTTGCGCATCATCGCCTTGTGGATTTTTTGTGAAGATTTTGACGTTGGGTTTAACCTTGAAATAGGTGGATGAACCATCATCAAATACGCGAGAAGGGACAACCGCTTCATCCCCCGTAAAGGTATAGCTAAAGTTGAGTGGGGGGAGCTGAACAGGCGCAGCCTCAGAGGGTGTGGTTGTGCGCATCAGTTCATCCGCATAGACGGGCGGGAGCGTATAGGCTGCTGATTTCGGTAGATATTCATCAGGATAATAAAAGCGCACGACATAGACGAGGTCTTCACGTACAGGCAATTTCCCTCCCGTTGTGGCTTCAATGTCAAACTGATAGGAATGGTGATTGGTGATGACGGTGAGGTTCGTATGTGCGCCCGATACTAACGATCGAATGAAAATACGTCGCCCATCAGGGATGACTTGCCATGCGATTTTATCGCCTACCGAGATGGTTTGTATCTTTTCTTTTTCACCAAATTCAATATGTGCTTGGTAGCCATGATGCGTCAACAAGCGATAAACATCATTGGCATTATAGACCAATGTTTTAATACGGCTATCCGTGAGTACAGGTTGAGCGACAACAGGATGAACGCCCCCCGCCGCAAGAAAATATAAGGTGCTTACTATGAAGAGTTGTTTTTTTGTTATCATTTACTCACCGTCTCTTTGTCCGTTCTATAACTCAATACTTGAAAGCCAAGCGGGTTTATTAATCGTTCCGATCGGGATAGTTTAAGATCGAAATAATCATATGTGATAATCGCTGTTTTTGGATAGCGTGTTTGTATTTTTTTGAATGTCTCCGTTACCACAAACTGTACATGCGCAATTTTATTGTTGGGATTCTTGGCATCAGGGATGTAGTTGATCAGCGGGTTGCTGACAACACGCGTTCCCGCAGAGCCTAGCATAGCGACGGCACTTTCGGGATTGTTGGGGCTATTTTCTAAACGATATTCTTCAAATATATCGGGGCTGCTCATGACGCGTGAAATCTCAAGACGGCGCGCTGTATCAGACGGGTGATAGGTTTCACGCCCGCGCACATAAAACCAAAGAAAATAATTATCCATCGCTTCTTTGGATGAGATATTGCGATGATCGCCCGGTTGCACAATTTGCGTAATCCCTGAACGTTCCTCAATTTGAATGATGAACGGTTCAACAGATTTAAGTGGTGTGAGTCCATGCACTGTCCACACGGTTGCTAAAGACACCAAGGCACAGGCAAGCGTAATGATGGCAAGTATGTTGCGCTGGACTAAAACAAACTGATATTTATCTTGAAACCAGCTTTTGGAACGCATTTGCAGGCGTATTTCACGCCGCAATTTCATTTTTTGTCGCCACCCCATCTGCACACCATATTGCGCATAGGGGTTGAACACCACATTGGGATCATTCAACAACTGATTGATAGTCGTGTTGCTGTTGGCATCACGACCATAATAGCTTGATTGGTTTTGAGGCGGTTGCTGGTTCATAATTTTTCTGATACTAAATGCAAATGAATATAATTGCAATAACATCTCATCATTACTTGGATGTTTTTTCGCATGTAATGATTATTCATCGTATTAATGTATCAACTGCTAATAAACCTCCAAGTGGCGTGCCTCCGAGAATATGTACATGAAAATGTGGCACGGTCTGTGACGCATTTGTCCCATGATTCATGATCAGACGGTATCCGCTTGCGCTGAGACCTTCTTTTTCTGCTACATTCTGCACGACACCAAAGAAGGAAGCGATCTCATCGGAGGTGGCGTGACGTGTGAAATCATCAAAGGAAATGTATGTGCCTTTGGGGATTGCGAGAAGATGCACAGGAGCAGCGGGAGCAATATCACGAATGACCAACGTCCGCTCATCTTCATAAATAGGATGGCACGGAATATCGCCACGCATCATTTTGGCAAAGATATTATCATGGTTATAAGTCATGGGGACTCCTTAGATGATGCGACATGCTTCATCAAAACTGAGACGAGGTGAACGGGGATGCAGGGCTTGTGCATCACCATAACCAAGATTGCACATCATATTAATGCGTAGGTTTGTGCCTGCAAAAAACATCGCATTGACGGCATCTGCATCAAAGCCAGACATTGGACCACAATCAAGCCCCAAAGCGCGTGCAGCCATGATGAAATAAGCCGCTTGCAGGGAACTGTTGCGAAAGGCTGTATCCGAGATGAGTGCATCATTGCCAACAAACCAACTACGGGCATCTGTATGGGGGAAAAGTTGTGGTAGACGATCATAAAAAGCCATATCCATCGCAAGCAAAGCGCATATGGGGGCGTTGCGGGTTTTGTCTTGGTTGCCTTCCATCAGGCATGTAGAGAGTTTGGCTTTTTCTTCGTCACTTGTCACAAAAACAATCCGCAGTGGTGAGCAATTAGCGGAGGTTGGGGCGTAACGCATGGCATCATAAAGCTCATGCAATATTTCAGTGGGGATAGTCTTTTTCTGCCATCCATTATGGGTGCGCGCATCGTAAAATAAGCGATGAAGGATGGTTGCGGTCTGTTCGTTGGTCATGGTGGGCTTCCTTATAATGAATTTAGGGGTGATTATGATCTATAGATGATAGGCTTCTAAAGTGAAATATGGTATTGTAGAAAAAATAGCATCATTTTTCGTTGGTATGTTGCATTAAAATATGGCATATAGGGGGCATGATTCACGCGTTGTTTTGGCTATTCACATCGTGCCGTAAGATAGGCAAGGCATTGGGTTCTGCTGCCTATGAGGCCGTTGTGGTGCATGATGGCGTGGAACATGCAGGCTATCTTGCATATTTAAGTATGCTCGCATTATTTCCTTTTCTGGTGTTGATTGTCTTTGTGCTTGGAACGCTTGGGGAGGGGCATGTTGGCTCTGAGTTCATCCAAAGCATGTTTGCCTCATTGCCTCAGCACGCCGTTGATGCCTTAAGACCGCGTATTGAAGAAATTAGCGTGAATCCCCCGAATGGCTTGGTGACGTTCTCAATCATCGGGGCTATATGGACAGCATCTTCTGCGGTGGAAGGATTGCGCACCGTGTTAAATCGTGCCTATCATGTTAGCACTCCGCCTGCCTATATTTTTCGTAGGCTTTTAAGCGTAGCGCAATTATTATTTTTTGCAGCACTGTTGGTGATAGGGATGATGGTGTTGGTGTTTGTGCCGATTGTGACGCATAAAGTGGAGGCATGGCTGGGTGTGCATTTTCTTAGTCAGGCATTTTATGATGTGCAGCGTGTGCTTTATTCTTTTAGTGCGCTGATTATGCTATGTGTTGTTGCGTATCTCTATTATATCTTGCCAAACATAAGGCAGCGTCTTATTGATGTGGTGCCGGGGGCGATTGTCACCTTAATGTTATGGGTGATTGCCGCACGTGCCTACACTGCCTATCTTTCTAGTTTTAATCAAGTGAATCTCATCTATGGTTCATTGGGTGGGATTATTGCGAGTCTTATCTTTTTCTTTATCATCAATTTATGTTTTATCATTGGGGCGGAGTTTAATTATCAGTTCGCAGAAGCCTTTGGGTTGCGATTAGAAGAAAAACAACAATCCGAAGATAAATAATGTGCATGATTGTGACGATTGTGCTTGCAACTAGCTGTAAAATTGTTTATACATACTCTTCTGTTTTGTCGCGGGGTGGAGCAGCCCGGTAGCTCGTCAGGCTCATAACCTGAAGGTCGCACGTTCGAATCGTGTCCCCGCAACCAGTTTTCCCCTAAATATTTGTCACGATTTGTTAGATTACGGTTCATATCACAATGCCGTGTTTCAAAAAATATGAAGTTGTACGTGATTTCAGAGTTGTTTCTTTTGACAACGCACAAGCACTATGCTAAAAGAAAATTTCACTGTATGTATCAAACTTTAGTTACTCTTTGAAAAATAACAATGTATTGTTATTTTTTTGGCGTGCAAAGTTCTAAGCACGTCACTGTGATGCGATTTTTTGAAATAAAGGAGAGATCGTGTAGTATCCAACGATTACGGAGCGGTGGTCGAGTGGCTGCCCGCAGTGTTTGCACTGCTCGTTTTTATGTTGCCTTCAGCCTTATCTCGGCTTAAAGCAAAATACAGACGATCCAACTACTTACGGAGCGGTGGCCGAGTGGCTGCCCGCAGTGCTTAGCACTGCTAGTTTATGTTTGCAGTGCTTAGCACTGCTAGTTTATGTTTGCCTTCAGCCTTACTCGGCAGGAGAGAACTTAGACTATCCAACGATTACGGAGCGGTGGCCGAGTGGCTGAAGGCGCACGCTTGGAAAGCGTGTTTACGGGAAACCGTAACGTGGGTTCGAATCCCACCCGCTCCGCCAGCCTATCGTTTGCTGTGTTCCACGATATTCCATTAAGCACTAGATTTACTGCGTTTTTTATGTTATTTAGTTCTCAGTGCTTCTCTGATTGTCTATGATGTTCCTAATAATATGGGGGCAACTATGGGGGCATGATAAAACATGCTAGAGGAATATGCCCCCACATGAAACTAAACTATACGACCTGTAAGAATGCTAAGCCCAAAGACAAGCCCTATAAACTTGCTGATGGTGGAGGATTGTATTTGGAGATCATGCCCAATGGTAGCAAATATTGGAGATTGAAATACCGCGTTCACAACAAAGAGAAACGTTTGGCGATAGGGGTGTTTCCAACGATCAGTTTGGCTGATGCACGGGAAGAACGGGAGCGAGCAAAGAGAATACTCGTGGACGGGGGTGATCCATCCGAAAAGAAGCGGTTGGATAAACTCGTATCGCACATCAAAAAAGAACATCATTTTGAAGCCATAGCGCGTGAATGGCACGAAAAACAGATGGAATGCTGGACACCGAACCATGCTGCTGCTGTCATAAAACGTCTTGAAACAGATGTGTTTCCTCATATTGGTCATCGTCCTATTGCGGATATTAGCGCGGTTGAGTTGCTTGCGGTGATACGATTGATCGAAAAACGGGGCGCAATCGATATAGCCCATCGTGCTAAACAGACATGCGGTCAGATTTTTCGTTATGGAGTGGCGACAGGTCGTACACGTCATGATCTCACCGCAGACCTTAAAGGTGCATTGAAAGTGAGAAAAGTGCAGAACAGAGCCTATTTGAAAGAACATGAATTAACGGAATATCTTTCAAAATTGTCATCCTATGACGGAGAACCTCTAACGAAACTGGCACTAGAATTTCTGCTTTTGACTTTTGTACGCAGTGCTGAGTTGCGTGGTGCATTATGGAGTGAAATAGATTGGCAGAAGTCACAATGGCGCATCCCTGCCGAGCGTATGAAGATGCGTGATGAGCATATCGTCCTTTTATCCATACAGGCGATTGCGCTTTTGCAGAGGATACGTGCTACACATAACCACAAAGAATATATATTCCCCAATAGCCGCACATCTTCTAAAATTATGAGTGAGAATACGTTGCTTTATGCATTGTATCGTATGGGCTATCATAGCCGCGCTACCGCACATGGATTCCGTGCTACTGCTTCTACGATTCTGAACGAACATGGCTTTGCTTCTGATATTATTGAGCGTCAGTTGGCACACGCAGAACGTAACAGCGTCCGAGCAAGCTATAATCATGCGCAATATCTGCCACAACGTCACGAGATGATGCGCTGGTGGGCAGATTTCATTGATACGAAAAAACATAGTGATGTGGTTGTTCCTTTTGTACTTCAAGCTCATGGGGGTACTCATGACTGAGAGCGTTGTCTATAAGGGGAAAAAATTGCCATTGGCTAAACGAGTTAGGTTGTGTGATCTAATAAGATGTTTGATTTCTAAGAGCCCTCCTGTAGAACCAAGGTTTTACCGTTTTCTTGAAATAAAGAATGACCGTATTAGCAAGTCTGATCTTTCTAAGTACCAAGAAGAGATCTTTTATTATCTTGCTAATGGTGAGTTAATTGCTCAAGGAGTTACAGGAGAATATTATTACCACTACGATTTTTCAGAAAGTATCGGTTATGACATCCATCCTATTAAAGATTCAAAAATTCAAATTCTAGACAGTGCTATTTGGGATTTTGAAGCAATACTTTGGGAACACAACACCTTAATCACAAGCGAAATCATTGAAGCATACGATCATGATTTAGATGTTATATCACGATCTTCAGGGACGTGTTTCATTGATATTGATGTTGATATCAAGGATGTAGCTAAAATATGGCCAGAACTCCTTCAATCCCCCCCAATAGATGATATGCCACAGGATAACTCTATGCCAGAACCTGAACAGGGCGCAGCGCAAGCTGAAATAAAAGAACTACGTGATGAAATTGAAAGGCTAAAAAAAGAAAATGCAGCACTCAATAAGAAAGAAACTTCAGATAGGAAAACTTTGCTTAAGATCATCTTAGCGATGGCTGTTGATGCTTATAAGTATAACCACAAGCTTGAACGAAATTCAGCAACTGCAAAAATAGCAACAGCCACCCAAAAGTTAGCAACCGACACAAAAACACCTGAGATGGAATTATCAGATGATACGATACTAAATAAATTGAAAGATGCAAAAGAATTATTATTGAGCTAAACCCAGTCTGGCTCTCAACTTATCCCGAATTCGGCTTAAAATTCTAAATTCGTTATCCGAATTCGTCCTATTCGACTGAAAGAACGTCTAGGCTCTCTTTATCTTTTAACGCATAAGGAGAGAACATGATAGAACGTATTTTGCGCCGTCGTGACGTGGAAGCACGAACAGGCTTAAGCAGATCCAGTATTTACAAAAAACTTGCCGAACACACCTTCCCTCAACCGATTAAATTAGGTGGGCGTAGCGTTGGTTGGCTTGAAACTGAAATTGAGGCATGGATCAAGCATTGCGTCATTGATAGTCGCCATACTCCGAAAAAAGGAGGGCATCATGGCTAAAATCCATCACTCAAAACGATCTAACAAGAAAATCACGAAAGACACGCATCGTTTTCCAAAAAATATATGTCTGACTGTTGGGGAATGGGCAGATCATATTACTGTGCGTCCTGCGGTCATCCGTAGGTGGATAAAATCTGGTGAGCTGAAGCCAATCGATAATCACCGTCCAATGCTCATTCATGCGCTTGATGTGGTGGAGTGTTTAGAGCATAAGAACCAAGCACGCAAAAAACGAATCGCCTCTAATGAGATATATTGCTGTACATGCAAAGAGGGTAGAAAACCGATTCCAGAAACTATTCAACTTGACTATGTCATACACAACCAACCTATCATTCGAGGCGTTTGTTCCGTGTGTGATGGTCAACTATCGTGCATTACCACTAAAGGCAAAGCTCAGCAAAAAATCGCTCAATTAAAAATGTTACAGTGCAGTGTACAGCAATTATCCCATTCCAGAATACAGCATGGGGTAAGTTTGCTGGATGAACGACATCTGTTTGCGCGTTATAACCCTGCCAATGAACGGCTTAAATACCAATACAGGGAGTATTTGCGCGAGGTGGGTGGGTTTCCAGAGAAATCCTTGAAGGTTATGTTCCAAAATATTCTTCGCTGTGAGAGAATATTGGATTATGCCAATATCACAGACTTCGATAAAAACGTAGCAATGACGTTAAAACAAGCAGTGCGAGCTTTGCCTCTCGCGCAGAGTACCATAATTGCTACCCTAGGTCAGTACCAGAAACTATTGTGCTGGGTCAGAGAATTACCACGTCATAGACATCAATTTACTCATCATGATATTCATTATCTCAACATCAATCGCAACGAAAAGAAGAGTTTGCGAGCAAAGCGTATGCAGCAATTTCCAAAACCAAAGGAACTTGTGGATACTATAGTGTCGATGCCTTCCGATAGTGTGAAAGATAAGCGTAACCGTGCCATGATAGTAGTGCTTGCATTAACGGGGTTACGTGATGGAACGCTCATACATTTACGTCTTAAGCATTTGAATATTGAAGCGCGATACCTTGTTATTGACCCGCAAGAAGTGCCTGTTAAATGTGGATCATACCATGTTATTGCATTGATTATTCTCGATGAGCGTCTATTAGATATACTACAAGACTATGTTATCATGCTCAAAAAGGAGTATCACTTCCGCGACGATGATCCGCTTTTTCCTAAACTCATGACGGAACACTGCAATCATCATTTTACGCATGGAGACTTTTCCAATCAATTTTTAGCAGATGCGCAGATTGTACAGCGTTTATGTAAACAGGTTTTTTTGAAGCACTTAGGGAAGGCATATACACCTCACTCAATTCGGCATAGTTTGGCTTACTTGAGCAAGAAGCTGGCAACCAATCCACAAGAACTTAAAGCTCTTAGCCAAAATTTAGGGCATAAAACTACTATGCACATGATGGAAACTTATGGGCAAATCGATCATCACCGTCAATTGGAAATTATTCAAACCGAGATGATGCCCCGATTGAAAAGTATCCTTTGAGGTGATGCATTCCGCAAATCATGTACTGCGAAAGACAGAGAGCTTGCTTATATAGGCTTATCCATGATATGCTATGTATGGTATAGGGAATGATATAAAACATGAAAATATAAGGTTTTTCTTTAGTTTTAGGCTCAATATATCGTATGTCATTTTCGTGTGTTCTATATATGTAAAGTCATAACACAACTTCCAGAGCGCATCATAGAATGCAAAGTTTACACATTATTTGTTGAATTAGTGTAAAGTAAAGTGTAAAGTTTAAGGGGAGTACAAATGGGGGTGTCTATGCAAAACTACGAAAGCGTTGGAAAATTAAAAAATCCACCTTTAGTTTATACCGCAGGATTCGTTTTTATAAACTTGCAAAACATACATGAATACATTAGAAAAATCCAAGATAAGCTTAGGGATGAATACCCTGGTTCCTCTACCTTGGAGGTGGTAATTAGTGAAGTCGACCATACGGGGAGAACGGCTGATAGAGAGATTAAGCACTATGTATTCAATGATCCTGATCTTAATTGGGGGCTGGTTCTTACTGAAAACAGATTGATTTTGCAAACCATACAATATGAGCATTTTAAGGATTTTGGAGAAAGATTTCAAAAAGCAATCAATATTTTTCATGAAGTTACACGACTGAAATATCATTCAGGCATTGCTTTCAGGCAGGTAGATCGCATACCTCTACCTAAGGAGAGTGAACCGTCAGATATTATAACAGATAAATTTCTTCCTCCAAAGTTTCCACAGATTGAGGCTACTGTACATGCTTTCTCAAGACAAGAACACATGGTTAGCATAGAAAAAGATACGTCTCTTATTATAAGAACGTATTCTTTTGCGGAAAAGCAGGGAGCGCACATTCCAAATGATCTGGTTCCCTTAAGGCTAGCGTTAAATCCAGACCTAATGAATAAACCGCCACATGATTCTCCGCTTATAATGGCAGATTTTGAGGTAATCAGAAATATGGGCGGCAAGAGTGAACCCTTTAATTCAATTGCAGTTATTGAGGAGATGAATGAATTTCACCAATTCGCATCATTAGCTTTTAGAGCAGTCATTACGCCTGAAGAACTGAATCGGAGAAAGGAGAAGTAGTATGCCAGCTTTTGCATGTGATTTTAACCATCCCCCTACTCAAGTCACTCGAATCCAAAGTCTTTACGAGAAAAGTTATAAGGAGCCGCTTATAAGATATGGAGTGAATGACCTTATAATTATATTCTCTTATAATAGTCATACTGATAATATAAAGGGTAACATAAAAAGCATAATTCAAGACGGAAAGCAACTTTTTCCTAGCTTAGGAGATAGTGAACATATTCTCATCAGCAATAGAGTTAGTACGCTGATTCAGGAATTATCAATCAATAAAAGCTTTGCTGCGGCCGTTTTACATGTGTCAAGAACGACAATCTATGACTGGCTAGATAATAAAACTACTAACTTTAGAAGTGATACAGAATCGAGGATACAATGGCTAGAGAATTTTGCTCAATATCTACCTCATGATATTAAGCAAAGACTTAATATATATAGGAATCGAATGATTCACGAAGGCAGGACATTAGAAAACTTGCTTGTACATGCTGAGTACGATCCAAGCGATGTAGCAAAAATGCTTATCTCTTCTATCGACGATAAAAATCGTATTCCATTCGGGGCATGGAAGCAGGGAAAATCTAGAGGTTCTATGCCCGATATTTATGAGGCAATATCGGACGAGGGATAACGCAAAAAATGACAGCTTCATGTATTGCAGATTGGCGACAGTGTGACACCTTTGTGTTAAGTGAACTTGGTAGCACGAGTGAGCTAATTCCTGCAGCTCATCACGATCAAAATGGGGTATACATAGTTCTAACCCATAGCTGCTCTGTTAGCATCTTAGATTTTGGTAAAGAACCTCTTGTTGAATATATCTTGGCAAGGCCAATAACTAAAAAAGATAATACCTATGTTGGAAGGAACAATCGAAGAATATTGCATCTTGATTTGCATGGTGATGGTGAAGCAAAGCCATATGGATTACTAATTCACGAAAGAGGCTTTTTTGATAGAAAGGGGTTGGACGGGATTTCCCCAACAAAAGGACGTCTTGATGAAAAATCCAAGGAACTTATAATAAAGTGGATTGCATCAAGATATACTGCGCCAGCTTTTCCTGATGAATTCAATAAACGCTTCAAACCCTATGAAAAGCATATAGGTGAAAAATTCAAGAAAATTGGCACCTCATTCACGGCCGCTTATATAATCGTAGATCCTGTTGATGAAGAGCTAAATGCTGTTACACCATATGACGTTAATATTCTGCTTTCTGTTGAAGCAGATATTGGAAGTGCTGATTATGATCGTTGCGAAAAAATAGTAGAAGAACTTAAAGCAATACTTGTAAACAATAATGAAATCGATTTCTTAGGTGAAAAGGTTTCATTGTTAAGAGAAGACCAAATTACTCTCGCTATGATACGAGGTACAAAAATCCTTTTGCTTGACTATTTATCTGAAAGGGAAACGCCTGGAGGTGAGTTCCCAGCGCAAACTTAATTTTTACTAGAAAAATGTTAAGTTATTGCATCTCATCTAAACTATCAAGTGACACCAAGATAAGTCAATATACTGTTGCGCTCGTAGCCATTAGAAAGAATCACTATAGACGTGGAATTATATCTAGTAAAATAGATAAATAGATGCGGTATCGTAGGTTAAATAACATCGAGCGCATGGTATCATGCTAGGAAATCTGGGGCTTTCTTATGCGATATTCCATCCAAGTAAGCGCGTTCGACACATATAGATGAATGAGCCTATCATTCATAAAAAACTAGGCGAATGCTTGTATATCGGGTGATAGGGCGAGGTTGGATAAGAGAATATCTGTAGATATGAGTCAAAAAAATACCCTCTTTAGTGACGAAGTTGCGACATCACGAGGATTGATCCATTCAAAAAAACCGTTGCAATTCTCGCGATCCCATGCTCTAATGACTGCGCGTTGAGCAAAGTCGTTCAACGTGGGGCGTGAGAACCTCTGTAATTGGCGGTGTCAGTGTGACCGTTATCATACTCCCTGACCTTTATGGTCGGGGAGCTGCTATCGTATGTCCAAGGCGTAAGCTAAAAGGATAGTAGGAGTCTCCAATTAGATTTTCTCAACTCCCCGATCGCCAGTCGCAAGATTGGTGATTTTTTTGGTCAACAACATGGGAGTGTCAATCTATGAACCATCGATTTCTTTATGCCTCACTTTTTTGTATCGCGCTTACTGCGTGCGAACCGCTGCACCTAACAGATGCAGAAGTAAAGTCCCTTTTTTATTCAAAAAGCCTTTAAGTCACTGTGTATAGAACAATCATCATGCGCATATAGGATAAACCAATGAAAACACGCAAAGTATGGACGCTAAGGGATCATCCGCGACCTCTATTGGTGAGAGTTCACAAAGAAATCCAAGGCGAAGTGACCAAACAGCAATATCTCAGCCTGATACGGGATCGTCTAAGTTGGCTGATAGGGATGTCTCATCCAGAAACGCTAAACGATCTGTTAGATAGCCTATCAATGCAGAACACGCTATTGAACGTGAGTTGGAAAATGACTCCGCCAGAGATAGCGGAAGAAATCGTAATGATGAACTGGATAGAGACAGCGCACGGAAGAATGAAAAGTCGGATACCAGCAACAGTAATGCCAGAAATGATGATCGAGGACGAGCCAGACCCAGTAGTTCCGAAAGGGGAACACATGATGCAACTGGAGATGTTTATACTAAACCTCCTGTGGGAATGGGAACGATGAAACCCAGCAAATCAAACAAAAACATCGCTCGATGTGTGATGCTTGCCTCCTCCATCCATAAGGAGATCAGTCAAGAAGAGCAAAAGCAAAAAGCAGCCCTAGATGCCGCCAATCTGCTTGTTGCGCAGATGAATGCTACCATGCAACAACCCATCCATGACGCATTAGAATTTTTTGATCTACTGAATCATATGCCCGCACTGCATCAGCAATTTTCGCAAACCATTCAAAGCCTCACTGAACTTTTTCATGATAAAATTAATCCTAAAATAGAAGGCGATAGAATCACAGTACGTTGTACCATACCCCATTATAAAGTGGATATGGCGCAACCAGATCATTATGTGCTGTGCGGTGAACGTGATGCGCGTTTGAGCCTAGCTGTTCATCCGATAAGTTTTGCGTTATTCAATCAGGATCAGGGTGGCACGGATAGCGTTACGAAGTCACTGATCAAAAAAGAATATCTCATCAAAATCGAACAAGGAATTGCGGTATTTTATACACCAGAACAGGCAAAAACAGACCTCGTTGCAGCACTATTGACGGAATTACGTCACAAACTTGGATATGATTTTTTTGAACAGGAATTCTTGCCTTATATGCAGGGCATATCGCACGAGCAAGAACGAGATCACAATCTTTGATTGTATTATCCGTTTCTTCCAATATAGTTTAATGCTGCAATGCAGGTATGATGAGAGGATGCACGATGAGCGTGGAACAGGCACATAAAGAAACGACAGACGCAACATCATCTATGCGCCATCGCACCATTGGCGCGATCCTTCAAGAAAGTCGTACATCACTTTTAGATTTAACACTGCGTAATCGTCTGCTGAACATTCCCAAAAAGTCAAAAAGCACCACGCTGCTCACCATCCATCATGCATTATCTGCCGATCTATTTCGTATTTTAGTGCAGGAAAAGAAATCCATGTCCTTTCTTCCCAAGTTGGACAAAAAGGATGGGGAAATAACGTGTGCAGATGATGCAGAGATGATTGCAAGAAATAGCGATCGTTGCCTCCCCACGATGCTTACCACCGAGAGCTTACAAAATCGTTTGTTGGGTATGTATTATGATGCCCGTACCCTAGAAGAAGAACAAGGGGTCAATATTCTCTATCTAACGCTTGGAACAATCAAATGGTATGAATCGGATAGCTCAGATAGGGAACTCTACGCCCCACTTTTACTTATTCCCGTCACGCTTACGCGCAGCACCGCCAAAGAACAATTCCATCTATCATGGCGTGAAGAAGATGTGTCGATCAATTTATCGCTCTACACCAAAATGAACATGGAATTTGGCTGTGTACTTCCTGAGCTACCACCGCATGATGAGATAGATATCTCTGCCTACATGCGCCATGTGGCTGAATCCATTAGCTCCAAAAAGCGATGGGAAATCAAGGAACAGGATATCACGCTTGGATTTTATTCATTTGCCAAATTTCTGATGTTTCGTGATTTGGATGTTGATCTATGGCCTGACACCACACGACTTGATGCGCATCCCTTGGTGGCAGGTTTGCTCGGTGATGGCTTTCCATCCTCTAAAGAATTTTTGATAAGCGAAGATAGCTATGTAGATGATCATCTCAGCATTCAAGAGATGTATCATGTGGTGGATGCCGATAGTTCTCAAACAGTTGCGATTTATGAAGTCCTGAAAGGGCGCGACCTTGTCATTCAAGGACCGCCAGGCACGGGCAAATCCCAGACCATTGCCAATATCATTGCGGGCGCAGTCATCCAAGGCAAGAAAGTATTATTTATTGCTGAAAAAATGGCAGCATTAGAAGTGGTCTATCGTCGCCTTCAGTATGTGGGGCTTGATGCTATGTGTCTTGAATTGCATAGCCATAAATCTAATAAACGTCATGTGCTGGAGGAATTGAAAAAAACGATGGAACTTGGCAGTCCACGAGGGCATGATCAGGGAAAATCAGCAAAGGCAACCGCAGCCTATGGCGCAAAGCTGAGGGATTATGCACTAAAGTTGCACAGCCCCTTACACCCTTCTGGGTTCACGCCTTATGAAATCATCGGACGATTGATTGCCCTTAAAAATAAAGGCATTGACGCGACAGCTATTGTTCTTTCGCAGCCTGAATCATGGGATAGCGCAGATTATCAACAGCATAAGCATCTGCTTGCAGATATTGCTGCACGACTGAAGCAATCAGGGAGCATGAATAAAAATCCGTGGCGTGGCGTGCAATGCAGTTCACTTTCTCCCAAAGAATCGCAGAAGTTGGACTCGCTTCTTACGCAGGTAACGCAGCAATTTCATCTTATGATGACGCTGGCAGAGACCATAGAACGCCATTTTCCTGCACGAAACAACGCTACCATAGGAGATTTTAAGAAAACGCACGACCTATGCCGTGCATATATGGCACTGCCTCACATCAATATAGAGTGTATTGCTCAATCTGCTTGGATAGATAATATTCAAGCCGTGCGTGATCTGCTGGTTACAGGACAACGCTTCCAAGAACTCGATACACTTATTTCCTCAGTATTCAAAGACATTGCAAAACAGCACGATTTTTCTGAATGTCATCAGCATCTTGTGATGTATGGCGACAGCATGTTGGGTGTTGTGCATGGGAAATACCGATCTTCTAAAAAAATCTTAGCATCGATGCTTGTAGGCACATTGCCTAAAGCACATAAGGAGCAACTTGATGTGCTAGAAGCCATGATGTCATGGCAACGAGCATATAAGGAACTTGAACAGCATGATGCTTATGGTCGTGAACTGTTCGGCGTACATTGGAAGTCGCACAGAACGGACTGGGAACAATGCACGCGTCTACTCGAATGGCGGATGGGATTATCTGACACGCTGGTGAATCTAACTTTATTTAAGGCATTTGCCTCTATCCCGTCACGCGACCTGATTGCATCTATGTATGAGGAATATACGACATGTGTGGATGATTGCACCCAACAACTGGAAAAGCTATGTGCGCTGCTGGATATAGACTTCCCATTAGCGTTCGGTGTAGAATCACTGGAACATGTACCACGCAAAGCGATCAAAGAACGGCTTGAAGCATGGAGTGAGCATCGTGAGGGCTTGTTATCTGTTTGGTTCCTTTTTCTTATGGCATAAGCTATACTGATCTAAAGGAGACCAATTTATGGGAAGTATATTGCATGGTAACGCCAAGACTACGCCA
>RDZH01000036.1 GCA_004293935.1 Alphaproteobacteria bacterium | reverse complement strand
ATCGTCTTTGGCGCTAATATTGCTTCGGGCGTCTGCGCAGCGGTGAGAATGATTTGGCTGTTGGCGATTTTGCGTAGCCGCCATCCGGTGGCGATGCGTTCTGCTTGGCGCACGGCATTGGCTCCGTCCGAGCCCGCACATATAAGCAGAGCATAAGGGCGCCCCTCAATTCGGCCGAGACAGGGGTAATAGGCGCGGTCGAAAAATGCTTTCATTACGCCGCTGATCGCCGCCAGATTTTCCGGAAAAGCGAAGATATAGCCATCGGCATCGAGCATTGTTTGGCTATCTGCCGCCTCTGCATGACGCAGGATTACCTCTGCCTCTCCAACTTGATGTGCACCTTGTGCAGCCGCTTGTGCTAGGGCGTGCGACCCACCTGTCATGCTGTGCCAGATAATGGCGAGGCGTTTCACAGCCGCGGGACCGATGCGATCACCGGGTCATGGTTCCAATGGCGCAATGCGCGGATCAGGCCCTCACCCGCAATGCCCAATGAGGCCGTATTGCGCAGCGGATGTACCCAGACGGTCATGGCATTGGCAATTTCACGATCCAGCACCACGGTTACCGTATAATCGCTATCATTGATCGCGCCGAATGGCGTCACCGAACCGGGGATAAGGCCCAGAAGACGGAGCAAATCCTCAGCCTTGGCAAAGCTGAGCCGCTTCGAACCCATTGCAGCGGGCAGTGCTTTCAGGTCGACCCGGATTTCCGCGGGAACCGTGACAAGCCAGAAACGGCCGTCATTGTCTTTCAGAAAAAGGTTCTTGCTGTGCACGCCGGGAAGCCGGTCATGCAGTGCGCTGCTCTCTTCTACGGTAAATACCGCCTGATGCTCCTCGACTGCATAGCTGCAGCCGAGAAGATCAAGGTCGGCATAGAGTTTGGTTTCTTCGTTCAACGCTGAAAGATCATGGCATGCGGTGCAGTGCGCACAGCTTGTTGCCATCCGGATCGCGCAGATAGGCCAGGTACAGCTTCATACCGCCGCCTTCGCGCACGCCCGGCGGATCTTCGATCGCCGTGCCGCCATTGGCGACGCCGGCTGCGTGCCAAGCATCAGCCTGTTCAGGCGTCATGGCAAAACCGATGGTGCAGCCATTGCCATGCGTGGCGGGTTCGCCGTTGATCGGCGGTGTTACGAGGAACATCGAACCATTGTGCATATAGATGAGGCGACCCTTGGGATCTTCGATCCCGGGATTGCCGCCCATTGTTGCAAAGGTCGCGTCGTAAAATGTCTTTGATCGGGCAATATCATTGCTGCCGACCATCATATGGCTGAACATCAGAAAACGACAACGCTTCTGATGCTTTCGCCTGCATGCATCAGGTCGAAACCCTTGTTGATTTCATCGAGTGTGAGGACATGGGTGATCATGGGATCGATCTGGATGTGTCCGTCCATGTACATGTCGACGATTTTGGGGACGTCGGTACGGCCTTTGGCGCCGCCAAAGGCGGTGCCGCGCCAGTTGCGTCCGGTGACGAGCTGGAACGGGCGGGTGGCGATTTCCTTGCCGGCTTCGGCAACGCCGATGATGATGCTGGTGCCCCAGCCGCGGTGGCAGCATTCAAGCGCGGTGCGCATCACTTCGGTATTGCCGGTGGCGTCAAAGCTATAATCTGCGCCGCCATCGGTCAGTTCAACGATTTTGGCGACAATATCCTCGCGGCTCATCCCCTTGGTGTTGAGGAAGTGGGTCATGCCGAACTGGCGGCCCCACTCTTCGCGATCGGAGTTGATGTCGATGCCGACAATCATCTTTGCGCCGGCGAGCTTTGCGCCCTGGATCACATTGAGCCCGATGCCGCCAAGGCCGAAGACGACGACATTGTCGCCCGGTTGCACATTGGCGGTCTTGGTGACAGCGCCGACGCCGGTGGTCACACCGCAGCCGATATAGCAGCTCGTCTGGAACGGCGCGTCGGTGCGGATCTTGGCAACGGCAATTTCGGGCAACACGGTGAAATTGGAAAAGGTTGAACAGCCCATATAATGGTAGATTGGCTGGCCCTTATAGGAAAAGCGCGTGGTGCCATCAGGCATCAGGCCCTTGCCCTGCGTCGCGCGGATCGCGGTGCACAGGTTGGACTTGCCCGACAGGCAGGTTTTGCACTTGCCGCATTCGGGCGTGTAGAGCGGGATCACATGGTCGCCGGGAACGACACTGGTCACGCCTGCGCCAACCTCGCGCACAATCCCTGCACCTTCATGGCCAAGCACACTCGGGAAGATGCCTTCGCTGTCAAACCCGTCCAGCGTATAGGCGTCGGTGTGGCAAATGCCGGTCGCCTTGATCTCAACCAGCACTTCGCCCGCCTTCGGGCCTTCCAGATCAAGCTCGACAATCTCAAGCGGTTTCTTGGCTTCAAACGCAACAGCAGCGCGGGTCTTCATCGGCGATCCTCT
>RDZH01000028.1 GCA_004293935.1 Alphaproteobacteria bacterium | reverse complement strand
CAAAACCTTGTTGTCGTGCCATCTCAATAACCTTGTGCTTGCAAAAACGCACTATACACAAAATTTATCAGAAAATCACGCAGTTAATAGAGTTGCCCAAAGAAAAGTCGCGCAGATGCTGCAATCCCAATTTACGTATATGCGCTTGACATATGCGTTTTTGCTTCATCAAACATGTGCGGTAACAAATTTTTCCCCCTCCATGCTGCATCAATACATACCGGACCATATTGATAAGAATGATGTTCAGACATCATCACCCCATCAAGCGATAGGCTAGGCAACAACTCGATCATATAAGCAAAAATAGGATAATGCTGCAAAAAATCCCATGATGCAGAGACAACATAGCCAATAAGCTGATCTTCTGCCATGGCAACCATCAAATAGCGTTCGTTCACTAATGTTGCATACTGCTCTGAGGTAAACGGCGTTGTCACAAATCCGCTAGCATGGTGCGCCATCGGTATATTTGCCACAAGATTCGCGGCTTGCAGTGCCATAAAGCCCGCTTCATGTGCTGCGGTTGCAAGGATAATCTCAATCGGTGCTGTCATGCATGTTCCTTACTGTTCTGCTTTTAACACCGCATGTGCTGCCGCTAAACGGGCAATCGGCACGCGAAATGGTGAACAAGAGACATAATCCATCCCCATCTTATGACAAAAAGCAATGGATGCTGGATCGCCGCCATGTTCCCCGCATATGCCCAATTTCATATCAGAGCGCACGGCTCGCCCACGCTCACAGGCAAGGTGAATCAGTTGCCCTACGCCTTCCACATCAAGCGTTACAAAAGGATCATGGTCAAACATACCATGCTTCTTATACGCCCCAAGGAAACTTCCTGCATCATCACGTGAGATTCCTAACGTTGTTTGCGTGAGATCATTCGTACCAAAACTAAAAAATTGGGCATGAGGCGCGATTGCTCCTGCAAGGAGTGCTGCACGTGGCAATTCAATCATTGTCCCGACCATATAAGGCAGTGCCTCCTTATGATGCTGCGCCACATCTGCTGCCACCTCGTCAATCGCGTTTTTTAAGATACGCACTTCATCGGGATGCATCACTAACGGTATCATAATCTCAGGAAGCACGGTGATGTGATGTTCGGCACGCACTGCATAGGCAGCCTCTAGGATAGCACGTGCTTGCATCGTATAAATCTCAGGATAGGTAATACCCAAACGGCAACCACGATGCCCCAACATCGGATTCGCCTCATGCAAGGCATGGGCGCGTTCCCGAATCCGCTCAATGCTGATCCCCGCATGGTTTGCCACTTCACGCATTTCCTGCTCGCTACGCGGTAAAAATTCATGCAAGGGCGGGTCAAGCAAGCGAATCGTCACAGGCAAGCCATGCATGGCATGGAAAATCCCTATAAAATCTTGGCGTTGCATCGGAAGAATCTTAGCAAGTGCCACTTGGCGTTCTTCCAAGGTTTCAGATAGAATCATCTGACGCACCGCTATAATTTTTTGTGCATCAAAGAACATATGTTCAGTACGGCACAATCCTATCCCCTCCGCACCAAAATTACGCGCAACTTTCGCATCTTCAGGCGTATCTGCATTGGTGCGAATCTTCAAGGTGCGCACCGCATCTGCCCAGTGCATCAAGCGTTCAAAATCACCCGATAAATCCGCTGAAATGGTCGGGACAACACCCTCATAAACGTCCCCTGTCGCGCCATCAATCGTGATCCAATCGCCCTCTGAAAATTGATGCGCCCCTGCGTGCATGGTACGCGTTTTATAATCAATATGGACGCTGCTTGCCCCTGAAACACACGGCTTTCCCATACCACGTGCCACCACAGCCGCGTGCGAGGTCATCCCACCACGCGCCGTCAAAATCCCTTGCGCCACATGCATCCCATGAATATCTTCGGGGCTGGTTTCAATCCGCACCAATAATAATTTTTCTCCCATTTTGGCGCGTATTTCTGCTTCATCCGCAGAAAAGACGATGCGCCCTGACGCTGCCCCCGGGGAGGCAGGCAAACCACGCGTGACAAAATGCTTCGGTGCATTAGGATCAAGCGTTGGGTGTAATAATTGATCGAGTGTCAAAGGATCAACGCGCAATAATGCTTCATGTTGGCTGATAAGCCCTTCCTGCGCCATATCAATCGCAATTTTCACAGCAGCAGCAGCGGTACGTTTACCTGCACGTGTCTGCAAAATCCACAATTTATGATTTTGTACCGTAAACTCAATATCTTGCATATCTTTATAATGCGTTTCTAATAAAGCACAGGTAGCTTCGAGTTGACGAAATACTTCTGGCATGGATTCTTCCATAGCAAGCGTGGTATCTCCTGCTTCTTTTGATGCGATGGTCAAGGATTGCGGTGTACGAATCCCCGCCACCACATCTTCCCCTTGGGCATTGACAAGATATTCACCGTAAAAATGTGCCACTCCCGTGGATGGATTGCGCGTAAAAGCAACACCCGTTGCGCAATCATCGCCCATATTGCCAAATACCATTGCTTGCACATTCACCGCTGTTCCCCAAGATTCGGGGATATGATGCAAGGTGCGGTAGGTGATGGCACGGCGGTTCATCCATGAATCAAACACCGCTAAAATCGCCCCCCATAATTGCTCTTGTGGGTCTTGCGGGAACGGCACGCCCGTATGCGCTTCGACACGGCTTTTATAATGATCGCATAATTCCCGCAAATCATCTGCCGTTGCTTCGGTATCTAATACATAGCCCTGTTCCATTTTGAGATTTTCAATCGCATCCTCAAAATAATAATGCGGCACACCAAGCACCACATCGGCATACATCTGGATAAAGCGACGATAGCTATCATAGGCAAATCGTGCATTTTGCGTGCGTTGTGCAAGCCCTTCGACGGTTACATCATTTAAGCCAAGATTCAATACTGTATCCATCATGCCCGGCATAGATGCGCGTGAACCTGAACGTACTGATACTAAAAGAGGATTGCTTGCATCGCCAAAGCGGGCATCGACATCGCGTTCAATGCGACCAAGCGCTTGAGATAATTGCTCTTTTAACCCATTAGGCAGTTGCTTGCCTTGTTCATAATAGGCATTGCACACCTCTGTTGTGATGGTGCATCCCGGAGGCACAGGCAAACCAATCGCGCACATTTCCGCAAGATTCGCTCCCTTGCCGCCTAATAAATTACGCATAGTAGCGTTGCCTTCTGCCGTACCGCCACCGAAATAATAAACATACTGATCATCCTGATGAGGAAGGTTGGCAGAATTCACGGGTAGGTTCATAGGTGCAATCTCCGAACAAAAAATCAGACATTATCCTAGCAAAAAATCATGCTGATTGCGAATGATTTTCTACTTATTACACCAAATGCATCTGCAACACTTCTTCTAATGCGACATTCATGCGCTTCGCACATTGTGTCATAGAAAAACGTGCTGCAACATGCGCATGGGCGCGTTGCCCCATATCATGCGCTTCTGCTTCATGGGTGATGACTTCAATCAATGCCTGCGCCATCGCTTCAGGATTATCTTTCTCCACGATTTTAGCGCAATCAAAGCCTGATAAAATCTCGCTTGGTCCTTCACTATCGGTGGCAATCAAAGGCAAACCATGCGCCATCGCCTCGATCACGACAATCCCAAACGGCTCGTGCAATGATGGCACACAGCATACATCTATCGATTGATAAAAATCACGATTATCACTCACCCAGCCCTTAAAAATGACACAATCATCCAATCCTAGTGAGGTGCATAATGCTTCTAGCGGTTCGCGCTCTTTGCCGTCCCCTGCAAGCCACGCTTCAAATGCATAGCCTTGATCACGCAGCAATGCCAAAGCGTGCAACCATACATCAAAACCTTTTTTGGGAACTAAGCGTCCAATAGCCCCAAGGCGCACCGGATGATGCCATCTTGGGCGGGCGTGCAAGCCTTGAATCGCTACCATATTGGGCATATAGATGCATTGCTTTTGATGCATCCGTGGATGAAACTTCAAAATTTCCTCACGCATATGCTCCGTGATCGCAAACACCGCTTGGGCTTTATTGAGATCATTCATGCTATAATTATGGGATACGGCAATAATAGGCACATGCGGCACATGCGCACGTGATACCAAATTCAACGCACGATTCCCGTGGGTGATAATAATATCCGCTTGAAAACCTGTAATGATTTTTCGCAATCGTGACGATGCCCATACATCCCATTTGCTACGTTGCGCCAAGTGCGTTAAACCACAGCCGAGGCGCGTTGCCCGCAGATTCACATCCGCTTGCGGATCAGTAATCATGAGGACATCATGCTGCCCATCTTGAAGCACCATCGCATAATCCAAGGAGGCTTGCTCTATGCCCCCAGACCCCTTGCTTAACATGATATTGATAATACGTAACATATTCTAAGAACTATACTCTAAATTCGCTAATAAAACATCTAACATATCAGTAAGGCGTGTATCAGGATGAGTACGCACTTCTATAGGAATTGCTACAATGGATGCACGCGACGAAGCATCTAAGCGCACCCAGTCTTTCTCTGTTGTGACAAGCGTTGCCCCTAATGCATGTGCGCGTTGCTGTAATTGCATTAATTCTTCTGCACTGTAGGGGTGATGATCAGAAAATGCAACAGTTTCTTGTACATTGAGTGCATATTTGTGCAACATCGTAAAAAATTTATCAGGTCTGCCAATCCCTGCAAACGCCAAAAGCGGCACATCGCGCACCATATCAGGGATGGTGGGAACAATCTCGGCGCGTAGTAATGTGGTGGCACGCGGCACGTTGCGAATCAATAATGTATCATCTTTGCCCATCAATACCAGCACATCGGCGCGTGCTAATGCTTGTGCAAACGGTTCACGCATAGGTCCTGCGGGAATCATCCGTCCATTGCCCGTGCCATAACCACCATCCACGACTAAGAATGATATATCCTTATGGATGGTTGGATTTTGAAAACCATCATCCATCACAATCATGGTTGCCCCTGCCCTATGCGCTGCTTCAATAGAGGCACGACGATCACGCCCTACCCATACAGGACTACTACGCGCAAGCAATAACGGTTCATCCCCTACCTCATCGCAATGATGTATGTCTGCTTGCACCCTTATAGCTTTGGTGATGCTGCCACCATACCCCCGTGAAATAATATGCACCACTTCGCCGCGTTCACGCAAAATACGCGCAAGCGCACTAACGATGGGTGTTTTTCCTGCCCCACCTGCCACGCAATTTCCAACACAAATCACAGGAATGGGGGCGCGGTACGGCTTGGTTATACGCATTCGCACGCGATGCGCTGCATAATATAATGCCCCAAACGGCAGCAACATCCGAGCGTTCCATGAATCTTTTTGATGCCAAAAAGCAGGAGTGCGCATGAGCTTAATCGCTTAACGGTTTGACAACAGGTGCGTAACGCGCTTTTTTCGCGGCAATGCCCGAAACTCCTTGACGCTGTTGCAGCTCCGCCATGACATCATCGAACGATAAATCTGCTTCTTCCAACGCGATGAGGATATGAAATAATAAATCTGCCGTTTCACAGATAATTTCTTGTTTGTTCTGTAACACCACCGCAAGAGCAAGCTCAACACCTTCTTCGCCAATTTTTTGCGCAATTTTCGCACGTCCTTTGGCAAAACGCTTGGCAACATAGGAGGTATCAGGATTACCATGTTTATGCGCTCTAATCGTCTCAATAAGTGCATCTAACGTGGATTCCATAAGTCCCTATCCTTTTTCTTATAAACGTACTGGCACGCCATGTTGTGCCATAGTTGCTTTCACTTGTGGAATGGCGAACGTACCAAAATGAAAGACGGATGCTGCCAATAAGGCTGAAGCGCGCCCGTCACGATAGCCTTCCACAAAATGTTCCTTTGTTCCAACTCCACCTGAGGCAATAATCGGGACACATACCGCATCGCTCATGGTACGGGTCATAGGGAGGTCAAAGCCCTCACCCGTCCCATCCCGATCCATCGAGGTAAGCAGAATCTCTCCTGCGCCATACTCTGTCATTTGCTTCGCCCATGCCACAGCATCAATGCCCGTTTCATTGCGCCCGCCATGCGTAAATATCTCATAGCCACTCGGACTATTTCCCGATGCACGCACATCCATGGCAATCACAATACATTGCGAACCAAATTTTTGTGCCGCATCACGCACCAATTCGGGATTATGCACCGCAGCGGTATTTATGCTGACTTTATCCGCCCCCGCACGAAGCAAACGACGAACATCATCCACTGTGCGCACTCCACCACCCACGGTAAACGGAATAGAACAACGCAACGCCACGGCTTCCACCATATCATACAACGTGCCACGTTGCTCATGCGATGCACCAATATCTAAGAAACATAATTCATCCGCCCCTTGCGCATCATAAAGAGCGGCTTGCTCAACAGGGTCTCCCGCGTCACGTAAATTGACAAAGTTCACACCCTTGACAACGCGCCCATCCTTCACATCAAGACACGGAATTACACGACATTTAAGCACGTAATGCCTCCTGATAGGGAATTGTCCCTTCATAAAGAGCGCGTCCGATGATCATACCTGCAATGCCGTCCGCCTCATAACGCTTAATCATCTGAACATCCTGCATATTTGTCACGCCACCTGATAAAATTACGGGCGTAGAAATGCTGCGAGCAAGCATAGCGGTTTCTTCGATATTCGCGCCTTGCATCGCGCCATCGCGTTCAATATCGGTATAGATAATCGCTTCCACACCCGCATCTTCAAAGCGTTTCGCAAGCTCAATGGCTTCTAATTCAGAATCATCCACCCATCCTTCAACCGCCACCATACCACAACGCGCATCAATCCCCACTGCAATTTTATTAGGGTAGATACGGCACGCTTGTTTGACTAATTCAGGATTTTTTGCTGCGACAGTACCAAGAATCACTCGTGAAATACCGCGACTCAACCAATGCTCAATATGGGCAAGTTCACGAATCCCACCGCCCAACTGCACGGGAATAGTAATTTTGGCAAGAATCGCTTCAATCGATTCCGTATTCATGCTTTTGCCCGCACATGCTCCGTCTAAATCGACTAAATGCAGCCATGCAAAACCTGCTTCTTGAAAGCTATGGGCTTGATCTGCGGGATGCTGTGAAAAAACGGTGGCTTTGTCCATGTCCCCCTTAAAAAGGCGCACACATTGACCTGATTTGAGATCGATAGCGGGATAAATAATCATGCATCTTCTTCATTGGCTTGTTTTGTTTGTTCTGCTGACGCTGGTGTGTCTTGCCCCTTTTGAAACACATCAAAGGGTGAAAACAACGTAAACGCCTGACGCATCATATCAACATTGCGTTTTTGCAATGCTTCCATCTGCTCCACACTACGCCGTTGAATGGCTTCTATTTGCTCCAAAGGATTATAGCTGCCCCATATGTCACGGAAATGATCAACGATTTTTTCTTGATTGGTTATAAAACTTTCCATACTCCCTTCAAGATAATAGGGGAAAATCTCGCTGGCTTTATTATCATACAGAGAAATCATCTGCTTGAGAAATCGTGCAGGAAGCATCTGATTTGTGCCGTTCAACTCTTGTTCAAAGATAATTTGCGCCAAAACTTGCCGTGTGAGGTCATCATTGGTTTTGGCATCCCGCACCTCAAACTCCACACCTTGCGTCACCATCTTTTTTACATCTTCTAAGGTGATGTAGCTGCTGGTTTGCGTGTCATACAGCCGACGGTTAGAATATTTCTTGATGATCACAGGATAATCACGTTTAGCCATAAAATTTTTGAACCCTATCTTTCTTATAGAAATGAACACACAGAAAGCACGACTATAGTAGCTTTTTATACATCACGCAACGACTTAATATAAAAAAGTTAGGGTGCTTGATTTTTTATATGCAATGAGGGCATCTAAGTACGCCAAGGGCATCTAAGTACGCCATAGTTTTTGCGCTAGACAGATTATCAAAAAAAGCCTATAAATTAATCCTATGAATCATCCGACGCTTACTGTATCACTCCCTGCCATTGTGGATAATTGGCGGAGTTTGCGTGATCGTACACGCAGCACATGCACGGCGGCTGTGGTGAAGGCAAATGCGTATGGCTTGGGCGCGACAGAAGTCAGCACGGCACTTGCACGCGCTGGGTGCGCTGATTTTTTTGTTGCCACCTTAGACGAAGCCCTTACCTTACGTGCCGCACTTCCTAATGTGCGTATCTATGTCTTTCAAGGGGTGTTGCGCGGGGAAGAAAGAGCGTATCTTGAGCATAATCTTCGCCCTATTCTCAATACGCCTCAGGCAATCGAGCAATGGCTAGCGATTCAATCACACCATGATCACGCCCCTGCCCCTATTGTCCACATTGATAGTGGGATGCAGCGTTTAGGCTTAAATCCATCGTATATTGAGGATGCTGCCTTGCGTGAAAAAATTAGGGCAATCAACCCAACGCACATCATGACGCATTATGCATGCGCTTCCGATCTGCATCACGCAATGAACATCACGCAACGGCGCATTATGCAGCGTATTGAACAGCTTCTCCCCACCATCCCCACCTGCTATGCCAATTCTGCTGGGCATTTCTTGCCACATGACTATCATGGGGATATGACACGCCCCGGATGTGCGCTGTATGGCATTAATCCATGCGATGACTCCCCCGCCACCAAAATGCGTCCCGTCGTGACGCTTTGCGCCCCCATATTACAAGTGCGTGATGTTGATGAGGTGAGTACAATCGGATATAGCGCAACCGCGCCAGTACGCCCCGCCATGCGCACACTCACCGTGGGTATTGGCTATGCCGATGGTATTCACCGCACCGCAAGCCATCATCTCCGTGCCTCTTTAGGGGGCATTCCTATCCCTATGCTTGGGCGCGTGACGATGGATATGGTGTGCTTTGATGTCACCCATGTGCCAGAGCGTATTCTTGAACAACATCATATGGTGGTATTAATGGATGAACAGCAAACAGTAGATGATGTAGCGCGCATCTATGGCACGATTGGCTATGAAGTCCTCACCAGCCTAGGCAACCGCATACAACGCATCTATCACTAATACAGGAACGCTTATGACATGCAAAGCTCGCACCGCAGTGTTTATATCGGGAAATGGATCAAACTTACAGGCACTCATTGATGCCACACGCAATGATACCAGCTTTCCCGCTGAAATCGTGCTTGTTTTATCCAATAAAGCCGATGCCTATGGTCTCACACGCGCCCGCGAAGCAGGGATTACCACCATCGCGGTCTCCCATAAGGATTACCCGAATCGCACCGCCTTTGATGATGCCATGCATCAAATCATGAAAGAATATGAGATTGAACTCATATGTTTGGCTGGGTTTATGCGCTTGCTCACCCCTGATTTTACCCAAAAATGGGCAGGGCGCATGATCAACATCCACCCTTCCTTATTGCCCGATTATAAAGGGCTAGATACGCATCGTCGCGTGTTGGAAGATGGCTGCCATGAGACAGGATGTACGGTACATTATGTGATTGCTGATATGGATGCAGGGGAAATCATCATGCAAGAGCGTGTGCCGATCATCGCAGGGGATACGGTAGAAGCACTACAACAACGCGTCCATGCTGCCGAACATCGCATCTATCCCTATGCACTTAAAGAAGTCGCAGAAAAACTTTTAGGATGATGAGCATGGCAACAATCTGCCTTTGCTTTTTTGCACCTGCACCGTGTTTTCTGCTTGGATTTTGCAGGAAATATCGCTAAAGTAACGTGGTTACAAAAAGAGGATAATTTATGCACATTATTGTTGGTTCAGATCATGCAGGTTATGCACTTAAGAAACACATTATCCGCCATATCGAGCAAAATTACACAACCGATATTTTGCATGATGTCGGAGCAGACAGCGAAGACTCCGTGGATTATCCTGATTATGGCTATGCCGTAGCACGTGATGTCGTAAAATATGAAGGCGCGCTTGGTATCGTAGTGTGCGGTTCGGGCATTGGTATATCGATTGCGGCGAATCGTGTTGCGGGGGCGCGTGCCGCTCTATGCACAGGAGTAGACATGGCACGTTTAGCGCGTGAACATAATGATGCCAACATCTTAGCATTAGGGGCGCGTTTGATTGCCCCTGAACTAGCCCTTGCATGTGTGGATACATTTCTCACCACACTATTTGAGGGCGGTCGCCATGAACAGCGCGTCAAAAAATTAGGTTAATCATCACAAGGTATATGAGACTATGACACAAGCAGCACAAAAAAATCAACCATCCACACACGCACACGTCACGGAAGAAGGCTTCTTCCATACGGGATTGCGTGGGCGTGACTCCGCTATTTTTGATGCGATTACGAAAGAATATAAGCGTCAAAGCACAGGCATTGAGCTGATTGCATCTGAGAACATCACCAGCAAAGCAGTGATGGAAGCGCAAGGATCGGTACTCACCAATAAATATGCCGAAGGTTATCCGGGCAAGCGTTATTATGGCGGTTGTGAGTTTGCCGATGTGGTGGAGCAATTAGCCATTGATCGCGCTAAAGAACTTTATGCGTGCGATTATGCCAATGTGCAGCCCAATTCAGGTTCGCAAGCCAATCAAGGTGTGTTCACCGCTTTATTGCAACCCGGCGATGTGATTTTAGGACAATCCCTTGCTGCTGGTGGGCATTTGACGCATGGTGCTGCACCCAATCAATCAGGCAAATGGTTTAAGGCAATTCAATATGGGGTGCGCCAAGAAGATGGCTTGCTCGATTACGAAGAAGTGGAACGCCTAGCCCTTGAGCATAAGCCACGTTTGATTATTGCAGGTTTTTCAGCCTATCCGCGTGTGGTGGATTGGGCGCGTTTTCGTGCGATTGCGGATAAAGTCGGTGCATGGTTCATGGTGGATATGGCGCATATTTCAGGCTTGGTTGCCGCAGGATCATACCCATCCCCACTCCCATTTGCGGATGTGGTCACAACGACAACGCACAAAACCTTGCGCGGGCCGCGTGGTGGTATGATTCTCGCCAAAAATGGTGGGCTTGTCGTGCGTCAAACAAAATCAGGTGCGGACATTACCCTTGCACAAGCGATTAATTCTGCGGTATTCCCCGGCATTCAAGGTGGTCCGTTGATGCACGTCATCGCAGGAAAAGCCGTGGCATATGGTGAAGCATTGCAACCATCCTTCAAGCGTTATGGTCATGCCGTGATTGAAAATGCACGTGCATTGGCGCAAACATTAGTCGAACGTGGCGTAGATATTGTCACGGGTGGCACAGACAACCATATTGTGTTGGTGGATTTACGCCCAAAAGGTTTAACAGGCAATATTGCTGCAGATAGTATGGAACGTGCGGGACTCACCTGCAATAAAAACGCTATTCCTTTTGATCCACAACCACCCACCATCACGTCAGGGGTACGCCTTGGAACACCCGCAGGCACAACGCGTGGCTTTGGGGTAGAAGAATTCCGTGCTATTGGCAACATGATTGGTGATGTTTTGGATGGCTTAGTGGCGAATCCTCAAGATAATAGCGCGGTTGAACAGAAGGTTCTAGAACAGGTGCGTGCCTTATGTGCGCGTTTCCCGATCTATGATCTGTAGCATGAATATACGAGGTGGCGCATGAAATGCCCCTATTGCGGTCATCATGATACGCAAGTGAAAGATTCGCGTCCGTCAGAAGATGGCACAACCATCAAAAGACGGCGACATTGTTCACATTGCGATGCACGGTTCACTACCCTAGAACGCGTCCAGTTGCGTGAACTTGTGGTGGTGAAACGTGATGGCACGCGCAAGCCATTTGATCGGGATAAAATCATGCGTTCGATGCTCATGGCAACACGCAAACGCCCCATTCAGGCGGATGCCCTAGAACAAGCGGTCAACCGCATCGTGCGTGAATTAGAACATTATGGCACGGATGGGGCGGATGTACCCAGCCCGCATATTGGGGAAATGGTGATGGATGCACTCCGCACACTTGATCAAGTTGCCTATATCCGCTATGCCTCCGTTTATCGTGATTTCACTGAGAAGGGGGATTTTGAAGCCTTCGTCAAGCATATGGATGGTGGGGAAGAAAGATAATTCTTCTTTATAGTTTCAAAAGGAATAGCTCGATTTTTTCATCATGCAATGCTGCAAGAGTCGGTACATCTTTATATTCCACCGTATGCGCTAATTCATAACCAAACTCACGGCAGGCTTTTTGCGTACCTTTTGATGAGGCTTCCACCATCGCAACATCGAAACCCTTTTCACGCGCCACCTCTAATGACATGCGCATGAGTTGACGCAAATGCCCCTTGTTGCGTGCATCACGAACTGTTCCTGCAAAAAATAAATGATAAAATTTCAGCCCTTGTGCGTGCATAGCTTGCTCTATTGTGCTTTCACCATGAAGTTTGCCTAATAAATCAAATACAGGCTGCCAATAGCCTTCCCATTGTTGTTCATTAGGATAAGGTACGTGATCTTCATTATTATCATCACAAAAAATAGTGGAAACCACACGATCACCTTCCACCGCAATCACCGATAACCCTTGTTCAATCGATGTACGCAACCGTGGGCGCAAAATATCTGCCGTTGCCTGATAGGGTATGTTGAGAAACTTCAATAACGGCTCATCAAGGAATGACTCCGCTAAGCAATGCAGGGCAGATTCCATGTGGTCATGATCCAGAACCTTATATTCTGTTGCGTACTCTAATTGACGTGCTGTTAATGCCATGATGATACTTTTATATATTTCGTTGAGTTGAAATGCTGCCATGCAGCATGAGATGCTTCCTTAACGAACAATACAGAAAAAGTCAATATTTATTATTACAAAGACGGCAGTTGTCTCTTGATGAGTCATTTTCAGTCAAATGACTATAGTGCCATCAAACACACTATGCAATTTCGGGCTATGTAAGATGCTTGCAGGCGTGACCGTTTCCCGATCCCACGGAATTCTCCCAAAATACCATATGCGCCAAAATAATAAATCGGCTTTAGGATTATTGGTCAAAAGCGTGCGCATATTTTCTATTGTACCTAATTCGATAGCCAATGCCTCATTGACAACTTCATGCACATAGCGCGAGCAAAATTGTTTGCGCGAATGAAGGTTGAAGCCCGTATCGTACCACCGCCCTAATTTTTTATTGGCTGCATCCTTAATGGCTGCTTGTTGCGCCACTGAGAGTGGATCATGTAGGCGTTTAATTGCGACACGATAATCTTTGGATCGTTTGAGGAACTTAGAAAATGGCGTAGTAGTGGAACGAGGGAACGTACTTTCCGCAACGATGGGTTCATCACCCGCAACATCAATAATGATGCCCACATGGTTTGTCCAACTTTGCGTATCCTTGGCTATTTTACGAAAAGGCAAAATATCAATATGAATAAACACAATATCACCAACGCGCAGTTCTTTTGATAAATGATCGATATGCATCCTATCCTCTCGATTATAATGTAGCGTTACTACTCCGATTTCACGCGATTCTGATGCATAGGCAAGCGGAGCAAGCATAAGCACTGTGAGTGCCAAAAAAAATGATAGAGTATTGGTCATGATCATGTGATAGTTTGTTAATACTATTCCTTTATAGCGTGTTCACAAGAAAAATCATAGATAATTTGTATGATTTTGTTGTGATCATGGTGCAGACGATCTATGATAGTAACAACGGGGTTTAAGAACATGAAAAACATTCTATCATTTATTTTAGCACTCACAGTGCTTATGCTTTCTCCCTTTGCCCATGCATCGGAATCGCGTGAAATCGGAGCGGTAACCACAGGGTTTAAGATTATCGGACCGAATCATAAAATTGCTATTGTTGCCTTTGATGATCCTAAAGTCAAGGGAGTCACATGTTATGTGGCACGTCCGAAAACGGGCGGGATTAAAGGCGGACTAGGTCTTGCCGAAGACCCCTCAATAGCAAGTGTGTCGTGTGTTCAAACAGGTGTCATCACCTATGTTCGCCCTATTGAAGCAGATGAGAATGGCGAAGAAGTATTTGATGAAAACCGATCACTGATTTTCAAATCTCTTGAAATCATACGATTATTCGATAAGGTTACGCATAGTTTGGTGTATGTGGTGCGCACACATCGCGTAATCGAAGGTTCACCTGATACATCCATATCCGTGGTCACTCCTATAGCATGGAATGGTACGCCGCCACAAAAGCCCTTGCTCGATGATTAGAGCTTATATAACCTCAGTTTTGGATAAAGTGTAACCTAGCGAGTCCTGACACCTATCCATATGTTTTACTATTGTTTTTTTCTTATACTCGTCACTCTTGGCGTAAGGCAGGAGTCCAGTTAGAGCTGTTGTTCTGGATGCCTGCCTACGCAGGCATGACGGGTTTTAAGATTTATTTATACAAAATAACTGTTTATGATTCTTCTTATCCAAAACTCAGCTTATATATGCAAGTGAAAATAACTCATGGATGGCACACGGGCATATTTCATCACGTCACGTTCTTCAAGATAGGTGACAGAATTATCCCGTGCGTTGCTTAAGCGTATGATAAAACGTCCGTGCGTATCTTTGAAAATCGTAAAACGCCCCTCACCTATTCCATAGACATCGCGTACTTTCTGCTCACGCATAATTTGTTCCAAATAATGCATACGGCGCATATCAATATGTTTGAACATATTTTCTTGAATCGCGCTAATGAGAACGGGTTCATCACTTACATCAGATTTTTTCACAGGCGCAGTCACAGCTAGTTTAGGAGTGTTGTACACCTCATTCGTAGCCTGTTTATTTTGAGTGGTGAGCGCGCTTAGTTCCATACTATGCTCCTTCGGTGCATATGCTATCATTAGAGGCAAAATCTATGCCCTTTTAGAGGATAATGAGACAAAATCTACCCCATTATCCTCTGTACGTTTATTGCCACTCACTCACTACTCAATCAATTTTAAGAGCTGTTGTTGCAACAAGTTTGCTTGTGCTAATACGGAGATACCCGCTTGTAACTGCACTTGTGCGGAGGCAAAGGCTGTCGATTCCGCTGCCCAATCCGTATCTAAAAACGCAGCGCGTGCTGCATCTTGGTTGGCAATCGCGGTTTCTAAGTTCGCCATACCGTACTCAAAGCGTGATTGAATCCCACCTACCGCTGCTTGCGCCTGCTTCACTGAATTAATCGCAAGGTCAATTTGCGCCCCTGCTGTGGTTGCACTGCCTGAGGTGAGAATATCCAGTGATAGACCATCAAAAATGGTATGGGTATCCACCGAATCAATCTCTAATCCTATAGCATCGGCTGCATCAGAACCCATCTGGAATTGCGTACCCGCCTGACCATTGGTGATACCAAAAGCGCGCTTCAGTTCAGTTTCAACCGCTTCGGCATTGGCATGAGTGGATAGATTCATTGTCACCGTGGCACTTCCTGTGATGCCCGTCGTACCCGTTGTCATGTTAAATGATTTGGTTGGATCAGTGCTGTTACTAAACGCTATGAGGCGATTGCGCGTTATTTCCGTACCAATGCCTGATTGGCTATGATACCATTCACCATCGATCTTCACTTGGATTCTCGCATCTGTTGAGCCAACTTCTGGCGCAAAGACGCGTATATCTTCAATGCGTACATTGGTGAAATTATCGCTAATGAAATTAGCACGCATGTCCCGTAAGTTAGCCACCTGAACCGCATTGACACTGACGGATGAGTTATTATGCGCAAAACTTGTGACATTTCGGTTTTGACGAACATTCAATTCACTGAGTGCATTACGAAGTTCATTGGTAAATTCAGTTGCTTGCTGCACTGTATATGTTCCCGCTGTGAATGCGTTTGCTGCCAACTTAAAGCGAAATTCTCCACCTTCAACAACCGCATTATTCGATGCATTGACACCTGCCATCGTGATAAAAGTCGGGTTTCCATCCACAACATCGACATTGAGGGCGCGATACAGTACATTGCCTACTTGCATTTGGAAGTTTAATGTGTCTGCTACACCTGTCGCGGTCACTGTCAGATTCTGAAACACATTGCCAATGAATGCCGCATTATTTTGGATACCCGTTTCTCCTGCTGCTGCTGCTGATGCTGTCAAATCCACTCCATCGGAGGTTAAACGCGTATTGGCTAAGATACTCCCTGTGAGATCATAGGCGGTTGCATGTAATCCATCTTCATCTGTCGTCACCGTTGGTCTAAATGCCATGGTTGCATCCCCTAGAGCAATGCCCGCTGCAGCTACTGCGCCGTCCACGATGGATACCGTCACCATATCGGGGGCGTTTCCTGAGTTTCCAACAATATTACCACCCGTATAGAACACGTCTATGGCGGCACCATTGACCGCTGCCGTTTTGAAGCTAAAGTTTGCCAAACGCGCATCCGTGCTTTGATTGAGGAACTCAACCAAATTACGCGCTGTTGTTGGGTTGTCTGCACCGATCGACACTTTGCCTGCTGCTGCAACAGTTCCGCGAGCGGCGGTGGTAAACATTGCCTGAAAGCCATTGAAGGAGATAGTATCACCTTCTGCCAAACCATTACCCACAGTAATAGTGTTCGCACCACCCGCAGTTGTCTGACCAATAATTTGCGATGCCGTTGCGGTTGTGTTATTCGCATTGGTGGTGAGCATCGCAGATTTAGTGAGTGAGCCATCAATCAAGTTCACACCATTAAAATTAGCACTACCTACCAAGCGATTAATCTCTTGGGAAAGGTCTTGAAATGTTTGGTTTAACAAGATGCGTTCCGCGTTGGAGACTGATCCTGCCGATGCTTGCACGGTTAATGCTTTTTGACGCATCAATATATCTGCTACTTGCTCCAATGAACCGCTTGCTACTTCAAGCATCGATGCGCCTTGTGCCGCATTTTGAAGCACCGCACGCAAGGTACTCACTTCTTTCTTCAACGTATTTCCAAGAATCATGCCCGATATATCATCCGATGCTGATGTAATGCGATTACCGCTGGATAAACGGCTAATCGATCTGCTGGCACTATCAGATGCGATACGCATGTTGCGTTGCGCATTGGTCGCTGCCATATTCGTATTAATTGAATTCGTTACCATGTATAACCCCTCCCTTGAGGACTCAGATTGTTAAAAGAAATAATATAAAACCCGTGTTATCTCAACAAATCTATCGATAAATTATGGATAACATCACAATAAAATGATTATTTGTTACTTCTTACAAACGAATATAGAGGATATATAATAAAATAAGATTAAGCACATGGCAAAAATATGCGCATGTCTTACTTTTATTTCGTACTTTTATCTATTGGGTGTATGTGAATGGATTTTTATACCAAAAAACCTCTACATAGTACACGAAACCATTAAATTTCGTCATTCTTGGCGTAAGGCAGGAATCCAATCAAAAGCGTTTATCTGGATACCAGCCTGCGCTGGTATGACACGAAGCGAGATGTATGCAGAACTCTCACTAAAATCATGATCTTTTCTAAGCTAGACGGTCTATAAGCCGAGTTTTGTCTACATACCCGAAGATATGGAGGCGACTATTCCTCTTGGCATGGCATTACTGACATGCTCTAGCAACCTACCCGCATAACACACGATGTGAAACGCATCGATAACCTTACGGTTATGATTATGCCTATTTGGTCTTGCTCCCAATGGGGTTTACCCTGCCACTTCTGTTACCAGAAGCGCGGTGCGCTCTTACCGCACCTTTTCACCTTTTCCTTCTATGCAGTGCATACAAGGTAGTTTATTTTCTGTGGCACTTTCCCTGAGATCACTCTCGGCGGGGATTACCCGCCATTGCGTTTCATGGAGCTCGGACTTTCCTCGCAAATGCACGCATTCGCGCAGCCACCCAACCATCTAGCTTAGGATAAGGCTTATACAAGAAAAAAAATCAAAATGCACGTGAAATTTATACTATAGAACGCGGTTTATGAGCCAAGCTGCACACCTTGACCAGCAGCACTACGACGTTCCATCTCTGCTGCAACAAACCCACCTTGTTCAATAGATTGCGGTGCTACGCTTGCAGCGCGGCGGTTTAATTCTGCTTCTGCCCATCCACCCTTCACAGGAACATTCTTCGCTGCCAACGCATCAGGTGCGCCGTAGGAACGCTCTAAGCTCGCACGTTGCGCTTCAAGTTCCATCATCTTATCTTTGCGCACGCCATGACCAAATTTAATGTCATAAGCAACAAGATCATAGGCAGCTTTCGCGCCACCTTTTTCTTTATGATCAAGCACGAGTGTTGGAAGCGTCATCAAACGTGCTGGTGAGATGATCCCAAGATTAATCATATAGCCAAGTTGATGACATGCTTCTAGCAATTTGGGATGATGTTCTTCCAGAATTTTTGCTTGCTGCGAAACATCTAAATCATCAAAATTTTTGCCCTTGGTACTTTCTAAGAGAATCTTTTGGAAATCTTTATCCCCTGCAAGCAACGCCTTAAAGGTATCAATCGCATTGACCTGTTCACCGCGTGCGATTTTATCATTCATACGCTTCAATTCTGCAAAGCCTGTAGCGTTCGGATCAATGCCCGTGACGCAATTCACGATGCTATTGGCGTGACCGCTTGCAATGCTCCCACCAATGAGCGCGCCACCCAACGTCAACACCACGCCAGGGATCAAGGTTGCACCAAAAGAAAAAGGAGCAAGAGCTGCACCCACAAGCAACGGTGCTAAATACATTCCCGCTGCAGACCCTGCTATTCCTGCCAAAGACGTTGTCGCAGCGCGCCCCATGCGATGATCAATTTCATGAATTTGTGCGAGCAACTGATCTTGATTGGGGCGTTCTGCAAGCCACCGTAGATGATCTGTCGTCACTTCTTGGGGAGGAATATTGAACTCCTGCACAATCATGTCCATATACATGATTCTGAGGTCTTCTAAATCATCTTTCGCTGATTTATTGCCCGTATATAAGGAGACACCAAGAGTTGCAGCATGACCCGCCACCCCTGCTACGCTCGATCCCTTTGCTAAGGCACTTACGCCCAATGAACTAAGATTGCCGACCGTATCTGTAGCCAATCGCCCTACACTGTTGCGCCTCACCTCTTCTTCAATTTGTGCTTTTTGCTGAAGCAAATCAATATAATCAGCAGACACCTTCGGTTTAGTGAGTCCATTCGTTTGCACAATATTATTCTTCATGACGGGAGCAGCAGCTACCGCACTAGCATGAGCCTGAGCTGCGCCCGGAACTACCGTCTGTTCATAAATATTCTGTATGCTCATATAATGTACAACACAAAGATAATGCTTTTAATTATTTATACTATACCACAAACAACACATTCTATGTGTGAAGATTCCGTGACAATTTACCATTATATCATGGACGTACTACGCACTTAACGAACGTTCTGGAAGCGTCACCACAGTTCCTTGTTGTTGTGCTTGCGTGATAGCAGATGGATCGGGAGCTGGCAATGCTGCCTTTCTTTTCATCGCATTGTGGCGTTCATACACTTCAGCTTCAACATGAAATACGCGCCGCGCAATATCCCCTGAATCAATTTCTAAAATGAGTTGCATAGGGGAAAGTTTCTCTTGCGCACATTGCTCAGCAACCCCAACGACAATAGGATTATTGATACTCATCCCTTGCAATGCGGGAACAAATGTTTTGATCGTTTGCGCATATAGCTCAGTAGGGATAGCACCATGAGCGGTCTCCTCCAACTTCAATAGATCATACATATCCAAAAGAGGAAGAGGCGCATCTAATTGTTTCGCCAACGGAGCTAAAAGAGACGGTCCCATCAATGTCAAGATCGAACCAAACCCTGATTGCTTTGATACGTGCTTAATACTTTGCAGGAACATAAGATTCGTTCCCAACGTCGCAACGGTTCTAGGAAGAAGTGAACCCATGAAATTATCACGTTCATGACTAAAAATATTCGGCACATTTTTATCTGTCAATGCCTGCCACATGTTTGCATCTTTATTTCCCGTGATCTCACGGTACATATCGGTTACCTGCTCAAGCTTGTGCGTGACCGTTCCTACAAACTCCACATCATGGCATACCATTCCACTGGCCAAACCAATCTGCATGGTGTTTTGCATCAAGGTCGTACCCTTGAGACTCCATTTGATATTCTCGGGTGCGTGCGTCACTGCCTCACCAACCCCGTTCATATTCATCTTCTTGAATGCAGAACCAACCGCAGCGGTGGCAGATGTCACCACTTTACCTAAGTACGCACCTACGTTATCTTCAACACCCTCTAGCTTTCCTGCAAAATTCTGGACATTCGAGGCAATCGCAGCACTTTTTTCACCCAAAATGCCCATACCTCCAATTTGTTTACCCACATGCTCGCACCCTTGCGAGAACGCATGATGCGCATCGAATAAATTATTCTGTTGCGTGAACGTCATGGGTGCTAAAGCAGTGTTACTAACGAATTTAATAGGTGCTGAGATTTTATCATTCAGAGCATTTTGAAAAGACGCACCTGCTTTTTCAAATTTATCAACGTGCGTAAGGTTCGTTAGCGTCTGAAAACCTTGATGAACAAGCCCCCCTATCCCTCCAACAATACCGTCCGCCATCCACAAGCCCGTACCTGCCGTGATGAGAGGAGTCAAAAGCCCGCCCCCATTAAGTATGTGATGAGGAAGATTGCTTGCTTGTTGTATCGGAGCTTGCGCACTAATAATGGTCTTCCCTATGCGATGAGCAAAAGGATGGGCAATCGCCGCTTCTACCGCAAGAGGAGCTTGTTGCGCGATTGCAGCGTCAACCATAGGCAGAGCGACAGAAGCAGCAGCTAAAGGAATAGCTCCAGTGGCTGCGAGCGTACTACCTTTAATCGCTGATGCATTCATATGTGGGGGAGCAACATTCATTTTGCATTCCTAACTTATTCTATCCTGCATTATAGCCTCAATCCACCGCATCATTCAATCAGAATTGTATGAATTTTTTGTGACAGCGTAGAATGGGGGTTAGCCCTCATGTCACGAAGCACTATAGGCTTCCACACTCACCACATAACGATCATGGGTAACATTATTCCACCACATCACACGCACATAAGGCAGCGCACGCGCAATCAAGGTTGCTTGCAGGGGATCAGATTCAAAAAAATGGGTGATATGCTGCTCTTTGATCCAAAAAATCTTCATATTCGCGGCTTGTTGCGCTTTGTGCGCAGGATCATCATAAGGTTGAATGGCGTACATCTCAGGGTCACGCATCAATAGTTTTTGATACGCAATCTGATGGGTTACTAACCATTGCTCCGTCACCTCACGATCACAGTGCGGGCGACCAGTGATAATCATCGCACGGCTCATATCAATCGGCGGTAGTACATTTGCTGGATAGGGCAGAAGATGGGCGCGCATCGCCAACGCATCTTCAAGATGATGCTGGTAGATCGCTTCGTCAATATCAGGCAAAAACACGCCATCTAAATCACAGCCATAACGATAATAGGCACTATCGCTTTTGCTTAAGCGACGATGCTCTCTATATTCGTCGATCATCTTCGGATTCACCCGAAAACGCTCCCACGGAAAAATGCCGATCCTATGCCCAAAATCATCACTAAAGTCAGGGCGCATGGTCGAACCATCAAAATGATGAATCGTGAGTGTATAGACCTTCCCTGCCTGCTGTTTCAGATGCTGCACACAACGCACCAACGTCTGCCCATCACCCGCCACATCCTCACATAATAAGACCACACTCTGGGGTGTCAAGGGGCGATGATATTGCTCCTCAAGGCGATTGTGAGCGCGATCCACGTTCAGTATGTGTATTTTAGGCAAATCAAGTGCAAAGCACAGCATGGTAGCAGGCACGATACCCCCACGCGCAATCGCTACAATATCGGTAATACCAAGCGTTCTAAGATGCTGTTCCCACGCAAGGACTTTGCGCTCTATCCAATTATAATCACAGAAAAAATAATCATTTTCTCTCATCGAGACCTCTGCATAACCTATAAAACCAACAAATTCGTCACTCCTGCGAAGGCAGGAGTCTAGTTAAAAGCGTTGCTCTGGATACCCGCCTGCGCGGGTATGACAAGAATTGAGATTTATACAGAAGTCTCTCATCATTACGCCACAGCTTTCTTTTTGTTTCGTGATACGCTAACACTCACAGCAAAACCATCATCGCTATTATAAGCACGCACCGTACCGCCATGCCGCTCAATAATCGCTTTACTCAGACTTAACCCTAATCCCGTCCCCTGACGACTTGTGCGAGCATTGTCGGTGCGGAAAAAACGTAAGAAAATCTTTTCTTGTAAGGCTTCCTCCACATGCGTACCACTATTATGCACAATAATCGTAGCATCATCGCCATGACGATAGAGCGTAATCTGAATGCGCGCCCCGTTTGGAGCATATTTAATTGCATTATCGATAATGTTAGCAAAGGCTTGAAAAAGCAAATGCTTATCACCTAAAATGATCGTTTCATTGCGTATATCCAACGTCATATTCTGTTCTTTCTCAAGAGCTGTCGGCTCATAGAGTTCATAAACATCCTGCAACAAGGCACTAAGGGAAATTTCATCTTGCAATAAGCGCAATGTCCCCGCTTCAAGATTGCGAATGCGCAATAAAGCAGAAAAGGTCTGCAAGACGTGATCCATATCATCCAATAGCTTATCGGTTACTTCTGTAATGGGGATATGATCATCAACCGCCTTTTGGTGCAAGGTTTCGATATGATGCTTCATACGCGTGAGTGGGGTACGTAAATCATGTGCGATATTATCCGAGGTTGCACGCACTTCTTCCATCAGATAACCAACGCGCCCTAATAATTCATTGAGAATCATACCCAACTTGCTCAAATCATCCCATTGACTTAAGATAGGAATACGCTTGGATAAATCACCCGTTTGCATGATATAGGATGCGGTATCCGCCATCACATTAATACGGTACACTACGCGCTCACCAATGAAAAATCCCGCTCCCGCAAGCGCGAACATCACGATGATCATTGCCCATCCTAATTGTTCACTCAATTCTTCATGAAATTCTATATCGGGGAGGTTACGCCCTACAAGCAAACGATGCCCATCGGGAAAATCGATATAAAGTGCTAAAATATCATAGGCTTTGCCCGTGGGAAGTTCATGATCCCCCTCCTTCGCATCAAGTGTCAAGGAGAAAATCGTTCCCTCTTTTGGCACGCCTGAAGGAATATAACCAAAATTCCCCATCATCACATGACCTTCGCTATTAGCTAAGGCATAAATACGCCCCTCGGCAAGATGCTTGACACGATATTGCAATAAATCAGCGACTAAATCAATGCCTCCGCGCTCAAATGCATCATGAAAACCTTCCGTATCAATATAAATCGATGCAGAAATTTGATCCTGATGCGATCCATCCGAAGCAAGGCGCATAAAATAGAGCAAGGTCGCAATCGAGCAAAGCAACAATAATGTAAAGATAATGGCAAGCGTGATGCTAGAGCTGCGAAAGATTTTAATACGCGCAAAACTGCTATGAGGATGCCCCTGTGATGGTTTTGGCATAATCACAACCTGATTAAGAGTGCGGATCATCAATCATATAACCTGATCCACGCACGGTTTTAATCAGCGGGTTCTCACTGTCCCCATCAATTTTACGACGCAACCGACTGACATGCACATCAATAACATTGGTTTGCGGATCAAAATGATAATGCCAGACATTATCCAGCAACATAGTGCGCGTAACGATCTGTCCTTTATGGCGCATCAAATATTCTAAGAGGCTATATTCACGCGCTTGCAGGGCAATCCTCACCCCATTGCGTTTCACGATTCGCCCAAGCAAATCCATCTCCATATCCCCAACGCAAAGACGCGTCACCGTTTCCGCCTCACCCATATGACGGCGCAATAACGCCTCAATACGCGCCAAAAGCTCAGAAAAAGCAAAAGGCTTTGTGATGTAATCATCACCACCCGCACGCAACCCTTGCACCCGATCATCGACCTCTCCCAAGGCACTGAGCAGGATTAAAGGCACTGCATTGCCTGTGGCACGCAAGGTCTTCAAAATAACCAAACCATCCACAAAAGGCAGCATCCTGTCCAGAATAATCAGATCAAACTGTTCGGTTGTTGCAAGGAACAAACCCTCTTTACCATCAGCACTATGCTCGGCAACATGCCCATATTCACGCAACCCTTTACAAATATAGTCCGCTACTTCTTGTTCATCTTCAACGACGAGTATCCGCATTATCTACCCTTAAAAAAACATTTGCATTATATATGCATATCTCATCCGAAGATGGCACTAGTATCCCCATTTGTCAATGCTTAATTAGGTTCTGTTGCTTTTTCTACTACTGCTTGCTGCAAATGGTGGTTTGCTGCGCTTCCGCTACTCATGTACCTTAAGTACACTCCGTAGCGGTTCTCGCAAATCCACCATTTTCGCTAACGCATCAGCGAAAACTCAACAGAACCTAGTTTAGAGTGCATTATTTACACCCAATTCAAAAAAGCACTATACAAATTCGTGAACATGTGTATGATTTCATGTCAGATTTAATGGAGTTATGACTTATGCGTCACCTAGCTATGCGTCACCTAGCAATTTTATGCACCCTGTTCATGAGCATCCTAATGGTTTCACCATTCCATGCCCATGCAGCATCACGCAAAGCGAATTCTGTGCCACTCATTGTCATCACCTACAACCAACCGCGTATCCATTACAACAAACAACTCTATCAAGCGATGTCGCGTGCGGTGGCAATCAAGCCCGAACTCATGGTAACGGTTGCTTCCTTCATCCCTAAAACGAGCAACTCCCGTTATAATGAACAGATGCGTCAATCATCCATGCGTCAACGTCAGCAATTAATTCATGATCTGCACGCCATTGGTATCCCCAAAGATCGCATCCATGTCACTACTGAATATGTGACCGATAGTAAACATCATGAACTTTACGTCTATGTTGATTAGGGTGTGACCACGACTTCCCCTTCCCTACTTCCCGTCTATCGACGCTCCCCTTTGATGATGGTGCGCGGGCAAGGGTGCTTCCTTTATGACGAGACGGGCAAAGAATATCTTGATGGTGCTGCGGGTATTGCTACCAATGCTTTGGGGCATAACCACCCTGCAATGATTGAAGCATTGCAGGATCAAGCGCAACGTCTATGGCATTGCTCAAATATGTACCGCAACCCCGCGCTTGAAGCCTTTGCTGATGCGCTTATTGCGGTATCCCCTCCTGCACGTAAAGTATTTTTCTGCTCCTCAGGATCGGAAGCGGTAGAGACTGCCATTAAAACCATTCGGCGTTATCATCATGTACGCGGGGACACGGGGCGTACAGAGATTTTGGTGGTCGATGGTGGTTTTCACGGGCGCACCACGGGTGCGCTTGCTGCATGTTCCAACCCTGCCAGCAAGGAGGGCTATGCCCCTCTCATGCAAGGGTTTCGCACCATTCCTTTTCATGATCTGGAAGCATTAGAACGCGCCATCAGTGCGCATACGGCTGCCATAATACTTGAGCCAATTCAGGGAGAAGGCGGAGTACGGGTGCATGATGCCCATTATCTGCAACAGCTACGTCATTTATGCAGTACACATGGTGCGCTGCTATGCTTGGATGAAGTGCAGTGTGGCTATGGGCGCACGGGCAGCATGTATGCCTTTTTGCAATCGAACATCACCCCCGATCTATGGACGGTTGCGAAAGGCATAGGCGGAGGCTTCCCCCTTGCTGCAATGCTTGCCACGGAGGAAGTAGCATCGTGCATGACGCAAGGGACGCATGGCGGCACGTATGGCGGTAATCCCCTTGCGTGTGCGGTAGGATTGAGCGTGTTGAACATTGTGCAATCTGAAGGTTTTCTTGCACAAGTACAACGCGTGGGCGATTATTTTCATCACCACTTACAGCAACTGCAACAACGCCATCCGCATATCATTGCCGAAGTGCGTGGGCGTGGCTTGATGCTAGGTTTGAGCCTTCATCCTGCCATCGATAAATACGCCTTCACCGACGCGCTACGGCACAAAGGCTTACTTCTTGCTCCTGCCGTCAGCCATGTAGTGCGCATTGTCCCGCCCCTTATTTTTGCACCACAGCATGTGGATCAGGCATGCAGCATCTTGGAGGATGTATGCCATCCATGGATATGAAAAATTCTCAGCGCATCTATGCACTCATGCAATGGTCATTCCTGCGTAGGCAGGAATCCAGCAACCAATGCATGTTCTGGATACCCGCTTATCAAGGGTATGACGACTTTGTGGCGATCCACCACTATATAAAGCAATGCTAAACACTTGCTTAATCACACACCTAGGAGTTTATTATGATTCGTCATTTTCTTGATTTACATGATCTTACTAGCCAAAATTTGCAGCTCATTCTCAACCATGCCCATCAATTAAAACGTAGTCGCAATGACGCACCTCACGCTATGCCACTTGCTGGGCGTTCGATTGCGATGATCTTTGAGAAAAATTCCACCCGCACGCGTGTATCATTTGAAGTCGGCATACGCGAACTAGGCGCGAACCCCTTAGTCTTACTTGCCAATGATCTTCAGCTTGGGCGCGGTGAGACGATTGCCGATACGGCACGCGTGCTTTCACGCTATGTCCATGCGATCATGATGCGTGCCACCCTGCATGAAAAAGTTGAGGAATTAGCGCGCTGTGCAACCATCCCTATCATCAATGGGCTAACTGATCGCTCGCATCCCTGCCAAATTATGGCAGACCTTATGACGATCGAAGAACGTTTAGGCACATTAGCCGATCTTACGGTGCTATGGGCAGGTGATGGCAATAATGTTTTAAATTCATGGATTTCTGCAGCAGCAGCCTTTGGCTTTCATTTGCGTATGGCAAACCCACCTGCTTTTCGTCCGCACCAAGATTATCTCAAACATGCCTATGATGCAGGTGCGAAACTCAGCTTCCATGATGATATAATGGCAGCAGCCAAAAATGTAGATGTCGTCGTTACCGATACATGGGTATCGATGGGGCATGAACATAGTGAGATGCGCCGTACCCTGCTTTCTCCGTATCAAGTGAATGATGCCGTGATGCAGAACGCCGCCCCGCACGCCCTATTCTTACACTGCCTCCCCGCACATCGTGGTGAAGAAGTCACGGCAAGCGTGTTGGATGGCACACAATCCGCCGTATGGGATGAGGCAGAAAACCGCCTACACGTGCAAAAAGCGATTATGTTGTGGTGCTTAGAACAAATATAGTCTATGGTCGTCTGTCATTAGTCTTTACCGTAACGCATATCTTATGAACCAATCCATCCTTAACGCCCTTATTGATTATGCCCGCGCCTCTGGTGCAGACCATGCCGATGGTGTCTATGCCACTGGCGTTGAACTGGGCGTATCCTGCCGTATGGGGCAACAAGAAGAATTGGAGCGTTCCGAATCGAGTGCGGTAGGGCTACGCGTCTGGGTAGGCGCACGCCAAGCCAATGTTTCTACGAGTGATTTATCCAACGTAGCCCTACGTGATTTAGCACAGCGCGCCGTCGATATGGCACGCGTTGCCACGGAAGACCCCCACACCACCCTTGCGCCCGAAGCATTGCTTGCCCGCACCATCCCAAGCCTAGAGCTTGCGGATAGTTTTGAGCCAACGGCCGAACTCCTACACGAACTTGCCCTACGTGCTGAATCCACCGCACGCGCCACCCAAGGCATCACCAACAGCGAAGGGGCAGATTGCAGCTACAGCAAAAGCATGTTTGCACTGGCAACCTCGCATGGATTTTATGGTGAATCCTATGACACGACCTTTAGCACCTCCGTATCCGTACTGGCGGGTAGTGGTGATGCGATGGAACGTGATTATGATTACAGCGTAGCGCGCTTTTTTGAGGATGTGCGCGATCCTGAATCGCTGGGCAAAGAAGCTGCTAAACGCGCCCTTGCTCGCCTCAACCCACGCAAAAAACCGACATGCAAAGTCCCCGTAATCTTTGATCCGCGTATTTCATCCTCGCTTATTTCTAGTTTAGCGGGTGCGATCAATGGGGCATCGGTAGCACGTGGCACAACCTTTTTGAAAGATGCAATGGGAACACAAATCTTTGCACCCTCCATCCAAATTATGGATGATCCGCACCGTGTACGTGGGCTTGGCTCGCAAAATTTCGATGCGGAAGGTGTCACCTGCACCAAGCGCGCCATGATCAAAGACGGCGTATTGCAATCATGGTTTCTCGATTGCCGTAGTGCCAACAAGCTAGGCTTAACCACCACAGGACATGCAGGGCGTGGCATTGGCTCAAACCCCTCCCCTTCGTCAACCAACCTCTATATGGAAGCAGGCACACATACCCCGCAGGAACTCATGGCGGATATTGCTGACGGATTTTACATCACCGAAACATTTGGCATGGGGGTGAATCTGATCACGGGGGATTATTCGCAAGGCGCATCAGGATTTTGGATTGAGCGCGGTGAGATCGCCTATCCCGTATCGGAAGTCACGATTGCAGGGCATTTGCGTGATATGTTTCTACACCTCACTCCCGCTAATGATTTACATTTCCTACGTAGCAAAAACGCCCCAACATTACGCATTGACGGCATGACCATTGCTGGATCATAAGCGATCCCTGTTCGGTGTTCAAAAAAAATGAGGCTACTCACGCCTCATTTTTTTAAGTCAATCCCAGAATTGTTGATAGACGATGTACCACGCATCAATGCGGGAAGTTATCAAAATATCAGGAAGATGTTCAAAATACTCATGTTCCCTTGCTTCTTGAGAAACGCGAAACCAATTTATACTACCATCTTCGTTGAAGAACTTTGCTTCAATAAAAAAACAGTCCTGCAATAATTTCTTCCATACATCGTCCACATTAGTACATGTAGCAAGAATTTCTAGAACATCTTCATAGTGCTTTATCTGCGATACGGCAATACCCCAACTATCTCCGCTGCGTTTTGACCAACCATATTTTTGGTTGTCATTCGACGCAACATTATTTGCAGTATTGATGAGATTGAGAATCTCTTCTCTTGCAGCATTGATACATTGATTAAAGCTATTCATGCTGAACTATGCCTGTATTTCAGGACTTTCATGTAGACCATCCCCAAACCACATTGTTTTTGGCATGATGGTCGTAAAAAATAAGGTACCGACATAGATGACAGTGTAATTAAAGGAACTATCGCACCCTACATAATGATCATCTTCATTTCAAGAAAAATTTCTCATTTTTATGTCAAGAAAAAACTACAATACTATGATGTATAGTGCTTTTACCATGATATAATTGCCGATTGATCGGTAATTATATCATGGAAGCACTCTCTACATCACAGCCAGAATTGGCTGTATACGATGTGCCACGCATCAGCGCGTGGTGTCACCAAGATGTCAGGCGGATATTCGTTTGCCTGAGCATTTTGAAAAACACGAGACCATTTTATTGTCCCATCTTGGTTAAAGCACGTTGCGTCAATGAAAAAACAATCATGCAGCATTTTCTTCCACACATCATCCACATTAACACACATGCCGATCAGCTCCAGAACATCTTCATATTGCTTTACCTTCGATAATGCAATACCCCAACTATCTCCGCTGCGTTTCGACCAACCATATTTTTGGTTGTCATTCAACGCACCATCATTTGCAGCATTGATAAGTTTGTAAATTCCTTTTTTTGCTGCATTGATACGTTCATTAAAGCTATTCATGATGAACTATGCCTGTATTTCAGGACTTTTGTATAGAACATCCCCAAACCACACTGTTTTTGGCGTGATGGTCATAAAAAAAACAAGGTACTGACATGCATGACATGTGTAATGAAAGGAACTATCGTACCCTACATGATGATCGTCTCTATTTCAAGAGAAATTTCTTACCCTCCCGCATAAGGCGCGTTCATTAAATATGAAGGGTAGCAAGACGAATATCCTTGCTTTTTTGCACAAACCATGGTAATATCAAGACTTAAAGTTCTTTATTCCCATGAATAACATGTTGAGAGAAATTTTTGCTACTGTCGCGGCAACAACTCTTGCCTCGGGTACGGTTGTTGTCATTTCTGAGGCTCTTAACTCCTCAGAAAGCGAACAAACACCTACGCAATCTTCAGCTTGTTGGCATAGCGCGCAAGATAAGGGTTGCGATGATAATACTTACATCAATCAACAGCGTCGCGCTGCTGATGGTGAGGATGACTAAAAAAAGAACTACCAGTTCCCAAACTGGTGGTTCTTTTTTCTTGTTTCTTGCGCATATGATATTATTATCGTATGGTGTCTATTCACCCCGAAACCCTCATTTTAGCCTATGAAAGTGGCTATTTTCCCATGGCAGAACACCGCCATGCTAAAGAATTGCACTGGTTTAGCCCTGATCCTCGGGCGATTATTCCGCTCGATGCCGTACATATCCCCAAAAGCCTACGCAAATATGCACGCAAACACCCCTACCGTATCACGATCAATCATTGCTTCACCGATGTGATGCGTTGCTGCGCTACCCCACGCACCCATGATGGTGATAGTTGGATTAATGAGGAGATTATTGCACTCTACAGCATTCTGCACCAATGGGGGGATGCGCATTCGGTGGAATGTTGGGATGCTACAGGATCATTGGTTGGTGGCTTATATGGCGTTTCGCGTGGCGGTGCATTTTTTGGTGAAAGCATGTTTTGTCGCGCCCCCAATGCCAGCAAGATAGCCTTCCTTGCCTTAATTGAAATCATGCATGAGTGCGGTTATGCATTGCTTGATTCGCAATTCATCAATGATCATATGCGTCAATTCGGCACGATTGAAATCCCCCGCAAAGATTATATGCGCCGCTTAAAGGATGCGTTGATTGTTAGCCCGAACCCTTCCCGCCTTTTTATACAGTATCAAGCGAGTGATTGCAGCCTTAAAAACATTATGCTATAGTCCGTTCTGCACATACTCGTTAAGGCATCTATGGTTTATCTAGCAAGCGACAATACTTCTCCTGTACATCCCAACATCCTCAAAGCCCTTACAACAAGCACAGACCACCAAAAATCCTATGGCTATGATGATGCATCTGCTGCTGCTCAGGCACTATTTGCACGTATCTTTGAAACAGATAGGCTTACCTTCTACCCCGTATTTACGGGATCAGCCGCCAATAGCCTTGCCCTTGCCGCCCTATGTCGTGGCAGTGAAGGTTTTGTTTGTCATGAACTTAGCCATGTCAATCAAGATGAATGTGGTATGCCCGAACTTTTTTCAGGAGCAAAGGCGATCACGATTGTGAATGGGCGGGATAAATTCACGGCAGATGAACTCGAACAACGCATCGTCTATGCTATTAATCGTGGCATCCATCATGTTCGCCCTCGCGCCATCTCCATCACCCAATGCACGGAATTAGGCACGGTTTATTCCCTCGAAGAAATCCATGCCATCACACGCATTGCCAAGCACTATCAACTCTATGTGCATATGGACGGAGCGCGCTTCACCAACGCTCTTGTGCATTTAGGTTGCTCTGCTGCTGCCATGACGCACCTTGCTGGGGTTGATATTTTATCCTTTGGTGGCACAAAAAATGGCGGTATGTTTACCGAAGCTGTGGTGGTGTTTGAACCGACATTGCAACAATCCCTCCCCTATTTGCATAAACATGTCGGACAATTAGCATCAAAACAACGCTATTTATCCCTGCAATGGCACGCCTTTTTTGCCGAAGATTTATGGCTGCATAATGCCCGTCATGCCAATGCCATGGCGCGCTTATTGGCAGAAACCTTGGCAACCTTGGAGCATATCGACATCATCTATCCTGTGCAAGCGAATGAGATATTTGTACGCATGTCACGTGAACGTGCAGATTATCTTCATGGCTGTGGGCATATCTTTTATGATTGGGGGATTGTGGGTGCAGATGTGTACCGCTTCGTCACCAACTATTGCACCACGGCAGAAGAAATACAGCTTTTTTTGAAGGATGTATATAACCTCAGTTTTGGATAAGATGAAAAATAAATATTTGTTTTATATGAACAAATATTATAATGCGTCACGCCTGCGAAGGCAGGCATCCAGAACAATTCGTGATCGCTGGACTCCCGCCTACGCAGGAGTGACGAACAAAAGAAATAAGCAAATAAAAACAAAAGGATAAATCGTTTCTTATCCAAAACTCAGGTTATATAGTGCTTCCATTATATAATGGTAAAAGCACTATATTAGCGGTTTCTCTGGCTCGTGATCACGCCTTTGAAGAGATCATTCAGCATGGTGCGCGGTAGTAAGCTCGATTCTGTGGTGGATGCTTCATCCGTAAGTGCGGCACTGATCTGCTTACCAAGATTACGCCCTGCACGTCGCGCAATGGTGCGTGATATGTTTTTTAGCATCGCCTCACCATCGCGGGAACTATTCGCTCGCGTTCTTTGGGGAGTGGCGCGCATCCTTTGCGGTCGTGCCTTGCGCTCCTCAGGAGCAGCTCCGTGCATCATCTCCTGCATTTCTTGGCGCAATGCACGCACTTGTTGATCGACATATTGCATTAATTGCTCATACTCACTCATTCTTGCCATTCCCTTTTGTCTATCGCACAACAATATGAACCGAATAGATCAACGGGAAGGATAAAAATTATAGATATAGCTGTCCATCCCCGTCAAGTTGGGTTGATTCACATGCCATAATGTGGCAGAATGTAATCAACTGGCTGAAGGAGAAGGGCTATGGCACAGATACAGC
>RDZH01000010.1 GCA_004293935.1 Alphaproteobacteria bacterium | reverse complement strand
CGGGGAACCGATGTGTTAATGGTGCTGAACGGTGCGCCACAGCCGATTTTGATTGAGAAAACCAATCTGGCATTTAAAGAGCGACAACTGGCCTTTGAAGATGCGATCGGACAATATGGCCCCTTACCGGTCAAGATCGATCGCGGCCTGATTGACCTGAAACGGGGGTATGAGCTGCCGATGTTGGTGCCACCGGTGGACTGGCGGGTGGCGCGACAGGCGATCGTGCCGGATTTTGCGATCGATGGGTCGGGTCAAGTGGCCGCACAGCTCATTTTACGGGGGCCTCTGCAACAGCCGATTCTCATCGGTCAGGTCAAAAATCTGTCACCCCTGGACATCGATCGGGTTGCGGTTCGTGATCTCGAAGGACGGTTCGGCTTCTCCTTTGGGACGGGGGAATTTGTCCTAGAACAGTTGAATGTGACGCCCGCCAGTGGTGGAAAAGTCCAAGCAGCGGTCAAGGTTCAGCTACCACGGGCGGAGAAGACCCCGCTGCAAGCGTTGGCCGAATTCGCAATGCAGGATGTTAACGCCGACGCGATCGCCTTTGACTACGGCGCATCGTTACCGATCGATCGGGTGAATGCTCGGGGGCGGGTGACGCTGCAAAATAACACGATCGGGATTGCGATTCCACAAATCCAGATCGGGGACGGCTTTGGTCAGGTGCTGGGTCAGATTCGGGGCGATCGTTGGCAAGGCGAAATTGCGGTGAATAATATCGCGATCGATCCGGCCCTGGCCCCTACGGTGACTCTGGGGGCGTTCAGCGGTCGCGCTCAGGTGGCGGGTTTGATGGATGTGTTCTCGACACCGGATTTAAGCAAAATCGCCCTTCAGGGTCTCGGTGTGACCAGCGTTAACGGTCAACCGATCCAGTTCGGCGCACAAATTGGGAATGGTCAATGGCGCGTCGAGTCAAAGCTGGACAACGTACCGATCGCCTCATGGCTCAATCTCGCCGATCCGATCTCGCGACTCGATATTGGTGGCCTAAGCGGTACAGTGGTCGCGGCAGGCATCACCAGCGGACTGCAATTGATCCCGAGCCAGATCGGTGGCACGGGTCAAGTTGCCGTTGAGGGCGGAATGGTTGCCGGAAATGTTACCTTGAGTGGCGATCGGTGGCAAAGTCAGGTCAGTGTCAGCAACGTCGGTCTGGCGAAGCTGCTCCCCGCCAACCTGCCGCTCAATTCACCCCGGCTCAACTCACCCCGGCTCAATCTGGCTGGAACAACGGCCTTTGATCTAGCGAGCATCGTCGCCCAGGGAGCCTTTGCGATCGGGGCGAATAATGGCCGCCTTCAGGGAACACTCGCGGTACGGGATGCAGGCTGGACGGTGGATTTGGCGCAATTTGCCCTACCGGTTCCCGATCCCTGGGCGGATTCGTTTCCCCTCGCGACCAACACGGCGACCCCCTCGCGGCTGTCGGGTTCAATTTTTGATTTTTCACCCAGTGCGATCGTCGGTCGTGTGGTGGCGGCGTTGCCCAGTCGTGATCGTGATCCCGCAACGGGGAATCCCACCGGTGGTATCGCCGTGGATTTCAATCTCAATCGCGATCGGTGGCAAGCCGGTGTCATCATCCCACCCCAGGATTTAAATGCCCTCCTCTCAAGCGAGGCGATCGCTCAATGGACCAACGCCACCCTTCGCCCGAATATCGGTGGTCAAATTGCCGCCAACCTTGCGGTGACCGGCGGTTGGAATGGCGCGATTCCCAGCAATATCAACCTAGAAGCCAGTGGCCTTCAGCTTGAAAATCTCACCCTCAACGGTGAAACGATTAGCGAAAAACTGGTCGGACGCATTGTGCGTGGAGCCTTATCGACAACGGATGGTACACCGGCCTTTCCCCTGGTGGCGGCGCGGTATGGTGACCTGCCTCGCTTCAGTGCGACAGCCGTGGCGGATGATTTCTCGATCGCCCTGATCGAACCCACCGATCCAAACACCGCCGCCGATGCAGAGGCCGTGGATCGGGTGGTGATGCAACTGTCGCGAGACTTTATGCCGCGTCTCTTTGAGGCACAGTTGGGCGATTTACGGGTAGCGGGTCGCTGTCCTAGTACCGATCGCTGTGACGTGACCACCGATCGCCTGCCGCTGGCCTGGTTCGGGTTGCAGCCCCTGCCCGATCGGGGTCGTGTGGAGGGTTATCTGGGTTTTGCAGGTCAGGTGAACCCCACGGCGGGTTCCTTAACCGGTCAGATTAACTGGGTGGAACCGAAGTGGGGAACGATGACGGCTGATGCGATCGTCGGGGCGGTGGCGTGGCGCGATCGACAGCTTGGGGTGAACGATCTAACGGTCATTCGGGACGAAACCAACTACCGGTTTAACGGCACGGTGAACCTGGTGGAAGACCCTGAGATCGGCCTCAAAATGAGTGTCGCCAACGGGGACTTACAGGACTTGCTGGAGTTGCTGCAATGGTCAGAAATCGAGGATATTTCACGCGGTTTTGCACCGCCCGAGCTGGGCACGATCGCCGACCTTAACGCCGTTGCGGTGGGCGATCCCAGGCGATCACTCCTGAACAGCATTCGGCGTCTCGTCGAAATTGACCTCCTGCGCGAACAACGCGAACAACGCACGATCGGGCGGGCAGCACTGCCCGGTCTACGGGATCTCACCGGCTCCTTTAACGCGGAGGTCGATCTCGGTGGCACGGTTTCCCAGCCGCTGATCGAGTTTGCGGCTCGTGGTGCTGATTGGCAGTGGCAGCCCTACACCATCTCAGAGGTGCAACTGGTGGGACGCTACCGCGATCGTCGCCTAGAATTTGATCCCTCCTGGGTTACGGTGCAGCTCGATCCCAGCACGCCCTATGGGACACGGCTTGATCTAAAAGGCATCCTCTCCCCGGATCTCCAATCTGCCAATCTGGAACTCACCGGTTTGCCGCTGGCCTTTGTGGGGGAAGTCGCTAAACTCCCCGATCAGTTTCGGACGGCGGGCTTGCTGGATCTGACGGCAACCCTGGCGGGAACCCAAGCCGATCCCCGGTTACGCGGCACGTTGCATCTCACCGATGGGCGACTGAATGGTAAGCCGATCGAACTCGAACAGGGTGGTTTTTTCTATGAGAATGGTCGCATACGTTTTGGTGGCAATGTCCTAACCGCTCTCACCACGGGGCCAAATGCGGCGGTGGGTTTATCGGAGTCACCTGAATCATCAGAGTCGCCCGAATTGCCCGAACCGACAGAATCATCAGAGTCGCCCGAATCGCCCGAACCGCCTGAATCACCTGACCTGTCTGCAAACACCGCCGTTACCATACGGGGAACCTCCCCGTGGACGTTTCCCGGTGCGACGAAACTCGATCCGGACGATCGTTTCTCAGTCACCCTCGCGACCCGCGATGACGGTATGGCGTTTCTGAATGCCCTGACCAGTAGTGTCGGCTGGCTGGGCGGTCAGGGGGAAGCCAACATCACCTTAGACGGTCGGCGCCAAAATGGGATTTATCGCGTTGAGCGTACCCTTGGGACTGCGAGTTTCGCTGGGGCCACGCTTCAGTCGCCGCAGCTTCCCGAGCCGCTGACGGATGTCCACGGCACGATCAATCTGGACGGCGATCGCATCACAGTAACCGATCTGATTGGTCGGTTTCAGCAGGGAGCTGTGAAGGCGACGGGCAACCTCTCCCTGTTCGATCCGTTCGCGGCGAATAGTCAGCTTAGTGTTGTGCTCGATCGTGTGGCCCTCAACCTCAAGCGGATCTATAGCGGTGGTATTGATGGACGTATTGAGATCACCGGATCGGCCTTGCTGCCCAGTATTGGGGGCTATCTGACCCTGACCGATGGCCTTGTCTTTCTGCCCGATCCCGATGCTCCGGCTCCTGTGCAAGACCCGATCGGCTCGACTCCTGTGATCCGTTACGACGATCTCAAAATTCGCCTCGATCGCAACATTCGTCTGGTCAGTCCGCCCACCCTCGACTTTGTGGCGGAGGGGCTGCTGAACGTGCGCGGCCTGCTGGATAATCCCTCCCCCGCCGGTAAGATTTTTCTGCGGGATGGTCGGGTGAATCTGTTTACCACGGCCTTTACCCTGGATCAAAATCGCTTTAACACCGCTATCTTTGACCCTCAATACGGTCGTGATCCGATTCTGGATGTACAGATGGGGGCAGCGGTCACCCAGACCACCCGAAATCGTATCGTGAGCAATGTGGGGGCTGCGGACGTGACCCGATCACGTGAATTGCAGGATGTCGCGCTAGAGCGGGGCGGGGTGGAAACGATTCGGATTACGGCAGCGGTCCAGGGGCGTGCAAGCCAACTGTTTGATCAGTTGGAGTTGAACAGTACTCCAGCTCGTCCGCCCCTGGAGTTGTATTCGCTGATTGGTGGTGGTGTGTCTGAAACGACTGAGGGGGGTGGAACGGTGGCGATCGCCAGTTCGGCACTCTTAACCCAGATCCAATCGATCGTCAGTCGGGCTTTAGGGCTGCGGGATTTTCGCCTATTTCCTGCCTTTGATCCCCGTACATCCTCCTTAGGGCTGGGGGCAGAGGTGGGGGTACGGCTGAACGATCGCCTGTCCACCTCGTTTCAGGTGATTCTCGATCGGGATGATAGTGTGCGGTTTGGGGCACGATATCGTGTGAGTGACGACGTGATTTTGCATGGTTCGACGGATTTTAATGGGGACGATCGCGGCTCGATCGAGTTCCAAACCCGGTTTTAACCCCAACCAAATATCACGTTGTCGCTGGTTATCTCAACGGGATCAACATTTAGTAATAGCCCGCGTTCAACACCATCCACAAAAACCGCAAGGTTATCCCCGATCGCCTTAAACTCCACCTGGGACGCGGTGATCGCAAAGCACACCAGGGAATCCTGGGTGGGATCAAAATCGGCGATCGTGCTGTGGCCGGTGGACGGGTGAATCAGCAGCCGATCGTGACCCTCACCACCGATGAGCAGATCATCACCCCGATCGCCACTCAGCCAGTCGTCTCCAGAACCACCGAGCAGCGTATCCGAACCCTGTCCCCCTAATATCGTGTCGTGACCATCCCCGCCTAAACACAGATCACGGCCATAGTTGCCGAACACCAGATCGTGACCGAGACCACCAGACAGCCGATCGTCACCATCCTCCATCGACCCTACCCAGCCCGTACCACCGACCAGGGTATCGTTTCCCCCATTGCCACAGATTCGATCGCCATCCCGATCGCCGATGAGCAGATCGTCATCCGCCTCGCCCCATAATTCATCGGAGTCTTGACCACCGTGAATCGTGTCGTTGCCGTCTCCACCGGCGATCGAATCTTGGCCGAGACTGCCCAGCAGGATGTCATGACCTGCTTCGCCCAGCAGGAAATCAGCCCCCATATCCGGAGAGGTGGGATCACTGGTTCCGCCGTCGATCGTGTCGTTGCCAGTGCCACCCTCGATCGTGTCGCTATCTAGGCCACCCTGGATGAGGTCGTCCCCGGCGTCGGCGACGACGCGATCGAAGCCATCACGACCGGCTAGTGTGTCACGACCCGCTTCGCCCAGGAGCGTATCATCACCCCGATCGCCGCTGATCCCATCATCGCCATCGCCCCCCCACAGCAGATCCCGATCGCGTCCGCCCCAAAGCAAATCATCACCGAGACCACCCATCAGCGTATCCGCTGCGGCATTACCAAAGATGAAATCTCGCCCCGATCCACCGTCGATCCAGTCTGATCCGGCTCCCTTGATGCTCTGCTCTGATCGATCGTCACCGAAAAGCGTGTCGCTCCCTTGGTCACCGAAAACCGAATCATCCCCACGATCGCCCCAGGCCAAATCCCCATCCTGACCGCCAAAAATCCAGTCCTCATCCTGACCACCAAACAGTGTGTCATTCCCCAGATTGCCCGCCACAATGTCGTTGCCACGATTTCCGGCCAGCCAATCCCCCTCCGGAGCCGACGATGGGGTGGCATGTTCTCGGCCATGACCTTGCAAAAAGTCCGAACCATCATAGCCGCGTAGGGTGTCGCTTCCGGCGAACCCTTGGAAGTGATCGTTGCGCTCATCACCACCAACATTACTGGCGTTGTCATCTCCAATCCAGTCACGATCGGCGAGGAACACCTCCGGCAGATTAGGGGGGGCGATCGTTGCAGTGACAGGGGGCAGCAACGGCACGGGTGGACATTTGGCCTGGGGGACAAAGTTCGCGGCGGTGGGATCGTTGGCAATGAGGGAACCGGCAGCAGCAGCGGGCTCGGGGTTGGTGTCACCCCAGAGTTGAAACAGCAGATCGTTGAGGGATAATCCCAGATCCAATTCGCTGAAGGGGTTGAGGAGATCGATCGAAACCGCGATCGAGTTGGGAATGGTCAGGGTTACGTTGCTGAGTTCTGACACGGAACTAGCGGGACTACCTGGATTCGCAGGATTGAC
>RDZH01000027.1 GCA_004293935.1 Alphaproteobacteria bacterium | reverse complement strand
ATGAAGGCAAGCAGGATGGGTTATATTTAATGATACAACACCCCTCGATGAAGCCCTATAATATGGAAACCAAGAAAGCGGGTTGGCATGATCAGATTATGGTTAGTATTGAGTTGCTTCCACCGAACCCGAAACGTACAGTGCCTTCGCATGTTTCTACCTATCAGATATATTCTGGTCTTGATTCTTTGGCGTATAGCCCTGATAATTACACCACCACCTATCCTTCCCCAGCCTATGATGCGCAGATGGGCATGAATTATTTTTTGATTGATCACAAACGGGAAGAGAATCACGATGGTAAAAAAATCTACTATACAGGCGATATTGACACACCTGACACATGGTATATCTGTAGCACAGAAGCCGCGAGCAAATCCTGCCACACATCGTACCAATATCAAGGAGATATAAGGATTGACATGGAGTTCAGTGCTGATTTTATGCCTGAATATCGTGACATTAAACAAAAAACCAATCAACTGATTAAACAATTTGAACTAACCAAATAAGGAGAATTATCATGCTGAGCAGAAGCCTATGCAGTGATAATAAATTCTTTGTCATAATACAAAAAAATGCTTGATGATTTTTTACACAGGTACTAATAAATGCATATGTACGAATCTACATCATCATCACTAAAACGCTTGCAGGATTTATCCGAGGCGGAGATCGAAGCCCTCGCTGATGCGGTGGAGGCTGGTAAGCCGTTGGATTATCCGTATTTTCGCTGGACGCAGCATTTGCGCCGTTATGTACTGTTTTATTGGGCATTGGGGCTTACCCCCACAATGCTTTGGAGTGCAAACAATATGCAAGATAGCGCATCAGGGGCAGTAATTAGTACACTCCTTATGCCCGTTGTGTGCTGGTTTTTAAGCCCCCGCCTTGCCGATGCATCACCCGATGTAAAGGAATCTGTGCGGGATGTAGTGAGGCGATTGCACCAAAGTGTAAAGCAAACCTCATCCAGATGGTCATGGTGTCGTTGCATGATTGTTAATTTTGGATTTTATGGGCTTTTATTATTGTGTTGCATAGCATATGCACAAAGCAATGTATGGTTTATGTGCGGCATGATAATCCTATGGTTTATGCTGCACCATCGATATAGTGCGGTGGGTACAATCGTACAACACGCTCTATATCTTAAGGAGAATATTGCATCCTACGCCCTAGATATAGGAAAGGAAGCCAATCCAATCCACCATATTTTATATTGGGTGTTTGGGTTTTTTCTGTTCATAATCGTGGCTTTGCTCATACGTGATCTGCCGAATCTTGAAGGGGGTGATCGTTTACCACTGCGAACGTTGCCGTTCTCTAGTCTTTTTTTATTCATTCCATTGGTGAATGTAGTGGTATATCACGTGCCGTGGGGCAGTGATACTATGCTTTTATTATCATGCATAGTGTCCATAGTAATCTGGTCAAGTGCAAAGATTACAAACTTCACCTATCAAAAAATGAAAAACTACGCAATATACAAAGAAATAACAACCATTATATAACGCCCATTCAATACGAGTAGAGGCTTCTCTTTTTATAAAATAAAGATAGGTTGGCTTCCATAAGAAACCAACCTATCTTTTTAAGCACACATTATAAAGTGTTACACACTATAATACATTTTGAATTCAACAGGATGTGGCGTTTGCTCATATTCCTGCAATTCTTCCATTTTCAGCTCAATGTAGGCATCGATCTGATCATCAGTCATCACATCGCCTTTTTTCAAGAACTCACGATCCGCATCCAATGATTCCAATGCTTGACGCAATGAATGACATACGGTTGGTACATCCTTCAATTCTTCAGGTGGAAGATCATAGAGATTTTTATCCATAGCATCGCCTGGGTGGATTTTATTTTCAATACCATCCAAACCTGCCATCAACAACGCGGTGAACGCCAAATATGGGTTGCTTGTTGCATCGGGGAAACGTGTTTCAATACGCTTCTCTTTCGGGCTGTTCACATAGGGAACGCGAATAGACGCTGAACGGTTGCGCGAAGAATAAGCAAGCAATACAGGTGCTTCAAAGCCTGGAACCAAACGCTTATAGCTATTGGTGCTTGGATTCGTGAAGGCATTAATCGCACGCGCATGTTTGAAGATACCACCAATATAATAGAGGCACATTTCAGACAAATCCGCATAACCATTGCCAGAAAATAATGGCTTATCTGCTTTCCAAATAGATTGATGCACATGCATTCCAGAACCATTATCTTTTGCAATAGGCTTAGGCATGAAGGTTGCAGTTTTTCCATAAGAAGCAGCAACTTGCTGTACAACATATTTATATTTTTGTACATTGTCACCTGTTGCAGTTAAGGTATCAAACTTAAAGCCGATCTCATGCTGTGCAGGTGCAACTTCATGGTGGTGGACATAAGGCAACAAACCAATAGATTTCAATATTGTCACCATTTCTGCACGCATATCATGCAAAGAATCCACGGGAGGTACAGGGAAATATCCACCTTTTACACGCGGACGATGTCCCATATTACCAGTTTCATACATCGTGCCAGAATTTTCAGGAGATTCTGCTGAATCGAGCGCGTAAAATGCTGTATTCATGCTGACTTCAAAGCGTACATCATCAAATACAAAGAACTCAAGCTCAGGGCCAAAAAATGCCGCATCACCGATACCAGAATATTTGAGGTATGCTTCAGCGCGACGTGCTGTCGAACGTGGGTCACGTCCATAATTCGCACCAGTTTCAGGCTCTAATACATCGCAGAACAAAACAAGTGTCGGTTGCGCGGTGAATGGGTCAATAAATGCGGTAGAAAGGTCAGGCTTAAGAATCATGTCTGATTCATTGATTGCTTTCCAACCTGCAATAGATGAACCATCAAACATGATGCCATCAGTCAGTTTTTCCTCATCGATCGCTTCAGCATAGTAGGTCGTGTGCTGGCATTTGCCACGAGGATCAGTGAAACGAAAATCAATAAATTCAATATCTTCTTCTGAGATAAGCTCAAGAATTTCATCAGGTGTCGTCATAATTATATACTCCTTGCTCATGTGAACAACAACGCGATTACCAATGCATCATGCAATGCAAAATGTCAAGTGTTTATCGTGCATATGTTCCGAATAAGCGCGATGAAAAGCGGATAATGGGAGCAGGGGGCGGAGTTTTATGACGGTTGTGTTACAGAACGATGAAGTTTTGATGGCAACGTGCATTTGGTTGTTGTGTTCTTTTAGTGTCTATTGCTATGATAAGATTATAGAACAGGATATAAAAATATATGACGCAACTAACATTCTCACATGATCCGCAGTTGGAGATTGATTATAAAGTGCTTAATCCAAAGCTGGAAGCACTGGCTCGTGAAGAAATGCAGGATTTGTTGCGTGCTGATTCGATTGCGCGGATTAATAATGTCGTGAACCCAACGCGAGATGTTTCTCATGCGCAAGGGGTGCAGAATCAACCTATTAATTTGTTTGATGCTGAACATGGTGTTTCCGTAGCTTCGATAGGAAATAATGCACAGCTTAGCGCGCTTCTTCAAAAAGAAGTGCCTGAATTGTTTGTTTCCGATGCAGCGGCACAATCTACGGTTGTTTCGCAAGGGCAGGATGTGTCCATGAATGATGTCTCATCGTTTCTTGCACGCGTTCAACAAGAGCGTAATGCATCTAAGGATAAAGGATTCAGCATCGTATAAACCTGTGCCAGATGGTTTTTTGTTGACATTGCACTGGTTTATGTTGTCTTTTCGATGTTGGATGACGTTATTTACTTTTTTTTTGGTGTAATAAGTGTAATAATGGGCATAACAAGAAATTATAATTCACAATAAGATGCGAGATACCGCTTTGAACGAGTGGAACCAAAAAGAAATCAGTCAGAATGCTTTAGTAGGAGATGAGGAAGATCTCCTATCTAAGGAAGATATTGTGATGTTGATGCAGGGGAAGAACCCCTATGGTGAGCGTATTTATTGTTATCTTCGCCTCAGTATCAATAATTTGCGGCGTATGAAAGAAGCGATTATCAATAAAGAGAAATTTATGCCAAGTGATTTTGGTGAGGTTTTGGCAGCAGGAAGCGGGCAACCAGCACCTGAATTACGCGCCGAAATGGCAGTAACCTATGGCATGATGCAAACGCCTAAACTTGAACAACGTTCCATGCCGTTGATGCAAAAGCCGTTGTGGGATGATTGATGATCCGCATCATGCTTGCTTAAGGCAGGCACGACAGGTTGTTTTAGCGCGTTATAACGTCCGAAGATGCAGATAAAACGCCCCTTTCCCCCCGTGGGGTTGTGTTGCATGATGCAATGCGATCACGCGCCCGCGCAAAGGGGCTTCTTCACACCAACGCGGAAGGATCGCCCGTAATATGCTCGGACGCTCCGCAGTCCCTTTGCCCGTAATCACCAATAAAATACGTTGACGGCGTAGCATCATATCCTCAATGGTGCGCACCAAGCGTGCATGTGCCTCAGTTTGGGTTAAATCATGCAAATCAACCGTCATATCGGGGTGAATTCGTTGGCGCGTCAGACGGCGTAATGTATGCGGATCAAAGGCATAAAGCCCCCGATCATCATCGAAGGATAGTTCAGAGAAGATCGGGGAATGCATGGGTTTTTGTTTCGTAGGTGGTGTGTAGAGATCGGGTAGATAATAGGCTTTGCCATGCAGAGGTTGCACTTCTGTAAGCGATGCGTGCCATAGGGTGTGATCTTCTTCGCTCAGTTGAGGGGAAGTAAAGCGCGTAGGCGGAAGATGTTTCATGTGCGTTTAGGAGCGATAATTAGCATTAATCTCAATATAACGCTCGGTTAAATCGCAGCCCCACACATCGGCACATCCCTCGCCAACACCCACATCCACACGGATCAATAATTCGCTTTGTAGCATATGTGCTTTTGCGGTAGCTTCATTGTATGTTGCGACAACCGCGCCCCCGTGCGTGATCAGTTCATCACCAATATAAAGCGTGATCTGATCAGGGTTAATCCACCGCCCTGCTTTGCCAACTGCGGCAATAATACGCCCCCAATTCGGATCACTTGCTGCTAGTGCAGTTTTGACCAAAGGAGAATTGGCAATCGCCAGACCAATAATACGAGCAGATTCATCATCTTCTGCTCCCGTGATGCGATAAGTGATAAATTTGCGCGCTCCTTCACCATCCTTGACAATAAGCAATGCAAGCTCTTTCATCAGATCATAGAGTGCCTCTTTAAGTTCATCGAGTATGGGATCGCCCGCGCTGTGCGGAGCAGGGGAACGACTTCCACCAGTTGCCACCATAAGGACGGCATCATTGGTGGAGGTATCACTATCAACCGTGATCGAGTTAAATGTTTTGACCGTATAGCGTGCAAGTAGCGGTTTCATGATTGCAGCAGGTAATGATGCATCAGTCACAATAAAGCCCAACATTGTTGCCATATCGGGGGCAATCATGCCCGATCCTTTGGCAATACCATGAATCGTGACCTTTGTGCCTGCGATCATGCAGGTACGTGTTGCCATTTTCGGGAAGGTATCGGTTGTCATGATAGCGCGTGCCGCTTCATCCCAGCCATCGGCATGAATATGGTGATGAAGTTGTGGGATAGCACTCATCATAGATGGTACGGGTAAAAATTCCCCAATCACTCCCGTGGAGCAGATCATCACCTGCGATGCATCGCATCCTATCTCACTCGCAACCTGTGCCGTGAGTGTGCGCACATCCTCCATGCCTTGTGTTCCCGTATAGGCATTGGCATTGCCAGAATTGACCAATAATGCCCGAATCTCCCCATCATCACATGCACTTCGACACCATAAAATAGGAGCGGCGGCCGTTAGTGAACGCGTATAGACCCCTGCGACGTGCGCCCCTGCATCAAAGCGCATCATCATCATATCTAAACGATTGGCATGGCGTATGCCCGCACGAACCGCACCAAGAGAGACACCGCGCAAAGAGGTGAGTGTCGGTAGATTTTTTGGTGCAAAAGGAGAGGTTGTCATGGATTAATCCTTGCATTAATAAGAGGTTATGGTGTCATCGTCATAACCCTGCCAATAGAGCAGAGTTCGTAAATCAGTATGTTTTATACAAGCATTTGCACGTTGCTGCAAGAACGGTTTTGCATAATATGCTACTCCTAAGCCTGCCACTTCAATCATGGCAGCATCATTCGCGCCGTCACCCACGGCAAGCACCTGTGAGGTGGGGAGGTTGAGGCGTTCTTGCGCCTCTAACAGCAAACGACGCTTGGTGAGATGATCCAAAATAGGTTCTGTGACTTCTCCTGTGAGTACGCCATCATGATGCAGAAGTACGTTCGCGTGATGGTGCGTAAATCCCAATAAATCAGAGACTTTTTGCGTGAAAAAGGTGAAGCCCCCTGAAACTAACATGCTCGTTGCGCCATGATGATGCATGGTAGCAATCAGCTCTTTTGCCCCTAGATTCGGAGTGATGCGTTCATGCCACAGATCTTCGAGTCTATCGATCGGCACGCCACGCAATAATGCCACACGTGATCTAAGGGATGCAGCAAAATCTAATTCTCCTTGCATGGCACGTTCGGTAATGGCAGCAACTTGTTCTTTGATGCCGATCATATCCGCAATTTCATCGATGCATTCTTGCCCAATCATGGTGGAATCCATATCGGATACCAGCAATTTTTTCTTGCGATCTTCTGCATCTTGTATGCACCAATCGATAGGAAGATGGGCAATCAATGGGCTAAGTTGAGGTAGCCATGTTTCAGCGGGAAGTACATCCACAAAGTCACACGCACGTTGCTGTGCAAGCCACACACATTGTGTTGCGCCCGTGAACGCACTGATGGATTCCACCACATGATGATCCAAGGGATGACGCTGTGCATCCGTTACAAGAGTGAGAATATTCATAATACTTGTATTTCCTTTCAAGAAGCGTTACAAACATAGGTACTATGTTTTCGTTGATGTATACCTATTTCATTTCAAAGATTTGAGTCCTTGAAGTGACTTAAGGGTGTATCTTATTAAAAATACTCATCTTTTGCATATGTAGATACGACGCATCTTCATGTGCGATGAATATAAGCCTACGTTCTTTCATATTTTTGCTCACACGTAAACAGAATAATCGCTATGATACCACAAGACACACTCATCCTCATTCCGCTCGCCCTACTAAGCCTATGCACTATCTATGCTATGGTGACGGATGTGCAGAGTTACCGCATTCCGAATAAGGTCAATGGTTCAATCTTGCTATTATTCATCGTGACGCGTAGTCTTTTTATCATTGATTTACCTGTGCTTGAGAGCATCTATGCGTTTGCGGCAACGTTTGCGGTGGGCTATATTCTCTTTGCCCTTAGCATTATGGGAGGGGGGGATGTAAAAATGCTTTCCGTACTTGTTTTATGGATTGGCTGGAGCATGACTTTAGTCGAATATCTTGTTATTGTGGCTATCGTGGGAGGATTTTTTACCATTATATTACTCCTCGCACGCGTACTTATGCCATTTATGATGATCAAAATGCAATGGGAGAATAAGGCTATTCCACGTTTGTTTACCGCAGGTGCGCCCGTGCCATACGGGGTTGCGATTGGTTGTGTGTTTTTATGGATGCTTTGGAGTGGGAAGTTTACTATGTATAAATTAGTGTAGGAATTTTTCCTCCCCTCCCACTTGACTGGTGCGCAAAAAAAGAATAAAAGGGGGGCGTACCTTAGTTTTCATGAAACACGATTTCATACCCATTTGTTTGATGAATGAGCCGATTATCTGCTTCATTCACGAATTTTGTGCTGTAGTGAAACTTCGGTTCACCACCCATTTATCACGAACCATCATGTTGAATCCCTCTAAGTCCCGTGCATTAGCTAGTGCGTTGTTACAGACAGGAGGTATCATGCAAGAAAATTTGCTGATACCAGAAGTGCAATCTGATTGTGACTTTCCTTCTGATTGTGACTTTCCTTGGTTTTTCACCTTCTTGCCTATGTCGGATAAAACCGATTGGGTGATGAAGTATGGAAATAATTCCCACTATTATACGTGGATGTTGTTTCTTTTGAATGGTTTTGTTTATCCTCGTGACCAAGACAAAATCAACAAGGGCTTGTTAGAATCCCTAAGGTACTGGACGCATGTTCGTGCCGTTGAGGTTGAAAAAAGTCAGTCGTGCCTCTTTTTGATTGCGTTATTAAAAACACAATCCTATGAGGCGCACCAATCCCTAGCGGAGCTGGTTGCCTTTGTTTCGCTTGTCTTGTTCGATGAAGCGTTTGCACGCCAAGCAGCACAGTCCTATCGACCTGTGATGATGGCGTGTTTGGAACGTCAATCATCCGTAGCATCGGAGGTTGTGGAACATTTACGTAGTGAAGATGAACTACGTTTTTGGCAGGCTATTTGCTATATTGCCCTACAATCTAATCATTAGAACTAACCATACCGAAAGAAGCACTCTCTTACTCAGAGGGTGCTTTTTTTGTAATTGAGGTTCTTCTTGCGCACGGTTTTGATTCTGTGTATAGTGCGTCCATTATATATAATAATAGTTGTTATAGCTAATAACGTTATGGTACAGGAATAATATTGATGGAATTTCACGTGAGTGAACCCGATGCAGGGCAACGCATCGATAAATGGTTAAGTACCCAAGAACATACACTGACACGTCAACGTATTCAGCAACTTATGAAGGAAGGAGCTGTTGCGTGTGATGGTCGCGCTATGACGCAATGTTCCCATAAGGTGAAGGCGGGGCAGATTATTTCTGTTGTGATGCCCGAACTCGTTCCCTCCCATGCGCGGGCGGAGGATATTCCGCTTGATATTATCTATGAAGATGCGCATCTTTTGGTGGTGAATAAGGCAGCGGGCATGGTGGTGCATCCTGCGGCAGGGGTAGCGCGCGGGACGTTGGTAAATGCGTTGCTACATCATTGTGGGGAGAGCCTATCTGGCATTGGTGGCGTGCTGCGCCCCGGCATTGTTCACCGTTTAGATAAAGATACGAGTGGCTTAATGATTGTGGCGAAAAATGATGTTGCACATCATCACCTTGTGCAGCAACTGCAAATGCGTACTGTATCGCGCACCTATCATGCCTTATGTTGGTTGGGGGTACAACCCTTGCAAGGTACAGTACATGCCTCACTTGGGCGTTCTAGCCAAGATCGCGTGCTTATGGCGGTGACCCCGTCAGGTAAAGAGGCGATTACAGATTATACGACGTTGCGCACCCGTGAGGTTGAAACGATCGGACGTATCGGTATTCGCACGATGGTTGCGTTGCTGGAATGTCGCTTGCGTACAGGGCGCACCCACCAGATTCGAGTACATATGAAGCATAAAGGTTGCCCGCTTGTCGGAGACCCATATTACGGCTTGAGCAATAGCGCGCATTATTTTCGTGGCTTACATGAGCAAGACACAGAACTTTTGCAGCGATTGCAGCAGTTTCGCAGGCAAGCACTCCATGCGATGCATTTGAGATTCATTCATCCGCATACAGAGCAAGAGATGTGTTTTTCTGCACCCTATCCCCTTGATCTTGAGGAGCTGATCGCGTATATATATGAGAGTTGAAAAGGTGATGGGCTTGTGACAGATTATTCATTTGAATCTATGGATAAAATAAGCGATAGTAGCGATAATTCTCACTATGAGGTGAGTATATGAATGGGGTGAGTATATGACGCATGAATTAGCAGTACTTCCAGCACTTGCACCGGAAGCCGGGTTGCAAAATTATTTGGCAGAAATCAAAAAATTTCCTCTCCTTGAGCCTGATGAAGAATATATGCTTGCCAAGCGATGGGCGGAGCATGGCGATTATGAAGCAGCGCACCGTCTTATTACGAGTCATTTGCGTTTAGTGGTGAAGATCGCCACAGGCTATAAAGGCTATGGTTTGCCGCATACGGAATTAATTGCAGAGGGCAATATCGGCTTGATGCAGGCGATTAGAAAATTTGATCCTGATTTGGGGTATCGCTTATCAACCTATGCAATGTGGTGGATTAAGGCATCGATTCAAGAATTTGTGTTACGCTCATGGTCATTAGTGAAAATGGGTACGAGCGCGTCGCATAAAAAATTATTCTTTAATCTTCGTAAGATGAAACGCCAAATTGATGCATTGGAACACAATCTTACTCCAGAGCAAACAGCGTATATTGCACAGGAACTTGGCGTATCTGAGCGCGATGTTACGGATATGAATGATCGTATGGGGGCGCATGATCATTTCCTCAATCAGACGATAGGAGATGATGACGATTCTGGTGAATATATGGATTTGCTTGAATCCCCCGATCCAAATCAAGAAGATATGTTGGTGGAACGTGAGGAGATGAAGCATCAACGCTTGTTGCTTGCTGATGCGATGGAAGCACTCAATGAACGTGAGCGTGACATCATCCAAGAGCGTCGTTTGCGTGAGCATCCAACCACGTTGGAAGATTTAAGCGCGAAATATAAAATTTCCCGCGAACGTGTACGTCAAATAGAAACCCGTGCGATGGAAAAACTCACCGTCATTGTGCTTGAGCGTAGCCGTGCATTGCTTGCTGCTCCTAAAGCACTTTCTGCGTTGCCAAAGCCGAAACATGTGTAAAATCGGTTACATGCTGAAGCCGTCATTCTTGGCGTAAGGCAGGAATCCATGAGCAACCGTTCATTCTGGATACCCGCCTTCGCGTGTATGACACCGACATAAATCCGATTGCGTCCTGCATTGCGATGCGCTATATAAAGGTGATAGTGGTGTACGGGGAACACAAATGCATTTTGATAATAAAGATGCGTTTTACTCGGCTATCATTATAGCTATGACAGGGTGGTTTTTCTTTAGTTCATCTTCAGACGTGCAGTCTTCGGTAGAAAAACCACAAAAGAGATACGATCAAGAGGCACAACTATTGGCTGTTCCTTCTAAAGAGTTGCATACTCAAGAAGTGCAGCCTACAATAGAAAAATCACCGCTCGTTGTCAAAGCACCTCAAAAACTTGAGTTAAAACCTCGAGAATCTACACATTTTTCATGTAAGGATATACTAAGGTTGCACAAAAAATTTACTACATTTGCCATACATATGGCTAGAAATGTTGATGCTGAGGGCATTCATTATATCAAGTGTCCTGCCACCACAGTACAGGAAAAGCAATATGTAGAAACTTTAGATAAGATAAAGCCTATAATTCACGAAGATTGGAAGAGTCTCTTAAATGAAACTATGAGTTGCCTTAAAGGTAGTGGTCATGTAGGTCATATACATTCAGCTAATTTAATAATTATTTCTCAAGATATAGCAGAGCTAATTGCAAGCGAATGCCGTTATCAAGGGAATATTCGCACAATTTGGAATGTGAGATGAGGTGTTTTTTTGTCGTTACATTAGGATTGCATCACTCCGCTAGATGCGCTATATAGGTGCGATAAATACACAAGATAAGGAGTTGCGTGATGGCATTGGATGTATTGATTATTGGAGCAGGGGCAGCAGGAAGCGTTGTCGCAAAGAAATGCGCGATGCATCGTGAGGTGTTTGGGCGTATTCATTTGGCAAGTCGCACCTTCAAAAAATGTGAAGTGATTCAAAAGCAATGTGCCTCAGAAATCAGCATTTCTCAGCTTGATGCGGATAATGTCTCTGAAACGGTGGCAATCATCACGAAGTTCAAGCCACAACTCGTGATTAATATGGCACTGCCTTATCAAGATTTAGCCATTATGTCGGCGTGCTTGGAAACAGGCGTGGATTATATGGATACCGCAAACTATGAACCGCGTGATGTGGCGAAGTTTGAATATAGTTGGCAATGGGCGTATCATGATCGCTTCAAAGATAAAGGCATTAAGGCAATTTTGGGCTGTGGCTTTGATCCGGGGATGACGAACATTTATTGCGCCTATGCACAAAAGCACCTCTTTGACGAGATTCATAATATCGACATTGTGGATTGCAATGCGGGGGATCACGGGCAATCATTTGCTACCAATTTCAACCCTGAAATCAATATCCGTGAAGTGACGCAACGCGGGAAATATTGGGAAGAAGGCGAGTGGAAGGAAATTGACGCGCTTAGTATTAATCAAATGATTGATTATCCTGAAGTGGGCGGGCGACGTAGCTATTTGCTCTATCATGAGGAGCTGGAATCATTGGTGAAGCACATTAAAGGCTTAAAGCGTATTCGCTTCTGGATGACGTTTGGTGAAGAATATATCAAGCACCTCACCGTATTGCAAAATATTGGCATGACGCGCATTGATCCTGTGGTGCATCACGGGCAGAAAATCATCCCGATTGAGTTCTTGAAAACCTTGCTTCCTGAGCCGTCATCATTAGCAGAAAATTATACGGGTAAAACCTCGATCGGTTGCGTGTTTGAAGGCATCAAAGATGGCAAAAAACGCCGTGTCATGATTTATAATGTATGCGATCATGCGCTCACTCATCAAGAAATTGGTGCGCAAGCAGTATCCTACACTACGGGCGTTCCTGCCGTTGCAGGGGCAATGATGGTGGCAAGTGGGGCGTGGAGTGGCATTGGTGTATTCAATGTTGAGCAGTTTGATCCCGATCCGTTTATGGAGCAGGTGGCAAAAATTGGCTTGCCGTGGCATGTGGTGGAATTGGATGCACATGCACAATTAGGTGAAGATATTTTGTTCACGCCACAGGTTGCTGCATAAATGGTACGCCTTCCCATCGATAGGATGGCAACCCCCGCTTATGTGGCGGATGTGGCTGCCATCAAGCATAATCTTAGCGTTGCTGCACGCATCAAACAAGAGACAGGTTGCACCATGTTGCTTGCAACCAAAGCCTTTGCGATGCCTGCACTTTTTCCGATGATGGCAGAAGTGTTGGATGGTACAACAGCGAGCGGGCTTTATGAAGCGCGTCTTGGGCATGAACATTTTGGTGGTGAGGTTCACGCTTATTCCCCCGCCTTTACCGCTAAGGATATGGATGCATTAGCGAAGATATGTGATCATATTTCCTTTAATTCCGTGGCGCAACTTGAAGCATTTGGTGGGCGTTTTGCTCATGCGGGACTCAGAGTCAATCCGCGTTTATCTTTGGTGCGCACGAACAGCATCTATGATCCTTCCGCTGCCAATTCTCGCTTTGGTGTCGAATATGATGCCCTCACGCCAGAGGTGCTGAAGCGTATTTCATATCTGCATGTGCATAATTTATGTGAAAATCATTCAGATGCTTCCGTGGCATTGATTGAACATATGATGCGCACACTTCCTCATGCTTTGGATGCCGTGGACTATGTCAATATAGGTGGGGGGCATTATTTCACGCATCCAGATTATGATATAGGTGCATTATGCCACGCGGTGCGTCATCTGCAACAAACGCATGGGGTGCGTGTGATTATCGAATCAGGCGCAGCGCATGTCTATGATGCGGGTTATTTGGTGGCGCGTGTGGTGGATGTGGTGCAACGATCCGATGTGGCGATTGCGGTATTGGATGTTTCGGCAACGTGCCATATGCCCGATGTGCTGGAAGTACCGTATCGTCCGCATGTGATTGGTGATGATGAGGCGCACCCACACGCCTATATCCTTGCAGGCAATACATGCCTCACAGGGGATGTGATAGGAACATATCATTTTGCCAAGCAATTAAAGGTTGGTGATGCCATCATCTTTACTGATATGATGCAATATAGTTTTGTAAAAAACACTACATTTAACGGTATGCCCTTGCCAGATTTGGCTATTTTGGATGAGGCGGGTGACTATCATGTGGTGAAATCGTTTGGCTATGAAGATTTTGCACGGAAATTATGCATATTACCGTGATATTAGTTGTGTTTTTATAAGATGAAGGTATAAACAAACAATGCATATTGGAACTTGGTTACACACACTTCGTCATGGCACGCATATCGGAACAGATATGTTTGGCAATAAATATTATACGGAACGCAAAGCGCGTGCGGGGCAACGTGCGAAGCGTTGGGTAGTCTATAAAGGGATTGCTGAACCTTCCAAAGTGCCACCAGTATGGCACGCATGGTTGCATTATACCATTGATCAGTTACCCACAGATCTTAGCACGCCGCAATATTCATGGTTGAAAGAACATCAACCGAATCTGACAGGGACTAAATTTGCGTATAAACCTAAAGGGCATGTCGCAAGTGGTGGGGTACGTAATGCATCAACATCGGATTATCAGGCATGGTCGCCTGATGGTCAATAGGTGAGGGGCTTATGTCACGCCGTATAGCAGAAACAATCATGGGAGCTGTAGTGCTTGGATGCGCTGGATGGTTTTTTATCTCCGCATATCATAAAAGCAATGTGATGGTTGGGCAAGAGCAAACACTCATTTATGCCAAATTTAGCGATGTCACAGGTGTGAATATCGGTAGTGATGTACGCATTGGTGGAGTGAAAGTAGGTTCGGTGCAGGAAATCACACTTGATTCCGCATCATTCCAAGCGCGTATTGGCTTGCAGATAGATAAAAAATTAGCCTTGCCATTGGATTCATCCGCTGCGATTGTCGGAGAAAGTTTGCTTGGCGGTAAGTTTGTTGCGCTCACCCCCGGTGCAGATACCGAAAAAATGACGCAAGGTGCAGAAATTGAGTTTACCCAATCGTCTGTGAGCTTAGAACAATTATTGGGTAAGTTTATCTTTAGTGCAGGGGGTGTGGATGACGCATCTGATAGCACATCATCACAAAAAAGCGAAGATGATGCAGATTTTACGCTACCTTAGTCTTGTTGCCGTTGTTTGCGCTCTAGTGATCACTTCTGAGTTTGCCTATGCACAAGAAGATAGTGCTGCACAAGAAGATAGTGATTTATTTTCAAAAGAACAGCCTGCACTAGTTGCGCCCAATGTCGCGCCCTTTGGGGCAGATACACCAGCAGCCGAAGCACCGAATGCCGATGCAGTGCCAGAAGCAGAAGCAGAAGAACCTCAAGAGCCTATATCCGAAATATTGCCGTATGCGCATCTTGCCATTATTGATAAACGCAATGCCACGCGTGAAGTGGTCACGGTAAAAAGCAATAGTTCTGTTGTCTATGGTCACATGGAGTTGACATTGCAGCGTTGCGTGCGCTACCAATCCCCTCATGTTCTTGAACATGCAGCCTTAGTTCAGCTAAGTGAGCCACGGCGCGCAAAGCAGCCTTTATTCTTCTATGGTTGGTTGTTCCAAGTGCAAAAAGCTCTATCCCACCCCGAACATCCATTATATGATGTCGTCTTATTAGAATGCCGTGCGAAGGTTAAACAAGCAACCAAAGTGAAAAAGCAGGATAAGAAAAAATCTGAAGATCAGCCAAAAGACACAGAAGAAGCACTGGATTAACGTTCCAGATAAGGCACGAGCATAGCATGGATGCGTATCACCACATCATCATGCGTGCTTAGAAACTGTTTGCCAGCCTCAATGCGTGCTTCGCATTGGTTCGGATGTTCAATAAGATACGCGATTTGCTGTGCTAATTCATCACTATTATTCACATCAAGCAACGCCTTACTTTTGTGTAATTCATGGCAGACATCCGTAAAATTAAAACGGTGCGGTCCGTACAGGACGGCGCATCCGAGGCGAACGGCTTCAATAGGGTTCTGCCCGCCATGCGGCACAAGCGAACCACCGATAAAGACGATATTTGCGAGGCGATACCATAAACCAAGTTCCCCCATCGTGTCTGCCAGATAGATCGACGTTTGTGGCGTGAGTGCTTCTTGGGTGCTACGTTGTGCAACATTCCACCCCTCAGATCGCAGCATCGTCGCAATGTCAGAGCCACGATGGGCATGACGTGGAACAAGGATCAGTAATGCATCAGGGTGCGTGGTGCGTAGTTGTTGATGCGCCAATGCTAATAACTCATCTTCCCCTTTATGCGTGCTTGCGGCAACCCAACAAGGGCGCGATCCAAGAGCAAGGCGCATGGCATCATAGCGTATTTCATCCACACTAAGAGGCGCGGCATCATATTTCATATTTCCTACATAATGTATATTTGTGCCGCCTAAGTCACAAAATAATTGTGCATCTTCCTCGCTTTTGGCAAAAATCACATCAAAGCGTGAGAGTATTGTTGCAGATGCACGCGGGGCTTTGCGCCAACGCGCAGCGGAGCGGGGGGACATGCGCCCATTGAGCAGAATAAGCGGAATGGCACGCCGAGAAATTGCCCGAATCATGTTGGGCCATAATTCAGAATCAACAAAACACACCAAATGAGGCTGCCAATGTTTTAAGAATCGCGCTACAGATGGTGGCGTATCCAGAGGGGCATAAGCATGATGGACGCGATCAATCGGATGTTGTGCAATCATGGTTGCAGCCGACAAGGTGGTGGAGGTAAGCAAAATATGCACTGAAAGATCGGTGGCAAGAAGATGACGGATGAGGCGTTGCACTGAATTAGTTTCACCAATACTTGCTGCATGAATCCAGATGAGGGGAGCATTGGGGCGCATTGTTGTGTTTCGCCCGTAGCGTTCATCTATGCGCTGCCTATCTTCTTTGCCCTGCTTTAATCGTGAGCGTAGATAATAGGGAAGAAACGGGATAGCAAGATAGGTAGCGAAGCGATAGATCGATAGGATCATGATGGTTCTATCCGTTGATCCGCTTGCGAGGTTATGGAGTGCAAAGCTGATTCAATCGCTTGGCGCAAAAGCTGACGTTGCGTATGCTTATTTGCATGGGATGTGATAATATCTTCAGGAAGGATCGGTGTCGCGGCATAAAAATAGATTTTAGAGAAGGGCAGGGCAACCATAAAGCGATCCCAAGAGTTCAAGCGATGATGACGTTGCGATGCATAACTGACACAAATAATCGGTGCATTGGTAAGCATGGCGAGGTGCGCCACGCCCTCTGATGCGATTTCCGCAGGACCACGCGGACCATCTGGAGTGATGGCAAGATTATCCCCATTGCGGTATGCGGCAATGAGCTGCCGTAAGGCTTGCGTGCCTCCGCGTGAGGTTGATCCATAGATAATATCAATACCATAATGTTGCAGCACACGACCAATCAACCGACCATCGGCATGAGATGAAACAAGGGCGTGCAAAGGGCGACCTTTGGGAGTATGCGATTGCATGAGCATCATACGGCTATGCCACGCGACAAAGATCGCTTGGTTTGTTCCATCAAAATAGGGTTTGGCATGATCATCAATGATGGTTTCCATGCGCCCCGTGAGCAAAACGAATCGTGTATAATAGGCGCATACTAGCCCGATGAATTGATGCACGCGTTCAGATTTGAAGAAGCGTTTCCAGTGCGCCTTCCAACGGATCATGCTTCATCAATCCCTGATCGTTCAAATTGACGGTGATAAAGGCGCGCATAATGCCCATTTTTTGCCAATAAACTGCTATGCGTGCCATGTTCAACGATCATCCCCTTATGCAGCACATAAATATGATCCGCGTGCAGAATGGTTGAAAGACGATGCGCAATCACTAAGGATGTACGCGATTGCATCAAGGTGCTTAGTGCTTGCTGCACCTGATGTTCTGATTGCGAATCAAGCGAAGACGTTGCCTCATCAAGCAACAAAATGGGTGCATCCTTCAAAAAGGCGCGGGCAATGCATAATCGTTGACGTTGCCCCCCTGAAAGTTTCACCCCAGCAGGACCAACTTTAGTATCATAACCTTGTGGAAGATCCATGATAAAATCATGCGCAGCCGCCATGCGTGCAGCGTGCATGATGGATTCCCGCGAGGCATCAAGGCGACCATAGGCGATATTATTCGCCACACTATCATCAAACAACATCACATCCTGAGAAACAATCGCGATAGAATGACGCAAAGATGCAAGGGTGACATCACGAATATCTTGCCCATCAATCCATATATTGCCCGATGAGCAATCATAAAAGCGCAATAATAAGTTCATGAGCGTAGATTTACCACTGCCCGAAGAACCCACCAATGCCACCATTTTTCCCGCAGGAACAATGAGCGAGGCACGTTTAATGGCATGCTCTTGTTCCTCATAATTAAAACTGATTTCTTCCATGACAATGTCACCATGGGGGACATGCAGTGGTTGCGCTGTGGTACTATCAGCAATGCTAGGCTTCTTATCCAGCACAGCAAAGAGGCGTTGCGCTGAAGCAAGTCCTTCTTGTAGCTGATTATTTAGCCCTGAAAGCGTGCGTAGTGGGCGATATGCCATCATCATGGCAGCGATGAATGAGAAAAACCCACCGGGGCTATTTTCACCATGCAGCACTTGGTATCCCCCATAGCCAAGGACAATGGCAACACCAATCGCGCCGACTGCTTCCATCATCGGGCTTGCCGCCGCTTGCACTTTCGATGCTTTCATATAGAGCGTGAATAAGCGCATAATGCCATGCTGAGCTTTTTCTATTTCATATTCTTCACGACCATAGGCTTTCACGACATGCACATTGCTGAAGGTTTCATCAAGCGTATTGGTGAATTCACCAAGTTCTTTTTGGATACCATCGGCAACACGGCGCATACGTTTACCTAAGCGTAAAATAGGATAAATTGCAACAGGGAACGCAATCAATGCCAAAAGCGTTAATTCCCAACTTTGATAGCACATCAAACCGATCAACACGATGAGGGAGATAAATTCTTTCGCAAGCCCTGCCAATACGCTAGATACTGCTTGCCGCATCATCTGAATGTCATTGGTGAAGCGCGATACCAAACGCCCCGAAGATTGGCTATGAAATAATCCTACATCGGAATAGACTAAATGGCGGAATAATTCCACTTGCATCTTCGCAACAATGCTCTGCCCAACATGGCGCATCAGCATCGTTTGCGCATAATTCGTTATGCCCCCTGTCGTTGCCAAAATCACATAAGCAAATGGGATGAGTAGGAGGAGATCGCTTTTTTTATTGATGAACATATCATCCAAAGCAGGTTGCAATAACCATGCATTACCCGCGCCCGTCAGTGCAGCAATCATCATACACACAGCAGCTAGAATCAGCCGTGCATGATGTTCTGCAAGATAATGATCACGCACACGGCGTAAAAGATCATGGGTGGTATAAGGCACGATAAAAAAAACTCCGTCAATAGGCAGGATAAAATGATTGCAACGCATGAAAATGAATTGCTATATCTTATAGTTTTAACGTGATCTTTTGTCAAGAACACAACGATCTCCTTCAATCACGGGATGTGAGGAAAAATTTTGCACACTCTCTTGAAATCATTTCGGAGTTCTATTTATCTATGATATAAGAAACATTATCTATAGAGGATAGGATATGCAAATAGAGCGTTATACAGATGCAGCAAAACAAATGATGCAAGCGGCACAAGCAGAAGCGTTACGCCGTGATCATCAACGATTTATGCCAGAGCATATTGTGATGGCATTGTTGAAATCCTTTGATAAAAGCCCCAAGCAGTTGTTGCAAGCAGCAGGCGGGGATAGTGAGATATTGACCCAAGAATTAGAACGTTTACTCAAAGCGCAGCCTTCAGTATCGGGGGCAGGCGCAGGCAATCTGATGCTTGACCCATCAACGGCAAAACTCATTGGTGCTGCCGAAGAATTGGCGGTGAAGAATAATGATGATTTTGTCACGGTAGAGATGTTTTTGCTTAGCGCATCCACACAAACAAGCGGATGCGCTGATGCGATGAAAAAAGCGGGGATTACACCACAAGCACTTAATAATGCCATCAAAACCATGCGCGGGGGGCGTGTGGCAGATTCTGCAGGGGCAGAGAATAAATATCAAGCACTTGCAAAATATACCAAGGATTTTACCGCACTTGCGAAAGAGAATAAACTAGACCCTGTGATCGGGCGTGATGAGGAAATACGGCGCACCATGCAAGTGTTGTCACGCCGCACGAAGAATAACCCCGTATTAATTGGTGAACCGGGGGTAGGGAAAACGGCGATTGTTGAAGGCTTGGCGCAACGTATTGTGCAGGAAGACGTACCTGAAAATCTGAAGGGCAAAAAATTATTATCTTTAGATTTAGGAGCATTGATTGCAGGCGCAAAATTCCGTGGTGAATTTGAAGAGCGTCTCAAAGCAGTATTGGCAGAAGTCCATGCGCTCGAAGGTGATGTGGTACTGTTTATCGATGAGTTGCATACGTTGGTTGGAGCAGGGGCAGCGGAAGGATCGATGGATGCATCCAATTTACTTAAACCTGCATTAGCACGGGGGGAATTGCATTGTGTGGGCGCAACCACCCTTGAGGAGTACCGTAAATATATTGAAAAAGATGCTGCATTGGCACGGCGTTTTCAAGCGGTGTTGGTGTCTGAACCGACGGTGGAAGATACCATCTCGATTTTGCGCGGGCTGAAAGAGAAATATGAGGTACATCATGGCGTGAATATCACCGATGGCGCGTTAGTAGCAGCGGCAACTCTTGCCAATCGTTATATTACTGATCGGTTTTTACCTGATAAAGCGATTGATCTTGTTGATGAAGCAGCCTCACGCTTGCGTATGGAAGTCGATAGCAAGCCTGAAGAACTCGATGAATTGGATCGTCGCATTATTCAGATGAAAATTGAATCAGAGGCGATGAAGCGCGAGAAAGATAAAGCATCGCAAGATCGCCTAGCGAAAATACAAACCGAGCTTGCCATCTTAGAGCAACAATCAGCAGAATTGACCCTACGTTGGCAATCAGAGAAGAATAAACTTGCCGATGCCAACATTCTTAAAGAGAAATTAGAAACGGCGCGCCTAGAGTTAAACACAGCGCAACGTGAGGGCAATTTCACGCGGGCAGGGGAGATCGCCTATGGGATTATTCCTGATTTAGAAAAGCAGCTTGCCGCAGCGGAGCAAAATTCTGGTGCTGAAGGGGATGATCTCATGTTACGTGAATCAGTGACGGATGAAGATATTGCCTCGATTGTTGCACGCTGGACGGGTATTCCCGTGGAACGCATGATGGAAGGTGAAAAAGATAAGCTACTTCGCTGTGAAGATGAATTGCGCAAGCGTGTTATTGGGCAAGAAGAAGCCTTGATTGCCGTGAGTAATGCGGTACGCCGTGCGCGTGCAGGCTTGCAAGACCCCAACAGACCACTAGGATCATTTTTATTTTTAGGGCCAACAGGGGTTGGAAAAACTGAACTGACCAAAGCCTTAGCACGGTTCATTTTTGATGATGAACAGGCTTTGTTGCGGATGGATATGTCCGAATATATGGAAAAACATGCGGTAGCACGCTTGATTGGTGCGCCTCCGGGGTATGTTGGCTATGAACAGGGCGGAACACTCACAGAGGCGGTGCGCCGTCGCCCCTATCAAGTGATCTTGTTTGATGAAGTGGAAAAAGCCCATCCCGATATTTTCAATATCCTCCTGCAAGTGCTGGATGATGGCAGGCTCACGGATTCCCACGGGCGCACGGTGGATTTTCGCAATACCATCATTGTGCTAACGTCTAATTTAGGGGCGCAGCATATTGCGAATCTTCCCGATGGCGCACGCGTGGATATGGTACGTGATGAGGTGATGGATGCGGTGCGTAGTGCCTTTCGCCCTGAGTTCATTAACCGCTTGGATGATATTGTCTTGTTCAATCGCTTGGGGCAAGAGATGATCCGCAGCATTACCGAGATTCAAGTGCAGCGTGTGCAGCAACGCTTGGAGCATCGTGCAATCGCATTGCAATTAGATGATAGTGCCTATCTGTGGTTGGCGCAGGCAGGCTATGATCCCGTCTATGGGGCGCGCCCACTAAAGCGGATGATCCAGCGTCATTTAGAAAATACGCTTGCAACGGATATTCTTAGTGGCAAGATTGGTGATGGTGATGTGGTTCGCGTGAGTGCAGACAAAGATGGGTTATTATTTAGTGTGGGGCATAGGCATAAGGAGGTGGCGTAATGGGAGGTAAACTTCAAAGATTTTCATAGAAAAGATCGCAATGTAAAAACGCCCCTTAAGATGAAAATATGGTTGATTTTTGCAGTGGTTATGTGGTATTTTTTAATCTTCCCTTGTCTATACTTCAAAAATCATTGAAGTGCCCATTTTTTACAGGCAGCAATGCCTAATAATGCGCAATAGATTTTTGGGATTGAAAAAACAAAAAGTCCTATTAGGCAAAAAAACCATGAACTTCTCTTTGTTTGCTACGGATGTTGCTCTTGTGTTAGAAGGTTTGGCGATTCGCACTCTCAACCCACTGATGAAAATTGGTGAGTTTGAGTTTCGCGGACATGCTATCCCGCTATATTGGAGCGATATAATGTATACGTCAAGATTGCTTGACTACGACATTTTTCCGATGCTTACTCGTGTTAATGTGTGCAATGAAAGGAAAACAAGCCAGACACGCGCATTCAAGTTATTCTTGATTGCGTCCGTTTTGGTACGTCGGATTGAAGGTATGCGTGTCAACCCCTATCGTGCGTGCGATAAGGTATGGCACATGTTGCTAATTCATACCTACCAGTACCGCCGCTTGTGTTACTGGAATTGTGGTTTCTTTGTGGAGCATGATCCAAAACTTCCTGCAGAGGAATTGGTTCGACTTTCCAACAAAGAGTATGCACAACTCGCGCAAATTGTTCAAAACTGGACTGGAAAGAGCGATTATTTTTCCAATGCCTTAGCCTCCAATTATTTGGCGGACGATAAGTTTGATGATCACACACAATGGTCTTTTCAAGCAGAGTTTGAACAAATAGAAGGTATAACGACTGTGAACGAAGTTTTGCAGTAACATCATTCTGCTAGTTTTTAGCAATGAAAAAGCACTACGATGTAGGTAGTGCTTTTTTTGCATTTAACCGCTTTATTTCTTGCATTCTCCGAATAATTGATTTACATTATATCCTTAATTTTTGTACACTGTGAAGTAACTACCATGATTTATACCATTGCTTGCGCTGGTACTGACGGAAAAGAAGACGGAAAAAAGATCATCCAAGAACACATACGTTCTCGAGGCGGAAGAATATTATCGACATACATCGCCAACATTCTTGTGGTTGATGCTTCTTATGACGATGTCATCGAAGTGATGAATAGTCTCCGCCCATATTACCATGAACAATATTTTCCGTGGTCAATACGCGAGGGAGATTATTTCGATCTCTTGAAATAAGTTAAAAAAAGTCGATCCCCTGTGATCGGCTTTTTTGCTATACTCATCGCACATGAAGATGCGTAGTATCTAAATGTGGAAAAGATGAGTATTTTTAAGAAGATATACCCTTCATTTCACTTCAAGGACTCAACTCCTTGAAATGAAATGGGTATATCAGTGCATTAGCCCCCTAAAAAATAATACTTGGCAAATGATCAAAATAGATTATAAAGCAGATCACATACTTACAGAACAAACTATGTGCGGATTTTGTGATTAAAAAAATACTAATGATAATCCTACGCCCCTTATGGCGTAGACGATATGGGATGTTGCGGCGCATACGTTTTGTGTCAGGCTGGTTGCTAAAAAACTTAGGAATGCTACCACTTTCACCGCGTGTAAAAATGGCGATTCATGATATAATGATGCTTGCCATATCCTCATTGATTGTGCAGAGTCGCACCTATCAAGCGTGGCAAACATCAGCTTCTGGAACGCGCCGTGTGCAGCGTTTGCTTGCAGGGGATAAAGATACGCAGCTTCCCGATGCATTATTGCCCTATGCTCCTTATGCGGAACTTTGGGATGCACTAGAAGCACGCCCTATGCGCGAAGATGTCCCATGCATCGATGTGATTATCCCTGTCTATCGTGATTATGATCAATCATTGAATGCGATATATCGTGCAATAGAAACACGCATCTATAATAAAACTCCCTATCGTGTGGTAGTAGTTAATGATTGCTCCCCTGATGCACAACTCACGGAAGCATTGCGATCACTTGCGCAACGTCACTTATTCACCCTAATGGAGAATGAGGAAAATCTTGGCTTTGTGAAAACGGTGAATAAAGCGATGCGCTTAGAGCCTAGCCGTGATGTAGTGTTGTTAAACTCGGATACGGAAGTGTATCATGATTGGTTGGATCGTATGGTTGCGGCGGCGGCTTCTCATCCGCGTGTGGCAACGATCACGCCGTTTTCCAATAATGCTGAAATATGCAGCTATCCATATTTTGTCCGTGCTAATATGATGGCATTAGAATGTGATTATGCAACCTTGGATCATCTCGCTGCACGCGTCAATCATGGTGCGGTGGTAGAAGTTCCCACGGGCGTTGGTTTTTGTATGTGGATTGCCCGTGCTGCACTTGATGAGGTCGGATATTTTGATGAAGAACATTTTGGCAAAGGCTATGGTGAGGAAAATGATTTTTGCTGTCGTACCACTGCGCATGGTTTTGTGCATCTTATGGCGTGCGATGTTTTTGTACGTCATGTTGGTGGTTCTTCGTTTGGGAGCAGCAAAAACAAGCTCATTGCAAAAAACTATCAGATATTATGTGGGTTGCATCCAGAATATCATGGGCATGTGCAGGATATTCTTCGTCGTGATCCGATGGCGATGTATCGTCAAGCCTTAGATGTTGGGCGTATCGATGCCTATTGGCAGAGCCAACATTACACCAAAGGCGCGATCCTGATGGTCAATCATACGCTTGGAGGTGGCACAGAGCGTCATATGCGTGAGCTGATTACCGCATGTGCGTACGAAGCCATCCCCTGCATTATCCTCACAAGTGATCCAGATGATGAAGATAGGTTGATGCTGCATGTAGAAGGGGTGCAGCCCACCCCCAATCTATCATTCCGTATGAGTCATGATCATGCAGCGATGCTGGATGTGTTGCGTCGTCTCAATATACGCCATATGCATGTGCATCATCTCATTCATTTTCCGTCACGCATCATGGAATATCTACGTAGCTTAAGTCATGATTTAGGCATTGCCTATGATATGACGCTACATGATTATTTCCCTATTTGCCCGCGTGTGAATCTGATTGATGATTCGGGATATTATTGTGGTGAACCTGCGGTGACGACATGCGAACAATGTGTGCGCTCGCATTATTCCTTTGTGGGGAATCATTCTGTATGGGAATGGCGGTTTCGCTATGCAGAGTTTTTGGGGCAGGCACGGCGCGTTTTTGTTCCCAGCGAAGATATGCACCAACGCATGAAGCAGCATATGCCACATCTTCACTATGCGGTACGCGTTCATGCGGAGCGTTTTGATGATGTTCCATGTGTACGTACTATACCACGGATGCACGGAGAACGCCTGCGTGTCGCGGTTGTCGGGGCATTGTCACGCATTAAAGGTTCGGCAGTGTTGGAGGAGTTGGTGCGTGATGTGGCGGGGCGCGATTGCGCGATTGATTATACGATTATTGGCTATACGGATAATGCTGCACTCAGCAAAGGTTTACCGCATTGCCATGTGACAGGGGCATATAAGGAACATGAGATCGGGCAGTATCTTGACGATGTTGCCCCGCATCTTATCTTGATTCCCAGCCTATGGCCGGAGACCTATTGCTATGCTCTTTCCATTGCGTGGCGGTTTGGTATCCGCCCCGTGGTGTTTGATATAGGCGCACCCGCTGAGCGTGTACGTGCGCTTGGTGCAGAAGGGGGGGACGTGTTGCCGTATGCATGGGTGTATGAACCGCAGCGGATTAATGATTGGTTGTCGCAGCAAGGCTATCACTCGCAGCCATTAGTACGCCCTGAAACGGTGGGATATGCTTCGATGCAGGATGATTATTATGGGCAGTTGGTGCTGTAGTGCTTTCTTCTCTTCCTCGTCATTCTTGGCACAAGGCAGGAATCCAGTAATAACAGTAGTTTCTGGATGCCTGCCTTACGCCAAGCATGACGACTATCTAACCTAAAAATGGATCACGCACTAAAATCGTATCTTCACGTTTCGGGCTAGTCGAGAGCATCGCAACGGGGCATTCAATCAGTTCTTCAATGCGTCGAATATATTTAATAGCAGCAGCGGGAAGATCTTTCCATGTGCGGCAACCATGCGTTGTATCGCTCCATCCTTCAATGGTTTCATAGATGGGTTCAACATGTGCTTGCGCGTTTTGCCCTGCAGGGAAATAATCGAGCGTGCGATCACCTAAACGATAACCAACGCAAATGCGCAATTCATCAAGCCCATCAAGCACATCCAGCTTAGTGAGTGCAATGCCGTTTAAGCCACCAATATGCACCGCTTGGCGTACCATGACGGCATCAAACCAACCGCAACGACGCGCCCTTCCTGTGACTGTGCCGAATTCATGCCCACGTTCCCCAAGCCTTTTGCCAATATCATCGGTAAGTTCTGTAGGGAATGGACCGCTACCAACGCGGGTGGTGTAGGCTTTGGTAATGCCCAACACATAGTTTAATGCGCCAACCCCCATACCGCTACCTGTTGCAGCGCAGCCTGCAATCGTGTTGGATGAGGTGACAAAGGGATATGTGCCATGATCAATATCAAGCATCGTACCTTGCGCACCTTCAAATAAGATATGTTTGCGATCCATGCTTGCTTGGCGCAATACACGCCATACGGGGCGCGCATGGCTAAGGAGTCGTGCGCTGATGCTGCGCAAACCATCCAGCAATTCTGCTTTATTGATGGGTGGAAGTTCGGCATAATCCATCATCACAGCGTGATAAGCAAGCAGGCTATCCACTTTTGATGCAAGCACTTCAGGCTCTCCAAGATCGCATACGCGAATCGCACGGCGACCAATTTTATCTTCATAGGCAGGGCCAATACCACGATTGGTTGTCCCAATTTTTGATGCGCCACGGAGTTTTTCCCCAATACCATCCATATGTTGATGCACGGGTAGAATCAATGCAGCATTATCTGCAATCATTAGATTTTCAGGCGTAATATGCAAGCCTTGCGCACTCACTCGCTCTATTTCATTGAATAATGCATGAGGGTCAATCACCACACCATTGCCAATGATGCTCAGTTTATTTGGGCGCACCACACCAGAGGGCAGCAAACTTAATTTGTAGGTTACGCCATCAACCACCAACGTATGCCCAGCATTATGCCCGCCTTGAAAGCGTACAATCACTTCAGCGCGTTCACTCAACCAGTCAACGACTTTTCCTTTACCTTCATCACCCCATTGTGATCCAATTACTGCGACATGTGTCATATAATTTGTTGCTCCATAAATTTTATATTAGATATTATTCAAATGTTACCCGAGATGCAAGAGTAGGTTGGGTGGCATGGATGGTAACCGTACCTTCATCACGCCACGCTTTGCCTTGTGCATAGCTTGTCGTAGCACTAAGATGCTGTATGGGTGGTGAGGGCGGTATATTCAGTGCTGTGTCAATCAACCGGTCAACATAGAATGTCACACCGCACCCCGAAATATGATGATCAAGACGATAATTTCCGCCACGCGCTAGTTCTTGTCGTGTGGCGCAATCCAGTAGGGTGAAGCATACCCCTTCATGATAATCAAACCCTAAGCTATCAAAGGGATCATATAAGAAGGTTACATGTGCAAAGCGTTGGTGTATTTCTTTTTGAAGTTCGCACATATGGTTGATCATTTCTTGTGCGCTCGCAGGCAAGCCATCCGTCACAATCGTACCATGCAAAAGGGCTAAAGTCTGTTGTTTGTAGGGCATCGCTTCGGGCAGTGATCCCATATCCTTATGGATAATCGCTTTATGAATAATTGCCTGTGAGGCGGGCAAGCAATGATGGAATAACGCCTCAAACAGCCCCGCAAGTGAGAAACTCACCACTAATTGATTGAGTCCGAGCAATTCAAGCGATTCAAGAGCGGCCGTGAGTACTTCAAGGGAAGAAATATGGCTACGTTGCCCGATCATCTCAATGCCCGCTTGGCGTAGTTGCCTTTTAGGGGAAAGCCCCGATGGCGCAACACGCAATACTTGCCCCGCATAGGAAAGTCGCAACACGGAGGGCGCATCTTTTTGATGCAAGCGTGAACGGGCGATGCGCTCAATTTGCGGGGTAATATCCGCACGCACCGCCATCATGCGCTGTGAGGCATTATCCATGACGCGAAAACTATTATATTGATGCGCCGCTCCTTTGCCTGAAAGCAATGTATCTTCAAACTCCATCAATGGCGGTGCTACTTGCGCATAGCCAAATAAAGTGAATCGATCCAATAGCTTATTGGTGACGTGGCGATCATACTCTGTCGCAGGAGTGAGGCTATCTTGTAGCCCAGAGGGCAAAAGCGGTGCAGTGTATAATGTCATAATATGTGAACGGTAGCATAATTAATGGTCAGAAATCATAAGAACATCATATCCTTACTTGACGAACTACAAGGTTTATTCTATTTCTCTATTCAGGTCAATGCACGTTACGACATTGCGAACAAAAAATGCAAACAAAAATGCGATCGTAACAGCATCATACAGCGGAATCTCTATGCGTCAATGGTATAAAAAACTTTCTTCTCAACAACGTGTTGCTTTGTGCATCACCATCATCACATGCCTATGGGTGGGATCAGGGGTGGTGGTCTCAGAACGCAATCAAGAACAGTCCAGCATGATGCCTAAAGCATCAAATCTATCAGATCAAGAGATGCGCTTAGTGGTACGCCGTAGCCAAGCGCAGCATGTGCAGCGTATCGCAACGGTGCAAGGGCAGCTTAAACCATCAAAAGATGTGAAGATCATGGCACAAACTTCGGGCGAAGTGAAAGAAGTGATCGCGAAGGAAGGGCAGAAGCTCAAAGCGGGGGATGCGATTATCCAGCTAGATATGCAAGATAGGCAAGAACGCTTAAAGGCTGCCTATGCATCCTTGACTTTTCGTGAAAAAGAGTTTGAAGCACGCCGTAAACTTTATGCCAAGGGCTATGAATCTGCTCTTACACGCGCTCGATCTTCAGCGGAGTTGGAACAAGCGCGTGCGGACATTTTACGCATGAAACAAGAAATTGGCTTCACCAAAGTTATCGCGCCTTTTGATGGTGTGGTGGAATCGATTCATGTTGAAGTTGGTGATTTTGGAGGGATTGGCGTTTTTGGTGCAGAAGGTGCGGTGGCGCGTATGGTGTCACTTGATCCGATGTTGGGTGTTGGGCATATCAGTCAAGCGGATCGTTCATTTGTTGATGAGGCAGCTCCGATCCGTGTGATATTAGCAGATGGTAGCGAGCATGTCGGGCGACTATCGATGCTTGCGCATGTGGCGCAGGATGAAACGCGCAGCTATCCTATGGAAGTGACGTTGGATAATCCTGAGACAAAGCTGATTGCAGGGCAGAATATCACCATTAAAGTACCGCTTGATTACGCGCAGGGGCATTATATCCCATCATCAGCATTGTCATTGGATGATGCGGGGGTGATACGTATCAAAACGCTTGATGAACATTCCAAGGTACATGCGCAAACGGTAGAAATATTATCTGAAGATGCAGAGGGCGTATGGGTGAGTGGGCTTGAAGAACATGCACAGATTCTCATTGCAGGGCATCATTATGTCACAGATGGCATGAAGGTGGCGCAGGAGCGTTTGACTTTTGAACCTACCCCGCAAGAAGCCTTGATACTTGATCAGTAAGGAATCGTCCTATGATGGATAATTTGATTAGCTTATCCATTCGTTCGCATCGAGTCGTACTCATGATGCTTGCATTCATTATGATTGCAGGCAGCGTGGCTTATGTGCAGATTCCTAAAGAATCATCCCCCGATGTGCAAGTGCCGATTATTTATGTATCCATGTTTTTGGAAGGCATATCACCAGAGGATGGGGAGCGGTTGCTCATCCGCCCTATGGAGAAACAGTTGCGCACGATTGATAATGTCAAGAATATGACAGCAACGGCGCAAGAAGGTTTTGCCTCCGTGACGCTGGAATTTCGTGCAGGTTTTAATCCTGATGCCGCATTGGCGGATGTGCGGGCAGCGGTGGATAGTGCCAAGGCGGAATTACCTGCGGAAGCGGATGAACCTAAGGTCAATGAGGTGAATTTTAGCCAGTTCCCTGTAGTGAATGTGGTGTTGAGTGGTGATACGGATGAACGCACCCTCATCACATTGGCGCGACGTTTGCGTGATGATATTGAGGGCGTGAGTGCCGTGCTGGAGGCAAAAATTGCAGGGGAACGCGAGGAGGTGCTAGAAATCCTCATCGATCCACGTACCCTAGAGGGCTATAATATCAACCCTGCGGAAGTGTTACGCCGTGTGCAGAATAACAACATTCTGATTGCTGCGGGGCAGATGGATCATGATCATGGTCAGTTTCGCATCAAACTTTCAGGACTCATCGAGAATGCGAAAGATTTGATGCATATCCCGATTATCAATACTAAAGATAAGGTGGTGGTATTGAAAGATATTGCCACCATACGCCGAACCTTTAAGGATGCCCAAAGCCATGCCCGCATTAATGGTAAGCCCTCCGTGGGTATTGCCGTATCAAAACGCGCAGGGGCGAATCTGATTGATACGATTGCCGAGGTGAAAAAGGTGGTGGATCGTGAACGTCTCTATTGGCCATCGTATATTGAGGTGTCCTACACGCAAGATACCTCCGATGAAGTGCGTGAGATGCTCAGTGATTTAGAAAATAACATTGTGTTTGCGGTGTTGTTGGTATTGTTGATGGTGCTATTGACAATGGAAGTCCGCTCCGCATTGTTGGTGGCAAGTTCTATTCCTGCCTCCTTCTTAATGGGGGTGTTGGTGCTTGGCATGATGGGCTATACGATGAATATTGTGGTATTGTTCAGTATGATTCTTGCCTCAGGGATGGTGGTAGATGCGGCGATTGTGGTGTGTGAATATGCTGATCGCTTGATGCATCAACACGGGTTTACCCCAAAACATGCCTTCCAACGCGCTGCAAGTCGTATGTTTATGCCAATTTTCTCAAGTGTCTTGATGGGCATATTGGTGTTCCTCCCTTTGCTCTTTTGGCCGGGGATTGTTGGGCAGTTCATGAAATATATGCCAATCACGATGATTGTGGTATTGTTCGCATCCCTCATCGTGGCGTTGATCTTTATTCCGACGATGGGTGCGGTGATGCGTAGCAAAAAAGTGGCGCGCACCGTGATAGATGGGGATGAAGATCATGAAATTATGTCGGATCATCCCTTCACGCAGCGTTATGTTGCCTTGCTCAAACGCATATTGCACCGTCCGTGGCGCACCGTATTTGTTCAAGTGGGCGGGGTATTTGCCGTATATGCCATCTTTTTCTTTGCAGGTCCAGGAGTAGAATTCTTTCCAGATATTGAACCTAAAAATGCTAATATTTTAGTGCGTAGTGTTGGGAATCTTTCCTTAGAAGAAAAAGATCGCATCATGAAGCAGGTGGAAAAGCGCATTGAACCCTTAAAAGATGAGGTGCGTTTTTTCTTCACGCAAGCAGGAGCAACCACGGTACGCGATATTCCATTGGATACGATTGGCATTGTGCAGCTTGAATTTGTATCATGGCGAAATCGTCGCCCGGCCGCTGAGATATTAAATGATGCACGGCAGCGTCTTATGGATTTATCGGGCGTGATCATTGAAACAGCAAAGCAGCAAGAAGGGCCGCCAACGGGCAAGGCATTGCAACTGGAATTCTCAAGCCGTGATCCAGAACGTATCGCACCGATGGTGACACGTGTAGTGGATGCACTTGCGAAGGTTGAGGGTTTACGAGACATAGAAGATGATCGCCCAAAACCCGCTATTGAGTGGGAATATGAGGTTGATCGCGAAAAAGCAGGGCGCAATGATGTCTCCGTAGCGCAAATAGGGCAAGTGTTGAAATTGGCAACCAATGGCGTGAAAGTGAATGCATTCCGCCCTGATGATGCCGATGATGAAATTGATATTGTGGTGCGCTTTCCTGAGACGTTTCGTACCTTGGATCAATTAGCGCAGCAACGTGTATTCACGTCCGTAGGGTCATTAGAGCCTATCAGTAACTTTGTGAAGCGCGTAGCAAAAAACGCGATCACGACTATTCAGCGTTCAGAAGGGCTACGCACCATGGTCATCAAAGCGGATGTGAAAGAAGGTGTGGTGGTGGATAGTAAGGTGAAAGAGGTTGCAGATTTACTCACAACCTTGGATCTTGATCCTGAAGTATCCATCCGTTTCAAAGGTGAAGATGAAGAACAAAAAGAGGCGATGCAGTTTTTAAGCATAGCCTTTGCGATTGCATTATTTGCGATGGTGGTATTGCTCACGGCACAATTTAATAGCTATTACCGTATGTTCGTGATTATGACGGGGGTGTTTTTATCCACGGGCGGGGTATTGATTGGGCATCTGATTAGTGGTGCGCCTTTTGGTATTGTGATGAGTGGGGTAGGGGTGATTACCCTTGCAGGTGTGGTGGTGAATAATAACATTATTCTGATTGATACATTTGATGTGTTGCGCAAACAAGGAATGAAGGTGCAAGATGCATTGTTGCTTGCGGCATCGGTACGCCTTCGTCCTATTTTGCTTACCGCAGGTACAACTGTGTTGGGTTTGATTCCTATGGCATTGAGTATGAATATCAACTTTGTTGAGCGTGATATTACCATTGGCGCGCCATCGAGTCAGTGGTGGGTACAATTATCCACGGCGATTGCAGGGGGGCTTTCTTTTGCAACGGTGTTGACTCTATTAGTCACGCCTGCATTCATCATGTTGCGCTATCGTAAGCTGGATGTATCACGATCATAAGGAGGTATGGTGTATAAATCCACAATATTGTCATACCCGCGAAGGCGGGTATCCAGATCGTACTGTCGTTACTGGATTCCTGCCTACGCAGGAATGACGAGGTAGTTTTTATGGAACACGAGCAACTCAAAGGGCGCGAATATATTGTTGCATTTGTACAGCGTGTCAGCACGAAATCAGGCGTATATCGTATGATCGGTGCAGATGATGCGGTGCTGTATGTGGGCAAAGCCAAGAATCTTAGTAACCGTATTCGTAATTATACCAGCACGTCAGGCTTATCAAACCGTATTATGCGGATGGTGGCACTCACAGTGCGTATGGAGGTGATTGAGACGCGCAATGAGGCGGAAGCCTTGCTGTTGGAAGCAACGCTTATTAAAAAATATCAGCCCCGCTATAATATTTTGTTGAAAGACGATAAATCCTATCCCTATATATGCCTCACCAATCACGAATTCCCAAGAATCGTCAAACATCGCGGGGCGCAAGCGCGAGATGAAACCTATTTTGGTCCATTCGCATCCGCACAAGCCGTGGATGAAACCATTACATTGCTGCAAAAAGCATTTTTGTTACGCCCTTGTAGCGACACTATCTTTCAACATCGCACCCGTCCATGCTTGCAATATCAAATTAAACGATGCAGCGCGCCATGCGTGAACATCATCAATAAGCAAGATTATGCCAGCCTCATTCGTCAGGCAAGCCAGTTTTTGCGGGGTAAGAATCGTGAGGTGCAGGAGCAACTCACCCAAGAGATGCAGGTTCATGCAGAAAACTATGAGTATGAACGGGCAAGTGTGTGTCGGGATCGTATTCGTATTCTCACGCAGATTCAAGAGCAGCAACAGATGGTGCAAAGTACACTCGAAGAAGCCGATGTCATTGCGTGCCATCATGAATCAGGGCAAGCATGTGTGCAGATATGGTTTTTTCGGGCGGGGATGCATTTTGGCAATCATGCCTATTTTCCTGCACAATTTAGTGACCAAACTCCCGAGGAATTAATCACGGCATTTATGGGGCAATATTATCAGACGCACCCCATCCCGAAGTTGATTTTGCTGGATCGCACGCCTAAGGATGTAGAGGTGCTGCAAGATGCCCTCAGCATGAATGCACAGCGTAAAGTTGAGTTAAGTGTGCCGCAACGCGGGGAGCGCAAGCGTGTGGTGGAAGCCTTGCAAAATCAAGCGCAGACGGCGTTGCAATTACGTTTGGCGCAGCGCACCAGTGAATTGAAGCACCTAGAAGCGGTGCGTGATGTGTTTGGTTTGAAGATCACGCCCAAACGCATTGAAGTCTATGATAATAGCCATATTTCAGGCACGCACGCGGTAGGCGGAATGATCGTTAGCGGGGAGCAGGGCTTTGAGAAATCACAGTACCGTCGGTTTACGATTCGCTTGGAAGAACTAACCGCAGGTGATGATTATGCCATGTTGAAACAAGTGCTTACCCGTCGCCTATCTCGCCTTCGTAAGGAAGACCCCGATCGCAGCCTTGGCATGTGGGCAGATTTATTATTGATTGATGGCGGCAAAGGGCATATGTCCACTACCGCAGAGGTGCTTGCTACTTTAGGCATCGAAAATCTTCCCTTTGTGTGTATTGCCAAAGGGGTGGATCGTAATGCAGGGCGGGAGCATTTCTTTATGCCTGATCGCGAGCCGTTTCAACTGCCTGTGAATAATCCCACCCTGCATTATCTGCAACGGTTGCGTGATGAAGTGCATCGTTTTGCGATTAGCTCTCATCGCATCAAGCGTGCCAATGCCATGCAACATTCCGTATTAGATGATATTCCCAATATTGGATCAGCACGCAAAAAAGCCTTGATGCTGCATTTTGGATCAAGCAAAGCGGTTGCCGAGGCATCCTATGAGGCGTTGTGCAAAGTGGAGGGCATTAATGCGCGCATTGCGCAACAGATTTATGATTTTTTTCATGAGTAACACATTCTTTGTAACGCTACTGTAACTTTTTGTTCAGTCCCATCAACTTATGGATTGGATTAATGTTGAATAGATGGGGTTTTTGGTCAAATTCTTGAACGAGTTTATCGTAGGGTGAGATAAATTT
>RDZH01000026.1 GCA_004293935.1 Alphaproteobacteria bacterium | reverse complement strand
CTTCACGCCCAATGTTGCGCCATTTTCTTCTTGCGGTGAACCATTAAATAATGCCAAAAGATGCCCCTGCCAAGGATTCCACGCTGCTGGCATATCATAAATAAACGGTGTTTCCCCACCCGTGACTTGCATATTATTAACATAGACGCGGTCATTGCGTTCAACATCTTTTATCGCTCCCCAACCGAAGATGCCGAAGTGATCCGTGCCAGAACCTCCATGAAGTTGTGTTAATTCGCCATATAGCTTGTTTTGACCGCCATGTTGTTCAAGTGCATCTGTTTTTCCCCCGCCGTGGACTTCTTTCACATTATCACTACTGTAAATAATATTGGTATTCGTTAATGAACCTTTGATATATTCCACATCGTACACATGATCGACATCAAAAAAAACGTCCAATAGGAATGTGCCTATGCTCCCCATCGCACCTTACTTGCCTGCAACAACCCGTACTTTGTCGGTCATTGCACGATAATCCACCACATCCACGCCTGCGCCACCATCAATAATATCATCTTCGCCCGAGCCAAAAATCGTATCATTCCCTGTGCCGGCATGGATTACATCTTCTTTATCATCTTTTCCTTTTACGTCAGGATCATCCCCATGCGAACCGACGACTACATTTGAGAAAAACACATCAACTAAAGAAGGCGTGAGCCGTGCATCATGTTCACCATACGCTGCCTCCAAGAGATCATAGACGCGCCACCCCGCACGTTTGATCGTTTCCGTTGCCTCCACTGTGGTTATACTATCATACGCACTTAACAATAATTCTTTCGTATCATTATTCCATACGCCATTTTCACCAAAATATTCTTTGATAGCCTTAAGCATTGCAAGCGTGTCATAGGTATCACTTGATTCTATGATGTAATTATTAAAATGCGCATCATAATTAAGAAATAAAAACAACGGATTACCCGCCCATCCTGCAACATCGTTATTAAACAAGTCCTTTGCTGCAGGCAGAGCATCCTGATCCGCGATGTTGACAATACTCGGAATCGTGCCATCCTTAAGAATCTGATCAATCACGTTCAACACAATCGTGTCGGATACTCTATCCATTTGCGCATCGGTAACGGTTTGTTTCGTTCGATATGTTCCTTGATCTTTATTATATTCTCCGCCGATTCAACACTGAAACGCGCCACTGCCTATAATTTTCAATGTAGGCAGTGGCGCGTTTCAGTGTTGAATCGGCGAATGCTTAAGCCCCGCAAGTGTAGCATCAACCAGCATCATCACCAATGATTCAGGCGATTCCGCCTTCACTAAATCGAGTTTTCCAGAAAGAGCTAGCACACAAATACCATGAATGCCTGCCCATAATGCTTTTCCTGCGGTACGTGTTTGTGCGTGATTATTATTTAGATGCGGTAACAACTCATGGTCTAATAATGCAAAAAAGCGGGTCATTTTTGGTAGATACCATTCTGGCAATGGCTTATCTTCTGCCATGCGATGTTCAAATAACGCAGACCATCGCGCATAATGCTGATGCGCAAAGCTCAAATAGGCTTTTGCTAATATATGAACGGTTGTTTCTTCTTTAGTGCCTGTAAGCGCATGTTCCATAGATGCATACCAAAGATCGAGCGTGGTGGCATTAATATGCAAGATAAACTCATCCAACGTACCAAATAGGTGATAAATCGTCCCAACGGTATATCCCATCTTGGTTGCCACTGCACGCGCACTAAAACCAGAAAAGCCTTTTTCTTCAATAAGCTGGATTCCTGCTTGTACGGCAAGGTTTTTTAATTCATCTCTACTATGTTCGCTGCGTCTTGCCATAGACTGCCCTTAATTATACACTGTAAAATTATTATTGCACACTGTATAATTATATGATATGATCCGAAAATACAATCGCAAAAACGAGGCATGGTATGGAAATATTGTTAGCATTGGGATTTGGCTTCTTATTTTTAGCAAGCCTCGTTCTTCCATGGATTAATCGCAGTCGTATTCAGGCATTGCGCGAAGAAGTGGATACCATGAAGGGACAAATGCGCGGTATTTTTAGATTCCTTGAAAAAGAAGGGGTCACTCTGCCAACATATCTTGTTATGCCGTATAAAACCCCATGGCAACAAGATAGCCATGTGGTGGCTGATGCAGCTACATTAAAGGAGGAACAACCACCCTTTGATGAGTCTATTGTCACCGATAGTATGATAGACAATTTCCTAAAACAGAGCATTGAGACGAAAGAGCGCGTTAGCTTTGAACAACAGTTCGGCGCACGTTTGCCTGTGTGGATTGGAGGGGTAGCATTGGCATTTGCAGGCTTCTTCATGGTCAAATATTCGATTGATGCAGGATTATTAAGCCCTACTGTGCGCGTTGTGTTGGGGCTGATGTTCGGCGCAACTTTGCTCTATGCTGCACAGTGGGTGCGCGGCAAGGAGGGCTTTGCTAATGGCACACGCATCGCACAGGCATTATCAGGAGCAGGGATTGCAGATTTATATGTCTGCATGTTTGCGGCAACCAGCCTTTACAATTTTGTACCGGCATTTATTGGTTTTTCGGGCATGGCAGTGGTGACGGCTACTGCAGTCATTTTATCTCTGCGGCACGGTATGCCTATTGCCTTGCTTGGACTCATTGGTGGCTTTCTCACGCCCGCAATGATTGGCTCAAATGATCCAAGCGCACCGACATTGTTCATCTATCTTTATTTTGTTATCACAGGTATTTTGGTCGTGATTCGCAAAAAGCATTGGTGGGCAATGGCAATTCCTACTGTTATTGGAGCATTTTTGTGGGTGTGCGTGTGGGTGTTTGGAACTAATTTCACCCCTAGCGATTCTATCACTCTTGGTCTGTTTTTGATGGCAGTGAGTGCAACAGTGGTTGCTACATCCAAGCAGTACTATGAAGAAGAAAGCACCAATATTACCGATCTCATGAAGATCATATCTGCCCTTAATTATCTGACAGTTGGTGGGGCAATGCTGCTTACGGGTGTCATTGCATTACATGCTGGTTTTGGCTTCATGGAGTGGGCATTATTTGGGTTTATCTCATTAGGTGGTATCGGTCTTGCGTTCTTCAGCCAAAAGCTGTATGGTTTCGTGCCGTGGGTATCAATGGCGGTGAATGCGGTCATGCTTGCCTCATGGAATACACCAGACGTACACGCTTTTGCCTTAACTATCAGCATATTTGGTGCGCTCTATATTGGTAGCGGGTATCTCCTTCAATCGCGCAGTGAACGCCCACTTAGTTGGGCGGGACTGACGGCAGCAGCAAGCATTGGCTATTATCTGATTGGATATTATACGCTTTGCGATACCGAATTTGGTATTTTCATTCCCATGTTTTGGGGGCTTCTTGCGCTTATTTTTGCTGGACTTAGTACAATCGCCTTGCAGAAAATTATTCAAGACATACCGAATGATTATGCGCAAAAGCAGCATTTGATGGCAATCTATGCAGGTGCGGGTACGGCATTTTTATCGGTGGCACTTGCCATTGAACTACCGCGAGAGTTTCTTTCCGTTGCATTTGCGGCGCAACTATGTGCCATGGCGTGGATTAATGTGAAAGTGGACGTAAAGGCTTTGCGCACTATTGTGGGCATACTGGCGTGTGTGTTTGGCTTTTTGCTGATGCCGCAAATGATTTTGTTGGTGCAACTCACTGCATATAGCTTGGTGGAAGCACAATTTGCCTTTCAACGGGGTATCCCTATCGTCAACTGGCCAATCTTCCAGCTTGGCTTACCTGCATTGTTTTTTGTGGCGGGCAGTTATCTGCTGCGCGTGCGCAAAGACGATAGACTGGTATGCTCACTAGAAATTGCTGCTATTGCCCTTATCGGCGTGATGGGCTATTACCTCACCCGCCATGCCTTTCATGTGGATGAAAACATACTCTTTGTAAAAGCTGGATTTATCGAGCGTGGCGTTATCACCAACATAGTGTTCTTATATGGATTAGCGTGTTTATGGATTGGCAAAAATTATCTGCGTGAAGCCGTGAGATTAAGCGGATTTGTGCTGTGTGGTGTTGCGGTATTTAGGATTGGCTATTTCGATTTTATCGCATATAACCCGCTTTGGTCATCGCAAACCATAGGTGAAGTACCAATATTCAATGCGCTGCTACTCACCTATGGCGTACCTATCCTATGGACATGGAAGGTCATGCAGGAATTATCGCATATAGGTACAGTACAGTGGCATAAATATGGGTATGGCTTTATTCTTCTGCTCGCCTTTACGTTGCTCTCTTTCAATATTCGCCAACTATTTCACGGCGCATATTTGAATGGTTTTGAAACCACAAATGCAGAAATCTACACATATTCTGTTGTGTGGCTACTGTTTGGCATTGCGCTGCTCTTTTTCGGGACGCTCAAGAAAGATAAGATGATGCGCATTGCCTCGCTGGTGATTATGATTCTCACCGTGGGCAAAGTGTTCGTATATGATGCATCGGAACTGGAAGGATTATTCCGAGTATTCTCATTCTTTGGTCTTGGTCTGAGCTTGCTTGGACTCAGTTGGTTCTATACCCGCTTCGTGTTTAGCAACCGTGACGTGCTGGAAGGACGGCAGAAATGATCATGATGTTTGTTGAAATATCTGTATCTATATGGTCGTTTGACTAAAAAATATTTCATTTTTTCGTCAAAGAATGATCATAATACTATGATTTATGGTGGAAGCACATATAGTATGTCGAAAATTATGAACAAAGGAGAAATGACTATGAATAAAATGATAGCAGCAAGTATTGCATTGCTTGGCTTAAGCAGTTGCGCGACGATTATCGAAGGCAAAAGCCAAACATTATCTATCGATAGCAACCCTGCGTGCGCTCGATGTGAGTTGTCACGAGAAGGCAAAGTTATTGCCACGATTAATTGTACCCCCGGTGGAACAGTAGTGGAAAGAACAAAGCATGATATTACTGTGACATGTATGAAAGACGGTTATGTTGATACGAAAGAAGTGCTTGAATCAGGCACTGAAGGCTTTGTTGCAGGCAATATCATTTTAGGTGGTCTGATTGGCTGGGGCGTAGATTCAGCAACGGGTGCGGATAATAAATATCCTGACACGACGATCGTTAACATGGTGAGAAAATAAGCGTTATTATGAGGCGTGTGCAGATATTCCCTGTGCGCTAATGATCGCACGGGGCAATATCGGCATACACAGCATCATGATCCGATCCTGTAGCGGGCGCACGCTGTAAATCTCCGCTGCACCATCCTCGTTGTACTAGAATCTGATCAATAGGGACACGCATCCATTGCGGAATGCTGGTGGGCCATGTCAGAGGCGTGCTAAAGAGGGAGGCCTGGGTGTGCGCTAGCTGATGATACAGCATCAAAGATTCAATCATTGGCTGCCATGTAACACTGTTCATATCCCCCGCCATGACGAGGGGGCGTGCGCGCTCTTTGCGGGTGAGTAATCGCTCATTGAGGTAATTAACTTGTTCATTGCGGAAGGTCACACGTTCTTGGGTGCGTGGTGAAAGCAAGTGCAGCCCCACAAAATGCATCGAGTTGACGGCATCTGAGAAATAGGCATGAAAAATAACGTGCCATCGCTTATAATGTGGGTCTAGGGTGAGATCCCATTCCTCCTCAAAAGGATATTTGGAAAAAAATGCGCGCTCATATTTATTGCTCAATTCTGGATTGCGTGGGGCATAATAGGGATAGTTTTTTCTTATTCCTGCATAGAGCATATCAAACCGTTCTTTGTTGAGTTCTTGAACCCATAAGATGTCAGGATTGACGCTGTCTACGGCACGGATTGCATCATCTAGGTTGTGCCTATGTTTCCATATGTTCATCGTCATGATGCGGTAGTGTGGGGCATTGGCGGCTTCTTCAAGCCGTGGTGCAGGGTGGATGGACTGTGCAATGATGGTGAGATGCACAATGCTGAGTATGGCGATGAGTAATCCAGCCATGAAGCGACGTGTGCATAGTGCCAAGCCAAGCACAACCGCACTGGCATATAATGTCCAGATGCGTGTTTGCAGCAAAATGTCACCAATCCATGTGCTTTGTTCCACAAATGGCCAAAGAGTCGCTACGATCAGTCCGAGCAATAAGCCCCAAACCGTGATGTCAATGATTTTTCTATGCATAAATAAGGGAATGTTTGATTGAATGCTGAGCTATAGCATACCCGCCGTGAAAAAGGAACTAAACTTTGAATGGTATAGTTCATATATCATCACGTTATGACGTTTGCCGTGCCGATGTGTGAAAATTCCTATTGCGCTGCACATAATTTTATGTTACATTAAGTTTATATATTTTTAATATAAGCTCATTATGTATAAGATACAGTGAGTTGCGCTAAGGACTGCATGAATAATTATCGCAAACTTTGTCGAGTGGCTCTAATGGCTCACATGCGTTATGTGTTGATGATGGTGTTCGTCCTCATGATGGCGTTGGGAATCAACTATGTTGCGCGATCACTGACGGTAGATGATAGTGCATATTCTTCTGATTCATCTTCTCCTTTTTATCTCCACGAAGCCTACACCATAGAATATGAATCTTTAGAAAAAGAGCCTAAAGGAAGTGATGATCTTTGGCGATTCATGGCGTGGGGCATTGCTTTTTGCGCCCTTTGCTTCGTGGCGCGTATGTGCGTGCAGCGTATAGAATGCATAGATTGCACACAAAGCCATTCATGGTTTATTCTCCATTCCGCCTGCGCCCCGCCTGTTGCCCGCGCATAGAACGTGCTTCATTTTGTGATTCGTACTGGAATCATGGGTTTTGTCGCGCTCTAGTTCTTTCTATGTTCTCTATGATGAGAATGCGCCATACAATATTGAACGTAAAAAATCTCTAAAAAAACATAGAGATACGCCTATATTGCGTGTGGTTGCCGAAATTTCTCTATCTATCATGTATCTTTCAAAGGAATATTTTATGTCTGTTAGTCCCAAAACTGCAGTATCAGCAAGCGCGTATGGTGCGTTGCTTGCCGATGCACAAGCAGGTTTTTTAGTTTTTCTTATCGCGCTCCCCCTCTGCTTAGGGATTTCTGTCGCAAGTGGATTCCCACCGATTGCCGGCATTATGACGGCGATTATTGGTGGCTTGATTGTTTCACCGCTCTCAGGCTCTGCCCTTACCATCAAAGGTCCTGCCGCAGGCATGATTGTGATTGTACTTGGTGCTGTCACTGAACTAGGGGCGGGTGATCCATTGGTGGGTTATCATCGCGCCCTTGCTGTCGGCGTGGTTGCTGCCATAGTACAAATGGCTCTTGCCGCATTGCGCACGGCACGCTTTGGCATTACGCTCTCACGTTCTGTCGTGCATGGGATGTTAGCAGCGATTGGTATCATCATTATTTCCAAGCAAATTCATGTAATGGTAGGAGTGAAACCTGCATCCAAAGAGATTTTAGGTTTGATTGCTGAGATTCCAAACAGCTTGATGCACGCTAACCCGTTGCTTGCGGGGATTGGGTTATTATCCATTGCGATTCTTGTAGCATGGCCTAAAATACGCCGAGGTGCATTCATGAACAAAATTCCTGCACAATTAGTTGTATTGATTGTGGTGATACCTTTGGCAATTTTGTGCGACATACCTCATGCTCATCCTTATCATTTCTTTCATCATGATTATACAGTATCAGCAGCAAATCTTGTACAGCTTCCTGCCTCCATTCTTTCTGGTATTGCATTTCCTGATTTCTCGATGATCATGACGATGACTTCTATCAAATATATTATCATGTTTGCATTAGTTGGAACGATTGAATCGACTCTAAGTGTGGTAGCGATTGATGGGATAGACCCCAAGCATCGTACTTCCAAGTTGGATAAAGACTTATTTGCCCTTGCCGTAGGAAATCTTATATCCTCTTTGATTGGTGGATTGCCGATGATCTCTGAGATTGTGCGAAGCAAAGCGAATGTGGATGCGGGCGCAAATTCTGCCAAAGCGAATGCCTTTCACGGTTTGTTCCTTTTGGTTTTCGTGGCAACATTGCCTTCTTTGTTGCAACTTATTCCGCTTGCAGCACTCGCAGCGATGTTGGTCTTTGTTGGATTCCGCTTGGCATCACCGCATGAGTTTCGTCATATGTATCATATTGGAGCGGATCAGCTTTTGTTATTCTTAGTCACCTTGGTCACAACGCTTGCAACGGATTTGCTCATAGGTGTAGGAACGGGTATTGCCCTGAAAATTGCCCTACACATGATACGCGGAGGCAGACTTGGCTCATTGTTCCGTCCTGTAATACATACCGAGCAAGTAAGCAATGAAACGATGCGTATGGTAATTCATGGTGCGGCAGCATTCCCTAGCCTTATCCATGTGAAAAAAGCCTTGCAATCTGCACCTGCTCATGTGCGCCATGTGGAAATTGATGCATCTGGTGCTGTGCTGGTGGATCATACCTTCTTGAGTGGTTTAGCAGGGATTTTTGGTGAACGTCCGCAGATTAGTTATGAAGTGGTGGGATTAGAGAAGTTTCGTGCGGCATCGCATCACCCTGAAGCAACGCGTTGGAGAGGGAGAAACATGTATGTCCCTGCATAATCATTCTCATGGTTGCACGCATGATTATGCGCCATATATGTTTGATCATGATGCGCAACCACACTCTGCACTGCTACATGCGCTGGATCATGTAGCGCATATTCTTCCTGCGCAATCACCCTTATCTTTTTTCGTGCATCATAATACGTTGCATATGTTAGAGGAGAAGCCCTTTTTTGATGCCGTATTGGAAGGATCACGTCTTTATGGGGCAGAGCCATTTATGGCGGAGTCGTTCTACATTCACGCCCTGCGTGAGGGGAGAATCACGCAAGCAGATTGCATGGTCGCGTACCAAGAGTATGAACATGCCGATCATCAGGCGGATACGCTGGTGTGCCATATGCCCAACATCACAAGGCGGGATTATCGCACATGGCGGTTGACGCATCCGTTGGAACTCCCCCCTCATGATGCACTGGCATGGTGGATGGCTGAGCATCAACCACTCACTACTATGGAACATAGCATCTTTGAACGGTTGATGGAATATGCGGATACGCCTTGTTCCTCATCTGCATCTCATGAGGCAATGGAGGATCGGGTGCGTCCTGTGCTGGTGCGCTTGGCGGGGGCATATCTGGATCAAGGGGTGGCATTGATTGCTATGCCGAATCGTGAGCAAGGATTTTTTGCTTGCGTGATGGCGTATTATGCAGCATTTAGCGCACCTTTTTCTGAGTGGGAACGCGATCTTACGCGGGATGCACGGCGTATCTTGCGCAAGGGGATGAGTGCGTGGGATGTGATAGCGGAATGTCTGAATGCACGTGGTATTGCGCTTGCAGATTATCATGCGGTGGAAACCTATCTAACGCAGCGTGCTTTGATGTTGCGCGGTTGGGCAGGGATGTTTCATCAATATGAAACGCATCCTGAAAAAATCCCTATCCATCCTATTCCCGCCACGTTGCATGATTATCTTGCCGTGCAATTATGGCTGGAATATCATGCCATGTTTGGTGCAACTGAACCATCCATCATGCAGAGCAATCATCATGCTTTAATGTGCTATGAGGCAACCAAAGCAGCCGTTGGGCTAGGTATGACCAGTTTGCATCTGCATGATGCTGCATCCTGCAATGCGTGGCTGGATGAGGTGCGAACATTTAACGAAGTGCAGCGGCGTTATTGCTATCATTTGGCGTTTGAGCGGCATTATCGTCAAGCTATGCTGGATGCGTTACTTGCACATCAAAAGCATGGAGGTGATGCACCCACAGAAGTTGCTTTGCAGGTAGTATGCTGTATGGATGAACGTGAAGAATCCTTCCGTCGCCATATGGAAGAAGTGAATCCACAGATTGTTACCTATGGCGTAGCGGGATTTTTTGGCGTTGCTATGCATTATCAAGGTATTGATGATGTGGATTCGCGCCCGCTTTGCCCTGTGGTGGTTACACCAAAGCATCATGTGCATGAAGTCGCCATCCATCCTGAAGAAGCACACGCCTACCGCAAGGCACGCGCAAAGCGTGGGCGCATAGTGAACCTAGTGCGCATCTCACGCAAAACTCTGATGCTGGGTACGGCGTGGTCGTTGGTGGGATGGTTAGTGAAACCTCTACCTTTGCTTGGGCGCGCCATTGCTCCCCATTTGACGCATCGTATCGTGCATCATTGTGCGCATGTCGGGCTTGCGCATCCTGTTACACGGCTTGATCTTCATGAATATAGCGTGATTGAACGGGCAGATATTGTGTGCAATATCCTCAAAAGCATGGGGATGACCCGTAGCTTCTCACCGATTGTGTTGATTTTGGGGCATGGTTCTTCAAGCCTGAATAATCCGCATCTTGCCGCGTATAATTGCGGGGCAACGGGGGGAGGCTGCGGCAATGCCAATGCGCGTGCCTTTGCAGCGATGGCAAATGACAGTGCAGTACGACACATACTCCAAGAACGTGGCATCATACTTTCTGATGCGACATGGTTTGTGGGGGGATACCATAATACCACCAATGATCAGATGGAATATTATGATACGGATATGATCCCAAAACATCTGACCCATGCGTTTCAACATGCCTATGGGTGGATGAATGAGGCGTGCCATCGTGATGCTCATGAGCGCACACGTCGCTTTACCCATACGCATCATGCGGAGGGATTGCGCACCGCTAAATATCATGCTGAACAACATGCGACTGATTTTGCCGAAGCACGCCCCGAATATGGGCATTCCACCAATGCGATGTGCGTGATTGGACGGCGTGAAAAGACACGTCATTTGTTTCTTGATCGTCGATGCTTCCTGATTTCCTATGATCCTACCCACGATGCGGATGGTGCAATAGTTGCCAACATCCTACGTACCGCAGGACCTGTGGGTGCAGGCATTAATTTGGAATATTTCTTCAGTGCGACTGATCCTGCCATCTATGGATGCGGCACGAAATTACCGCATAATATCACGGGCTTAATCGGTGTGATGGATGGATCGCTTTCCGATTTGCGGACGGGACTCACATTGCAAATGGTGGAAATCCACGAAGCAATGCGTCTCTTGCTGATTGTAGAAGCAACCCCAGAGCGTCTGAGTGCGATTGCGCACGCGCATCCCGTTGTGGGTACGTTGGTGGGCAATGGGTGGATTCAACTCATTGCGTGGCATCCTGAAACGGGGCAGATGTATCGCTATCATGCGGGGCAATTCATACCACATCACCAAGAGCAACATGAATTCCCAAGCGTTGCTTCCTCCGATCATCATTACCGCAAGCGCGCCCATCATTTGCCACCTGTGCATATTTCACATTAAATATAGAGTATCATTATGTCTTTTGCTCATTATTCCGTTGCATTGTTGCCGATGGTGCAACTTGTGTTTTTTGCTATTTTGTTGCTACGCATTGGCTATGTGCGGGCGCAATCTGAATCCTTCACTTTTGGTTTTACCATGCTTGCCGTCATCACATCCATTGCATGTGCCGCGTGGGTAGGTATTGAAACCGCATATGCCCCGCATCACATCATCTTTCTTCCCATAGGTGCATGGTTTGGTGTGGGGCATCAACATTTCACCATCACATGGCTTGTTGATCCGCTTTCGGTGACTTATCTTGTCTTTACTCTCGTATTGGTGAGTACCATTGCCGTGTTCTCACGGCGTTACCTGCACAAAGAGGCAGGATTTCATCGATTTTATTGTTTGCTCATGCTGTTTATGCTGGGCATTACTGTGGCAAGTTTAGCCGCAAGCCTTGATGTGATGCTGATAGGGTGGGAATTAGTCGGGCTTGCCTCTATTCTGTTGGTGAGTTTTTTCAATTATCGGGCGCAACCTGTGCGTAGTAGCCTGTGGGTATGCAGCATTTATCGCCTCACTGATTTAGGGATTATTGCGGCAATGCTTATCTTGCATCATAGCGATCATCATGCGCATTTTGCTATGCAGGAAGGTGCATTATGGGCAACCTTACACCCAACACATCATGCGGTGCTGATTGGTAGCTGCTTGCTGTTTGCAACGATGGGCAAATCTGCTTTGTTCCCATTTAGTGGATGGTTGCCGCGAGCAATGGAAGGACCAACACCTTCGAGTGCGATTTTTTATGGGGCGGTATCGGTACATCTGGGTGCATTGCTGATGCTGCGTATCTACCCCGTGATTGCCGAACATGCCATGCTTAGCACTGCATTGCTGGTGATTGGCGCGCTCACTGCACTGATGGGGGCTTGGGTGGGCTATCGTCAAACGGATATTAAAACCGTGATGGCATATGGTTCAATCATGCAGCTTGGCATGATTATGGTTGAGATTGGTGCGGGTTTTCCTCTGCTTGCACTGGTGCATTGCGTGGGGCATGGTTTCTTCCGTACATTGCACATTCTGCGCGCTCCAAACCTCATTGCGGAACGTCAGCATGTGGATCAAATGTTGGGTGAACACGTTCTGCCAACAATATCGCCTTTTATCACTCAGCCACGGCTTGCATGGATTTATTATCGTATCGGGTTAGAACGGGGTTTATTAGATGCTCTGTTGCTGCGCGTGTGGGCAGTGGTTGCTATGCCTGTACGCCTCATCCAGCGATGTGAACATTCTCTCATCCCCAATATAAGAAGTGCATTTCCACGTCTGCATCAGGCGCAACAACAGAAAAATATGCGTCGCCGTACCGCAACCGCCATGATGGCTAAGTGCGGGTTCGCAGTGCTTTATCTAGGGTGGCATCACATGCATGGTAGCATTGTTTGGTCGCATTGGTTGCTGGTGGGATGCCTTGGGGGCTTTGCGATGATTGTGCGCTTTATGCCCGCATGGGAGGTAAGCACGCGTAGCATTGCTATCATTCTCGGATGTTGCTTAGTGACAAGTGTTAGTATGGTGCATCCGTTGTTCGTGGATAAGATGCATGTGACATTACCCATGCCGTTATTGCTCTTGTTCGTGCTTCCGCCATGCACAAGCCTCATGCAACGGTTATTCATGCGCGTGCCATTAGCGATTGCCGCAAGCATAAGTGCTGCCATTGCGGGGCTATTATTCTTTGGCATTAGCCAAGAATCCACCCCCGATCTTCTCATGCATAGCGTGCTTGCATTTGGTGCGGTGTGTGCGTCTGTGCAAGCAATCATGCAGACATCTCCTCGGCGGGCGTTGGCGTTGTTGGTGGTGAGTCAATGCGCCCTCATTGCTTATGCGCTAAGCTATCCGAATCAGGGGAGTCATATAGGTGGTGACATGATGCTGTTCACGTTCTTCACCGCAACGATAGGGTTTATTATGTGCATCGCTGCGGTGGAAGCACGCACACCCCATGCTATGTCGATGCTAAAACCGTCTGGGCATTATGCCTCTATGCCACATTTGGCGGGCTTGATGCTTATTTTTGGGGTGATCAGCACGGGGCTTCCCATCTCCACAGGCTTTATGGCGGAAGAGCTTATTTTAGGCGGAACTTTTGCCCAAGAACCGTGGATAGCGTGTGCATGGCTTGCTTCTATTTCCCTCAATGCCGTATGCGTACTGCGTATGTGGTTGTACACCACTCAAGGCAATGCAGGCGTGCGCCCTATGATGGACGCGTGTTTCCATGAGCGTGCAACGGCTGCATGTGTGATGGTGTTAATTATGTGTTCTACTTTTTTTGCAGGATAAAATTATGAAATTACTTACGACTCTTTCTTTATGTCTTCTTTCATCCACTGCGTTTGCTGCGGATGGTTTCACGGATGCGCTTGTTCATGGCACACCTTATCTCGATATGCGCTATCGCTTTGAGCATGTTGATCAAGCCTCTGTGCCTGATCAAGGACGTGCCTCAACCGTGCGTACACGGGCAGGGTACCGCACAGGACAATGGCGTGATGCGCAAGCAACGATAGAAATCCAAGATATTTCTGAAGTGGGGAACGATCTTTACAACAATACCCTCAATGGTAAAACCAATTATCCCATTGTGGCAGATGTACGCAGCACACGTCTGAATCAAGCCTTTGTGCATTATCAAGGCATTCCTGATACCGTGCTAAATATCGGGCGACAAGCGATCAATATCGATAATCAACGCTATATTGGTTCGGGTGAATGGCGACAAGAAAACCAAACCATGGATGCTATCATGGCAACCAATAGTTCGTTGTCTGATACGACGCTTACCTATGGCTATGTGGCGGGTGTGAATCGTATTTTTGGTGAACATTCCCTCAATGGCACGTGGAATACACATGCGCATGTGATCAATGTGAATCAACATTCTTTGCCTTTTGCTACTTTCACACCCTATGCCTATCTGCTGGATATTGATGAATCATCGGCACTTACGCGTATGAATTCTAATCAAACCTACGGGATGAGTATCACGGGAAAAGTGGATGTGATCGATGCATGGGCAGCCACTTATCGTGCAGAATTCGCCACGCAAATGGATTATGCGGCTAACCCGCTTTCCTATCATGCCAATTATTCGCACGGCGCAATAGGGGTGGCGGGGCATGGTCTGCAAGGATGGCTTGGTATGGAAACTCTAGGAAGTGATAATGGCAATAAAGGCTTTGCAACTCCTCTTGCGAGCTTACATGCCTTCAATGGTTGGGCAGATATGTTTGTCAACACGCCCAAGCAAGGTTTGCAGGATCGTTATCTCGATGTTCTGTATCAGGTGCAGGAGGGTAGCGGGCTTCCTACATGGCTGAATGGTGCGCAATTACGCGGACAATATCATAGCTTTCAAGCCGATCACGGTAATGCTGATTATGGTACGGAATGGGGAGCATATACCCAAATCCCCATCACCAGCTATGCCTATACTGAGGTGAAATATGCGGATTATCAAGCAGATAGCTTTGCTTCAGATACACAGCGTATCACGTGGGGCATCGGGTTGCGCTTATAAATAATTTATAAATCCACCCATAGCCCTTGTTGGGTATAAAGTAGTGCGCAGCGTATCGGGTGTGTGGTGGCGCACGCTTGTTGCATGAGGGTGTGATAGATTTTTACCTGTTGACAATGGGCGCGGAAGCGGGGGCTTTCCGCCTTAGGCATCATGCCAGTTTTTATTTCAAGAATAATCCATGCATCAGGAAGCATAATAACGCGATCCATCACACCAGAATAATGAATGCCATCGATTTTTCCCATAATACCCCATTCGCTGTGCGCGGGTGCTTCGAGCATGGCGCGAATGGTGCGATCCGTGCCTAAAGCCCGTAAGGCATCCATCATCGTGGTGCGGTCTGATTCATTCCAATGCGGAGCAAGATGTACGAGGAAGTGCGGGAGAGCCTGCAAAAAATCATCATAATTCATGCCTGTTTGCTTTTGTAAGCAATGATGCAGGATTGTGCCAAAGGCGCGTGCATCGGATGCTTCATGCGCTTGCACGGAGTTTTCATAGAATAAGGATGTTTGCGCATCGGTGGTGGTGGTATCGTCTGAAGGGGCGTGCCATGCAATCATGGAAGGTGTATGCATAGTGGGTGTTATCATCCAAGAGGGAGGCGCACCTAAAGAGGAGGGGGTAGTGTGATGATGGGCATCAGCCATAGGGGCGCATGTGCCTGTGCTGTAGGTATATGCTTCGCCTAAAGCACGGTAGGGGGCATGTTCTTGGATAGGCAGTGCGTGCCGCCTCGTTCCCTCCATGGTTTCCATTATGCGTTGTATCTGTGCATACCAGCTATGTGTTGGCACTTTATCAAGGTTGGGGCGTGTTGAACCAAACATATGCAGTTCATCCCGTGCGCGGGTGAGGGCGACGTATAAAAGCCGTTGTGATTCTGCTTCTTGTTGGGCGCGATACGCAGCATCCGCATCCGCAAACACGCCATGACGATCATCTGCTTGTCCCATTGAAAGTAGCAAGGGGGTGTCATGATGATGATGGACCACAAGGGCAGGGGTGCGCGCCCCATATTCTTTGCCAATCATATCAGCAATGATGACGAGCGGTGCTTCAAGCCCTTTTGATCCGTGTACGGTCATGATGCGTAGGGCATCATGGGCATCATCGAGATCGCGCTTGGTGCTGCCCTCTTGATCCTGCATCCATGCCACGCAGCCATAGATGGTCACGGTTTCTTGCGCTTCATAGCGTTCTAAGGCATAGAGCATATGCTCCAACACATCGCGGGCAATGCTTCCCATACGGGCAATCATGCGTGCCATGCCTGCACGGGCATAAAGGAGGTGATAAAGAAGTGCAAGCGGTGTTGCGCCCTGTTCCATCTTATGACGAAGTGTAGATAGTTCTTCAACGATGGATGCATAGGTGGCATCGTCATGTAGGGCTGCCCACACGGTGCTTGTGCGGGGTGCGCATAAAGCACATAGGGCATCATCATCGAGGGCATAGAGGGGGGAGCGAAGGAGCGCAGCAAGGGCGGCATCATCGCGGGCATCGCATAACCATTGCAGCAAGGCAATCATATCCCGTATGGCAAGATGGGAGCTATCCATGCGATCCAATCCTGCGGTGGGGATGTTATGCGTGCGTAAGGCGCGATCTAGTGCATAGAGGGTGCGGTTACGTTGCTGCACAAGAATGAGTATGTCCCCTGCCGTAAAAGCTAGCCCTGTTGCGGGATTGATGCGCCCTGAATGCAACCAATGAGCAACCTGATCGGCAATCATCTGTGCGAGCGCGTCACGATGGTGCAGCGTGCTATGATCCGCTGTGGTGATTAAAGGATAGAGTGTCACGCTTCCCGCTTGCTGTGTGCGGAATGCATGATGGGGGGCTTCATCATGGTGTGTGCTGGTGCAAAAAGCATCCACCACATCAAGAATTGCTTGGGTGGAACGAAAGGAGGTGGCAAGCGGTACATCCTCCCACGGATGTTCCATCGCGTTGGCAAGTTGCTGATACCATGATCTTTTTGCTAGAAAGGCGTGCGGGTCTGCTCCTTGAAAGGAATAGATGGATTGCTTGCTATCGCCAACCACAAAAAGATGTTGGCTATGCTGGTGCTGCCCACCTTTTTGGAACATGCCTTCGCATAGATATTGGGTGATTGCCCATTGATCCTCGGATGTATCTTGCGCCTCATCAATCAAAAGATGCGTGATGTTGCCATCCAATTTATGAATAACCCATGCAGCATCATGCGTTTCTTCAAGTAAGGTGCGTGTGAGTAAAATCAGATCATCAAAATCAATGCAGGATTCGCTTGCTTTCATCTGTTGATAATGCTGATAAAGGGCAGAAGCGCAGATCATAATCGCATTGCTAAGAACAGTACGCCCTGCACGGGCAATTAGTTGATGAATATGCAGGCATTGCTCAAAGAAGCTGTCCAACCATTCTGTTGTTGTGCAATGATCTTTGCGTAGGGGCTTTGTTAAAAGATTCTGTCGGATGGTGTTTTTCTCAGTGAGGGGAATACGCACTAAGGCATTCCATGCGGCAAGAGTGATCGGGCTATTCTCGGGGTGCGCTTCTAGCCATGCAAAAAAGTGCTGTGCAGCTTTTTGGGCGGTGCTGCCCCCATGCGTATGGATAATCCTCATATGTTCGCATAAAGTGCGATGCATGGAAGCATCCCATGCAAGCAGTTCCGCAATATAGGTAGAAATCGGGATGTCGCGGGGTAGTTCTGCTGCTTCATAAAGGTGGATGATGGCGGTGTGCAGACCTTCTTCTGTCGCTAGTTGCTTTTCCATGGTGCGTCGGTGCTGAATGCAGAGTTGCATCATCTGGGAAAAACTATAGGCACTGACATTGCCTTCCATGATGGTATGGATAGCATCATATAATGCACCTGTGGGATGATCATGGGCATGGCGCATCATCGTCGTCACGGCACGTTGAAGGTAATGGCGCGCTTCTTGCTCCTCCATGATGCGTATATGTGGCGCGATCCCTGCTTCATTGGGAAATTGTGCTAATATCTGCTCACATAAGGCGTGAATGGTGTGGATACGCAAGCCCATCGGTGCATCCAGCACCCGCAGATAAAGTTGCCGTGCAGTGGCGAGCATAGAGGGCGTGATGGATTGTGTTCCCTGAAGATCGCATAAGTGGGTGCTGAGTGCGGATTCATCCATCTTCACCCATGCGCGCAGACGGGCAAGAATCCGCAGATGCATTTCTGTTGCTGCTGCTTTGGTATACGTAATGCAGACAATATGCGAGGGATCGATGCCTTCTAAGAGGATGCGCACGACGCGATCAACCAACATTTTGGTTTTGCCTGAACCTGCATGTGCTTGCACCCATGCGGAGCGGTAGGGGTGCGAGGCGCGTTGTTGTGCCTCATGCGGGGTGGGGGCTGCCGTCATACAGAATCCTATAGCACAGTTTGTTTTGTTGAACAAAGAACCGTATGAGCATTCGTGCTATAGCTCATACAATCATAGCGCGACCTCGCGATAGTTTTTGTAAACAACATGACGAAGCTATATGATTAATCTACCGCGACGCGCTATGGTTAGGAACATGCACCACCTTACGTGAAGAATGCGATCCCTTTGGTTTTCCATCTGGCGGGGTGGTGCTATCTAGGCTATTGAGGTTTTCCCATGCCCGTTGATAATGATAAGGGCTTTTGGTGAGTGCCGTATTCAGATAGCTTTTTGCTAGCTCATTATTTTTGGCTAGATGCGCATAAAATCCTAAATTATTTGCGACTCCTGCCTCGGGAAGCAAATCTTTTAAGATGAACTCTGCACCCTGCATGTCTCCTGAAATGCCTTTAATCAAGGCAAGATTGAACTGTATTTGTTTTTTTATCGCGCTTTTGGTCGGGGCTGCTTGTGCGCCACGCGTTAAATAATTGGCGGCATCCACGACATTACCATTCATGGCGGTTGCTAAACCAATATTGTTTAATAAAGCGGGATAATCAGGATGTTCTCTAAGTGCTGCTTTGAAATAGGCAACCGCATCTTCTAATTGACCGCGCTCCACCAAGACAATGCCCAATGCGTTTAAGGTACGCCAGCGTTTTTTATCTTCCTTATGAATCTCAGCAAGTAACGTACCAGCGGAAGCAAAATTACCTTGCGCAAGTTTGGTGAGGGCCCTGCCTTCTTTTGCATCAATACTCTTAGGGTTTTCCTTCAAAATCAGTTGATAAAGTTGATCCGCGCCATCAAAATCTTGCATATGGCGTAAGCCATCGGCATAATGAATTTGATAATCTTTGTTGGCATGATCCATTTCAAGCAGTTGCGCATAAAGCTGTGTTGCTTTCTCATACTCCCCAAGACCAGAGGCGCGTTTGGCACTTTTGAGGAGCGTTTGCTCCACACCATCAATTTCAGGACTATTTTTATCAATGTGGTCTAAAATCTCTTTATTGGGCGCATCTAATCGCGCCCCTTCCACGCACCCCATGAGGGAGAGCGACATGAACAGCATGAAACTTGAATTGCGTAACGCGCCCAAATGTTTAGGCATTACATGCCTCCCTTAATCTCTATGTTATGCTGCACCTTCGAGCAAAGCATCTGAAGCATCTTCTTCTGTTTCCGCGCCACCGATGGATTGCAATTCCTGCACTAATCCTGCATTAGCCATGATTTTTCCACGAATCTCTTTTGCCATCTCAGGATGTTCTTTTAGATAATGGCGGGCATTTTCCTTGCCTTGCCCAATGCGCTGATCGCCATAAGCAAACCATGATCCAGCCTTATCAATGACATTCGCTTTGACACCAAGATCAATGATCTCACCATAATAGGAGATACCTTCGCCATAAAGAATATCAAAATCAACGGTGCGGAAGGGAGGAGCAACCTTATTTTTTACCACTTTAACGCGGGTTTGGTTGCCGATCACTTCTTCTTTATCCTTAATCGCGCCTGTACGACGAATATCTATGCGCACAGAGGCATAGAACTTCAATGCATTGCCGCCTGTAGTGGTTTCTGGATTGCCAAACACCACACCAATTTTTTGACGAATTTGGTTGATGAAAATCACCATGCAATTAGTACGCGAAATGCTGCTGGTGAGTTTGCGCAAGGCTTGCGACATCAGACGCGCTTGCAGACCCATATGCGAATCGCCCATATCACCATCTAATTCCGCTTTTGGCACTAATGCTGCCACGGAATCAATCACTAATACATCAATCGCGCCCGAACGCACTAAGGTATCCGCGATTTCTAATGCTTGTTCGCCCGTATCAGGCTGTGAAATGAGCAATTCATCGACATTCACCCCCAATTTACGCGCATATACGGGATCAAGTGCGTGTTCTGCATCGATAAAGGCGCACGTGCCACCAATTTTTTGCGATTCTGCGATAACATGCAGTGTTAAAGTCGTTTTTCCCGAGCTTTCAGGACCGTAAATTTCAATGATACGCCCTTTTGGTAAGCCACCAACTCCGAGCGCGACATCAAGCCCGAGTGAGCCTGTGGAAATCACTTCCACATTCATGGATTCCTGTGCGCCCAATTTCATGACAGAGCCTTTGCCGAAGGCTTTTTCAATTTGTGCTAACGCGCTATCTAATGCTTTTTGTTTATCCATAATCATGACTCATATATTTTATGTTGGTTAGAGTGAATGTAGTGTATTTCTATATAAACGCAAGCAAGAAGTGTAGGTTGCGTTGATTTTTCTACTGCTGTTTGCTAGCACATCAGCGAAAACTCAACGCAACTTAGCTTTGCGAAGGAATGAGTGCATTTCTTACTATTTTTTTATGCATGATTCTTTCGTTGTTGACATGTGCCGTGTGACTAAATATATAGACGCTACACGATAATCTTCTATGAGGTATATGCCATGACCCAGAAATCTTCTTCCTCTAATACCCCTAAAGTGACCCTCCTTGATGCCGAAGATAATCAACGCGATACTGAGCGTTTCTTTGATGTGATGCGTGAATCGATTGTGGTGCTTGCCACCTCTGCCCCTGCGAAAAGGGTGAAATATAAGACGATCTTTAATTGTTTTAATCCTGATGAACATGGCAATGCGGGCGTGAATGCGTACCTCACTGATGTTGGCTCGTTAAACATCCCCCCCATGCGCACCCCTGAGCGTTCGGGGAATTATCAAAGCCATACGGTAGAAAAAGCATCCACTGCCTTGGAAAATGTCATGAATCATAGCGCGTCGATTCGTGGTTCGATTATCAGCGAACTTGCTCCCGAGAGCCGCATCATTACGATGGTGGAAGATTCTGGATGGGAATTATTGTTTGATCATTATGAAAACCCCGAGGCGACTAAGAAACAATTCTTACGCAATGTGTATGATTCCTTAGAAGAACGTTTCCGTGAAGAAGATCATGCGTGGCTTTTTAATCATATCAAGCCGAATGACCCGACATCGACTTTTCCCGGCCCTAATTTGAAGCCGATTCAAGAAGCGTTGACAGGTAAGTTTAATGATCTGATGGATGTGGTGTATGAGGCGGCACAACAGACAGAAGGCATGGGAGTGGATAATTTGCGTTATATGAGTACGGTCAATTTTGGATTTGCTGTGCAACATGAAGATGGCGAGCAAGAGATTTTTGTTAAGCGGTTTAGCGGAAGCGGAATGGTTGTCACGCCGGAACTATTCGCAAATATTAAGCAGAACCTAGCCGAAGGTTTGGCAATATCATCCGATATTGTTCATATGCCCGATGGGCAGGTGGGTGATCCTAAAACCTTAGAAGAAATGAAAGATATGTACCTGATTGCCAGTGCAGATGATGTGCCGTTTGATTATGTGCATCGTAATTTTGCCCACTGGTTGCAAGAGGAACAGCATGTTGGGCGTAAGCAGGATGCACCATGGCAACATCAAGTACATGTGGCGTATGTATCCGCAGATGATTTTGAACAAGGCATATTCCGCACCGATACCTTGCACCATAGTGAGCATGTGAAAGGGCTTATCGATGAACAAATTGAGATTATTGGCATCCCGACACGTCAAAGTTTGCGTGATAATCCCTATCAGCCTATGCTTAATGGTGCTGATATTGTGATTTTGCGGGGTAGTCCGGTGAATGTAAGCCCCGAAGGTCTCGTCTATGATCCTAATTTGATGATGGTGGATCAGATGGTGGTGAATGTTGAGACTGATCCGCTTTCCATGACGACACCGATTATTTTAGATAATCGTGATGGCGCATTTGACCGTACCTTACGTGTTTATCGTGATGCTTTTCAATCAGGGCGGCTTATGGGGGAACTCCCCTTTATCATTGCCCATGATGATGCATCATTTGCGCGTATTGTGGAGGAGCAACGTCGCTTGGTGGGAGCATCGCATATTGTGCATACGCCTCCGCCTGCGTACCCCACGGATCATAAACGTGCCGAATTTGATGTAGAAGCCTTATATGAGCCTCAAACAGTGTTTATTGCGGGAGGACATGCCAATAACAGTAAACAAGATCGCGCCGAAGCTTCGGCACTTGGCTATCATCTTGCGCAACAAGGATTGCGTATTGTCACAGGAGGTGGGCAACTTGAGGGTTCGATGGGTGGTATCCATACAGGATTTGTGCAATATCATCTTGATTGCGCGATGCGTGAAGGTCTGCCCGATGATCTTATGGAGCAGGTACGCACCTATCGTTATTATTGCACACAACGACAGCAGCGATGCCTTGATGTGGAATCCATTATCGAAGAACGCCCTGAACTCATTAATGAGCTTGCGGATCGTGGATATATTCCGCGTGATATGTTCTATGCCTTTAGTACCGATCCTCTTGTGAAGATGGAAAGTCCTAATGGTATTGAGACAACGGGAGCGCGTTATGTTGATACGATTAATCGTATTCCGCGTCTGGATGCTTTGATGATGCCGCGTACCATGATTTTTATGCCGGGTGGCGTGGGAACAGACGAAGAATTGCTTCATGCCCTAAGGGATAAACTCGCATGGCACACGATGATTCCCGCGAATGATGAAGCGGCACGCGATGCGGCGGACACAACACTCATCATCTATAACCGCACAATCCGTGATGCAGGAGAGGAGAAAGGGCAAATAGATGGATTATTGGAAGCACTCAATATTTATCACCGTGATGCCTCAGGGGAGCTTTGCCTCAATGAAGCGGTATGTGATGCTGCCAAGATTAATGTGGTGCGAACAGAGGAGATGCGCGAACATACCATCAATGCATTGATGGAGTGTACGCTGAATGCCGTGGAAGAAAAGAAAGGATGGGCATCGCGTGTGCGCGAAGAACAAGCCATGCCACAACGTAGAGCAATGGGATGAGTCGTATCAAAATTGCCCAATTTGGGGCAGCGCATGGACTACGTGGACAGATCAAAATACGTTGTTTTTTGGATGATCCAAGCCTTATTGAACGTATGCCACTGATGGATAGTGCCGGTGTGCCTTGCCGTGTGCGATTGGTCAATCATGATGCGGCGGTTCTGCTCGCAATCGTGGAAGGGGTGCAGGATCGTACCCAAGCAGAAGCCTTGCGCAATAAAGAGCTTTTTGCGACGCAACAGGCAGTGGCGGATCTGCTTCCGCATAATCCCGATGAGGGGGAGTTTTTGCATCAACTCATTGGGTTGCAAGCACGCCTAGAGGATGGTGTTATTTTTGGAACGGTAGAGGCAGTTTATAATTTTGGTGCTAGTGATATTTTAGAAATAAAAGAAACATCCACCAATCAACTGCATATGATTGCCTATACGCATGATAATATCCCTTCGATCCATATCCACGAGGGCTATCTTGTACTGTGCGTGCCTGAGCTTTTGTAGCATGTGATAGCGTTGCTCTGGATGCCTGCCTGCGCAGGCATGACGAATTTGTTGAGATTTCTGCAAAGGTCTCAGTAGTTCCCCCGCAAGATAGTCGGATTTGATCACGCTTTATTAAACTTATTTTGATAAAGTATTATGATGTAAGGTGCTATAGCATGATTTGAGGTACGGGAATAAGTTTTATGCAAAGATGTGAGGCTTCAGCGGGTGATGTGATTTTTCGTGAGGGGGAAAAAGCAGATTTTGCGTGCATTATTCATTCGGGAAGGATTCAGATTCTCAAATCCACGGCGCAAGGGGAAGTAGAGCTTGCGGTGTTGGGTGCGGGTGATGTGCTTGGTGAGATGGCGTTATTTGAACGGCGTGAAACACGATCAGCAACGGCACGCGCTCTTGATGATGTGGTGGTGGACGTCTTGTCGGGTGATGAAATGAGAGAATTACTCGACCAAGTCCCCCCCTTGGTAAAGCCAATCATTAACGCATTGATTAGTCGCTTAAATTCCATGAATCGCCGTTTGGCTGAAAAAGAACGGGTTACGGTGATTTTGGGAAAAATGATCAATAATCTTCAGATTCATGGGCATAATAAGCTGCATGGTGCGTTTGACGCGTGCGATGTGTATGTCAGTAGCTTGCCTTTTTCGATTGGTGGCTATGAAGCCCATTTAGGGCGTTCCCCCAAGGATGTGCGCTTGGCAATTCCATGTGAGGCAACGCCGTTAAATATCAGCTATGAACATTGCGGTATTGAAGAGCATGACGATGGAATTTATGTTGTCGATTATGGCAGTCGCTTCAAAACCATTGTGAATGATCATCCCATTGGGCGCGGTGAGGCATGTACCAAAGCCTTATTGCTGATTGGTGAGAATCATGTTATTTTAGGTGATCCTGAACAGGGGCATCATCTTGTGATTCATTGCTCATGATCGTTGCCGTGTCGCTGCGGTTTCTAATAGGCGATCTGTTCCCGGAATATGCGGTTCACCACGAAAATTGAGTGCATTGTTAAACCGTGTGCTGCACGTTGTGAAACTACGATCGCAGCCTTGTGTCATGCTGTAGGCATCGCCGATCATAGGAGTGAAGGGGAGGGGGAGTGCTAATTGAATCTCAGGACTTTGAAAAGAGAGTATTTCCGTGCTGATGCCCTTATTCGCACCGCTGGTGAAGGTGAGTACGCCATGGGTGAATAATTGTGCGGCTTCGGTACGGCTGCTATCTGAAAATGTTTGTTGCGATAAGATGCTGGTGATGACTCCGTTGACAGTACGGCTGGTCATAGATACCCTGCATTGGGCATCACCTAGAGTGGCACGGCAGACGGGGCTATAATGTCCTCCGATATGCTGCGCAAGTTTTTGTGTTAGCCCCCGCATTTCTGCCACAAACATTGAACCATCAAAACGCACTTCACCAATCCAACCATGACGAAGCGCGATCGTGCCTGCACCCACATCCTCATAATTGACAGCAAATATGGATATTTCTGCCCCATCATACAGCCCTGCCATCATATCAGTTTGATTGATACCAGCAGACGAAAGGATGCCTTCAACTTCAAGATGATCAACGCTTAATTCAGAGGAATTATGGATGGTGCTTGGGAAAAAGCCCGTGGATGCTTCATAGGTGACATTGCTGATGGTCAATGGTTGGTGATAATCGGTATAACCGCGTACCACGCCATCACGGCGCGTGATGCGCCAGCATGTCGCAAGCGTGAGTGTTTCTGAAGCGCAATGTGCGAGCAAAGAAGGGGAGATATGTTTCATGATGTAACTTCCTATATGAGAGTGCTGCATAACTCTCAATTTTTGTCATGTCCGCTTAAGAATGGTATCCATAACATGCTGTTGCAACTGGATTCCTGCCTACGCAGGAATGACGAATTTTGTGTTTTTGTGAATTATGCAGAGGTCTCATATACGTAATTCTACTAAGGGGATGTCTGCCCAAGAATAGACACCATAATCATCGAGTGACGCAATAAGCTGATCTGTTTCAAAGCGTACAGGCACATCAAATTCATAATCTGCACTGATCACTACCCCATTAGCGGGTGCATTGTTATAGGTGATGATGCCAGTGGTGTTGTTGACGCTGTAGCCCGAATTTTGCAATGTGCCATTATGATAAATTTTCACTGTACCTGTGACAGGTTTGTGAATGCGCCGTATGGCGGTATCTGTGCCGCTCATATAGTGTTTCACAAGAGGAAAAATGGTTGTCGTGCCGTTGGCGGTTGCAAGTGTGACATTCGTACCATGATAATCGCTCCAATCTTTGAAGCGGAATCCTTGGGCGCGTCCACGTCGGGCGCGAAAAAATGCAATGAGTTGATCCAGTTGGTGTTGCGTTTTAACACCATGGGCAACATTATATACGGCGCGTGCCTCACTCCAGTGGCTGGTACGTTGTTCATAGCCTGCTACCGTAGACGTGATGAGGGTGGAAAAAACCGGCCCTCCCGAAGAACCATAGGATATATCAATAGGAAAACGCTGTTCGCTGAAAGGATAGGACATAGAAACCTCGTGTAAACTTTTATGACAATCGTATGAAATTTTATCATGCGGAAGGGGAAAAGATATTTTTCTGGTTGAAAGATGCATCATTTTTCGGTACAAAAGATCCATGATGAAAAATATTATGCTTTCTACTTGTGTTTGTTTGGCGTTGCTCACAGCGTGTGGTGGGAGAGATTCCTACACCTCATCTTCTCCTTGGAAGGAGACGGATAAGCATCTTTCGTGTGATCAACTGCTTTTGGAAATGAATGATGCACGTCATTGGAGTGCCGAGGCTCAGAAAAATAAGTCGTTCGGTCTTGGTGATGCTTTATGGCCTGTAGGGTACATCCATACCTCGAACAGTGCCGATGAAGCGTTGGAGCAGACGGGATCGCGGTTGCAGCACCTTAATAATATTTATAAAATTAAAGGTTGCGCAAAACCCTATGGTGATACGCCTGTGCCGGCACCGATGGGTGTAGTTCAGTAACCAATGAGTACATCGCATTCTCAGTCACGTACCACGGTGCGATCAGTCGCATCATTGCGTGGGAAACGCCCTATTGTCGCCCTCACTGCCTATACGACACCAATGGCAAAGATTTTGGATGCATATGCCGATATATTGTTGGTGGGTGATTCGCTTGGCATGGTACTCTATGGTATGGAATCCACACTTGGCGTGACATTGGAGGATATGATTCGTCATACCCAAGCAGTGATGCGGGGAAGTCACAAAGCGTTGATCGTTACCGATATGCCTTTTGGTACATATCAGGCATCCCCAGAACAGGCTTATCACAATGCAGCGCGTGTGATGAAAGAATCAGGATCGCACGCGGTGAAGCTGGAAGGTGGTGTGGAGATGGCGGAAACCATTGCATTTTTAACGCAACGCGGTGTTCCCGTGATGGCACATATTGGCTTGATGCCACAGCATGTCCATGTGATGGGGGGCTATCGCTATCAGGGGCGTAATGCGACAGAAGCCCAACGCATAGCAGCAGATGCTCGCGCCGTGGAAGAAGCGGGGGCGTGGGCAATCCTCATCGAAGGTACGGAAGCTGCCTTAAGTGAAACGATTACGCAGAATGCCGCCATCCCGACTATTGGGATTGGTGCGGGGGTGGCATGTGATGGTCAGATTTTAGTAACAGAAGATATGTTGGGGGTGAATCCGAATCCACCATCTTTTGTGCAGCAATTCGCTGATTTGCATGGGCAGATGCATCACGCGGCGGCATCTTACGCTCGTGCGGTGCATGAACGTGCCTTTCCAACATCCAAGCATGGTTATGTGTCTAAAAAATAATATTGTCTGCACGGCACAGCAACCTAAAGATGCTTCGCTGCATTGTATGCTCCCTTATTGGTTGTATTTTTAACCATTCTTCAATGATTTCTTGTTATCCCTAATATAGTGCTTCCATTATATAGTTGCCGATAAAACGGCAATGATATAGCACGTTTCGATAGGTTGGTTCTTTTTCAAGAACACACCTATCAAAAATTCGTGCTATTATTCATATGGTTATAGCGCGGACTCACGATAGGTGCGCTTATATAAACGTAACTAACCTATCGTGACGCGCTATATAATGGAAAAAGCACTATATATCATAGTGTTATAGTCGTTTCCTGACATAAAAAAGAGTATTTTTTTGTCAAACGACTATAGAGCTTGGAAACGCTACAGTAAGGGGGGGTGTGTCCGTCATGGTATCGCTTGAGCAATTTAAGGCAGGGTTTTTGACTGAATGCGATGAGCTACTCGTTGACATGGAGGCAATGCTGATGCAGCTAACGCCTGAGAATGTTGAGAAAGAAACGCTTCATGCTATGTTCCGCTGTGCGCATTCGATCAAGGGTGGATCGGGGGCGTTTGGGATGGATGCCATCATGGATTTTACCCATAATGTCGAAGCCTTGCTGGATGCGATGCGTGAAGATCGTGTGCCTGTATCACGCGCTGCGGTGGATGCCTTGCTGCAATCTGTTGATATTGTGGTGATGATGGTGAATTGCGCTAGAGCGAATACGCCATTGCCAGATGATTTAGGCAAGGAACTTGCCGTGACGCTGCACACACTTACACATATGACTCCTAAAGCAACTCAAATCGTGCCTAAGATACACGCCGATGTTCCACTAATAACCGAAAAAACATCGTCTCCAACAGAACCCATTGCCAGTACTACCATCCGTGTGGATGTGGATAAGCTCGATAAGCTGATGAATATTGTTGGGGAATTGGTGATTGCGGAGGCGATGATTAAAGCGCGATTGAACGATGTAGCCACTGATCATTCTATGCAGTTGGTGCGCGGAGTGGATGAATTATCGCATCACACACGCGATCTTCAAGAAGTGGTGATGAGTGTGCGGATGCAGTCCGTTAAATCCATTTTCTCACGGATGCCACGTATTGTGCGTGATGTCTCAGCGCAATTAGGTAAGGATATTGTGTTGCGCACTGAGGGTGAACACACCGAAGTCGATAAAACCGTGATTGAACATCTTGGTGATCCATTGACCCATATGATTCGTAATGCGGTGGATCATGGGATTGAATCACCAGAAAAACGCGTGGAAGATGGGAAGCCTGCCCAAGGAACAATCGTGCTTTCAGCAACGCATCAAAGCGGGCGCATTATTATTGAAATTAGCGATGATGGTGCAGGCATTAACCGTGAGCGCGTTCTTAGCAAAGCCAAAGAAAAAGGATTGATACCCCATGATGCACATGTTAGCGATGAAGAATGCAACAACATCATCTTTATGCCCGGATTTTCCACCGCAGAATGTGTTTCCAACGTTTCAGGACGAGGCGTGGGGATGGATGTGGTGCGCCGTAATATTGAACGCCTTGATGGCACAGTAAACGTTATGAGTCAGCAGGGCAAGGGATCGGTGTTTACAGTCTCGCTCCCGCTCACTCTTGCAATTTTGGATGGTATGATTGTGCGTGTGGGTGCGGAGTTTTATGTGATGCCGATTGCCAGCATTATCGAAACATTTCGTCCAAATGCTCATGATATACGCCATGTGGAAGGGCATTTTGATGTGATGAATGTTCGTGGTGCATGTATACCTGTCATTTATTTGCACCGTCTGTTTCATATTCCGAAGGCGCAAAAAGATGCAAGTAAGGCGTTGGTGGTCTTGGTGGAAAATGGGCGCGATAGAATGGGTATTGTGGTCGATGAACTGGTGGGGCAGCAGCAAGTCGTGATAAAAAGCCTTGAAGTGAATACTGATCCTGTTGCGGGCATTGCAGGGGCAACGATTTTAGGCGATGGGCGGGTATCGCTTATTGTAGACATTGCGCAGATGAAGCATGTAGCAGCGCACTACGCGCACGCTCAGACTCACATGGCATAAAGAGGAGCGATTATCATGATGAATAGCGAAATTATTGCGCCACAAAGCGCAACCATAGGTAGTGATTCTGTGCGGGAACATAGCAAGTTTCTCATCTTTAGCGTGAATTATGAAGAATATGGTGTGGATATTATGACCGTGCGTGAAATTAAAGGCTGGGGTGACACCACACGCCTTCCCAATAGTCCTGCATATGTGCGTGGCGTGATGAATTTGCGTGGTGTGATTGTGCCGATTTTTGATTTGAGGGCGCGTTTTACGGGCATACTCACTGAGACGACTCCCAAGCATGTGATGATTGTGTTGATGGCAGGGGAACGCATGGTGAGTATTTTAGCTGATACCGTATCCGATATTATCACCGCTAACCGTGAAGATATGAAGTGCGCTCCTGATACGGAGACTACAATCGAGCAACGCTATATTACGGGGTTGATTGCCGTGGATCAGCGTATGGTTGTGGTGCTGGATATTGAAAAATTATTGGGGAAGCCTCTAACCCCTAAGCCCTAAGCCCTAAGCCCTAATATCCCCCTCATAGAACTCTATAGATTGAGAGCATACCATGTTTATTTCTACCACACGCTTCAAAGAAACGGAAGAAAAGCTCCAGCAATCAGAGCGGATGATGCAGTTGCTTCGCGGTAGCATGAATCAATGTACGGCGAATATGATGATAGCCGATGCCGAGTTTAACATTATCTATGTGAATGAAGCACTTGTCACGTTCCTTGCGGAGGCGCAAAGCGATATTCAAAAAGATGTGCCGCAATTTAATGCCCGTGATCTGATTGGCAAGAACATTGATGTGTTTCATAAAAACCCTGCCCATCAACGTGGGATGCTGGAACAACTAAGGGATGTATATAAAACTGCGATTATTATTGGTGGACGATCATTTAACCTCTATGCGAATCCGATTCATGATGGTGCGGGCAAACGTATTGGAACATCCGTAGAATGGCAAGATGGTGCAGCGATTGGCTTGTTTGATGCGATCAACCGTTCACAAGCGATTGTGGAATATAGCTTATCGGGAGCTATCCTCACCGCAAATGATAATATGTTGACGCTCCTTGGATATAGCCGTGAAGAACTGCAAGGCAAGCCCTTTGCGATGCTTATCTCCGATGCTGCGCACCCGCTTTTGCAGCAGATGTGGGAGCAAGTACAACATGGTGAACCTTATATAGGGGATATGGCGTTTCTGACGCGGGATAAAAAATTGATGTGGATGTATGTCAACCTCAATCCCATCCGTGACTTACGTGGCAAAATAGTGAAAATTGTGCAGACATCAACCGATATTACGGCATCAAAAGAAACGGCGAACATGGCAGCGCGCTTGAAACTCGCACTTGATACCTGTACGGCGAATGTTATGCTTGCTGATGAGCATTATAATATTATCTATCTCAATGAATCGATTGTGAAGTTTTTGGGGGAAGCAGAAGATATGGTGCGTAAAGACCTCCCCAATTTTTGTGTGAAGAATCTGATTGGGCAGAATATTGACATCTTTCATAAAAATCCTGCGCATCAACGTAGTATGCTGGATCGTTTGAATAGTACGTTTGCTACGTCTATTTTAGTGGGCGGGAAATCGTTTAACTTGGTGGCTAACCCTATCTATGATGCGCAAGGAATACGCCTTGGCACAACGGTAGAATGGCAAGATGGTTTGAAAGAGGGGATTGTGGATGCGCTTACCAGCTCGCAAGCTGTGATTCGCTTTAGCCCTCAGGGTATTGTGGAAATGGTGAATAAAAACTTCTTAAATCTGGTGGGCTATACGGAAGATGAGGTGAAGGGCAAGCATCATGCGATGCTCTGTGATGATGATGATGTGCAATCTCCTGCCTATCAAACCTTTTGGGAAAAATTACGTAAAGGAGAAATGGAGTTTGGGGAATATCGTCGTAAAGATAAACATGGCAAAGATTTATGGATTACTGCATCCTATAATCCAGTGATGGATCGCATAGGGCGCGTGGTGAGTGTGGTGCAAATTGCTACGGATAGTACGAAGGAAGTCATGTTGCGTCACCAAACAAAATTACTTTCGCTGGTGGCAAATGAAACGGATAATTCGGTGATTATTACCGATAAGGATGAGCGGATTGAATATGTTAATCCGGGATTCACCAAAATGACAGGCTATAGTGCTGCGGAGGCTATGGGGAAAAAACCAAGGGATATTTTGCAAGGTAAAATCACGGATGCAGAAACAAAAAAGAAGATTCGTGCGGCACTCAATGCAGGGCAGGCGGGCTATTTTGAGATTTTGAATTATGATAAGAGCGGGAATTCTTATTGGGTGTCGCTTGCTATTAATCCGGTGAAGAACGGCAAGGGCGAGATTGAACGCTTTATTGCGATTCAAGCGAATATTACGGCAACCAAAGAGCAATCACTCGATTCTTCGGTGCGCCTTGATGCCATTATGAAAAGCAATGCAGTGATGGAATGGAACATCGATGGGACAGCCCTTCTATGCAATGATAGTTTTGCGAAAGCAGTGGGAGAATTGAAAGCGCAGGATGTGTTGGCGTATGGCGATCATTATCAGCTCTCTGCTTTCTTAGAGGAGCGCGAAATAGCCAATATCATGGCAAAACGTCCTATACAAAAAGAAGTGGAAGTGCGCACCCATAAAGGCGCGCTAGCCTATTTTGAGGCAACAATTTTACCGATTCCTGATACAGCGGGCAACATCAAAACTATTGTGATGTATGCCACAGTGACAACGGACAATGTGCTTGTGCGACGAGAAAATGAACGTGGCATGGCAGAATGTGATGATGTATTGCAGAATGTAGCGCATGGCGTACTCACCAAACGTATGAATGGTGAGTATCATGGGTCATTCAACCAGATTAAAACGGCGTTGAATACCACGATTGATCGCATTTCAGAGATGGTACGCGATATTATCGAAGCAGCGCAATCGGTGAATCAAGCAGCGCGGAATATTTCCGCAGGAAGTGTGGATTTATCGCAGCGCACCGAGCAGCAAGCATCGAATTTAGAAGAAACCGCCGCCAGCATGGAAGAAATTACGGGTACGGTGAAGAAAAATTCCGAACATGCCAGCAATGCCAATAATTTATCACGTAAGGCCAGTGTGATTGCTTCAGAAGGGGGAACAGTTGTTGAGCAAGCCGTCATGGCAATGGGAACGATTGAGGCATCGTCCAAGAAAATATCGGATATTATCGGTGTCATCGATGAAATTGCCTTCCAAACGAATTTGCTTGCACTTAATGCAGCGGTAGAGGCAGCACGGGCAGGGGATGCAGGCAAAGGCTTTGCGGTGGTTGCTAGTGAGGTGCGATCCTTGGCAGGACGTTCCGCTTCGGCATCCAAAGAAATTAAAGCCCTTATTTCTGAGAGTGCCACACAGGTGCATAATGGTGCTGCATTAGTGAAGCAAGCAGGGGATACGCTGAAAACGATTGTATCATCGGTGCAGGAAGTGGCAGGGATTGTGTCTGAAATTGCCCATGCTAGCCGCGAACAAGCTGTTGGTATTGATGAGGTGAATACGTCTATCACGCACATGGATGAAATGACACAACAAAATGCCGTCTTGGTAGAGCAAAACACGGCAGCGGCGCAAAGCATGGTAGAACAGGCAACGACGCTGGAACATTTGATGAGTTTCTTTAGTATTTCAGAAGATGATGTGCATCATAAAACTAAGCCTATAGCGCGTCACGATAGGTTAGTTACGTTTATATAAGCGTACCTATCGAAACGTGCTATATATCATCAAACAAAGGTGTGTTCTATGACTTCAATTCCCCAACCTCATGATACAGATGCTCATCTTATCTCGTTTCGTGATCTTTCTGCATCCGCTCGTGAACAAGGGGAATTGTTGGAATCGCTGGTGAAAAATTTGGGCTATGTACCGCATAAGGATGGACTGATTTCTTTGGAGTCATTTATTGATAGGATGGCTATCACTATCAACACTACCATTGCCCATATTGTACGTATTTCTGAACATACGATGCCGCTTGCCTATGCGATGGAAGATGCACTTGCGCAGTTGCATGGCATTGAACAATTTGCTGATCGTGTGAACAGCATCAATAAGGAAACGCGTATGTTGGCACTCAATGCCACCATTGAAGCAGCCCGAGCAGGGGAAGCAGGGCATGGCTTTGCTGTGGTCGCAAAAGAGGTGAAGGAAGTGTCGCTTGAAGTGGATGCCATCGCACATGATGTACAACGCAAAGTGCAATTTATCCGCGAAACTTTATTAAAAGGAACGGAAAAATTAGCAATCGTCGCAGGGATGGACATGACATCCGCCATCGAGACACGTATGAAGTTGGATGAGCTTTTGCAGATGATGGTTGCACAAAGAAATGATTTATCCACACACATGCATGATATTGCGCAGGTCATCCAGCATATTGCTTCGGAGATTTCTAAATATACACTGACGGTGCAATCTCAAGATTGTAGTACGTAACCTGAGTTTTGGATAATATTTAATTTATAGCGCGTCACGGTAGGTTCTTTAACTAACCTATCGCTACGCGCCATATCCTCGTCACTCCTGCGTAAGCAGGAGTCCAGTCAAAGGCGTTGTGCTGGATGCCTGCCTACGCAGGCATGACGCAGTAAAACTGAGGTTACGTAGATGATTGATCGTGTCATCCCCGCGTGCGTTGTCGCAGCATCTGACGTTCCATACGTAGGATTTTAGCGCGCATATGATAGGTTTGTACGCGCCATGAAAGCACGACAATATAAGCACTGAGATAGGCAAAATACATCAATAAAAGAGGTGTGAGCATTGCATCATCAATATGGGACTCACCAGAACCTAAACGGATGCTGGAAGGTTGATGCAGTGTGTTCCACCATTCAACAGAAAATTTGATAATGGGCAGGTTGATCGCCCCAAATAAGCAAAGATAGGCGCAGGCGCGTTGTCGTGTTTCCATGCCATCCGCCTGACGGGCAAGCATCATATAGGCAATCACCATAATCCATAAAATAAGCATGGATGTAAGGCGGGCATCCCACACCCAATATGTACCCCATGTTGGTCGTCCCCATAGTGATCCAGTAACCAAGGTAATGCTAGCCATGATCATCACGGCAGGGGCGGAATGACGCGCTACAGCATCCGCCATGCTATGCCGCCATATCAAAAATACAAAAGACGATGATGCCATCATGCCATAAATCATCATGCTCATCCATGCAGCCGGCACATGAATATACATCATGCGGACATACTCACCTTGCAGATAATCCGCAGGGGAATCCCATAAACTTTTATAGAGTCCAGCAAGAGCGCATACCACCATGATGATGAAGGCAAAAGGGCGAATGCGGGATAGGAGGCGATTTAGTCGTGTAGGATTAGCAAAATAATGAAACATAGGCTTGTTGTAGCATAGAGCGTTTTTATAATCAAATGCTAGATTTGTGGTTAGCATGGTTCAATCGTCAAGGCTTGCTCAAGTTCGCGCATCGCATCCATTTCTGCCGTGGTGATATGCCCATCACGCATGATAAACATATCGGCAATTTCAAGAAATCCATGGCGCATATGCATGGCACTTGCAAGTTCAATGCGTCCACGATCAAATAATTCTTTCGTCAATGCCCATGTATTGAGTTGTTCGACAATATCACGGGAGCTTTGTTTGTGCGGCACTAAGGGGATGCGATGGAGGTGCAGTTCTTCAATGACAACGTCCATCCAATAATCGATCATGCGGCGTTGATCAATCGCAGAATCGACAATGCGCACATAAGCAATACATTCCGCCAGCAAAGCGAGTTCCGCCAACTGCCCAAACTCATCGACAGTTCCCATATAGATGCCCAGAGTCACCAGATCTTTTTCAATCATTTTTTGGGCTAAAGCCGTACTTTGCCGTTCGTCCCATGCGGCATAGATGCTCATGAAATGGCGGTAGAAACCCTCAATGATCTGATTGCTTGAACGAAACATTCTTTAAGTATATCAAAAATTTTCATAATATTCTATTAAACACTGATAGGATTCAGTAATTATAAGAAAATTTTCTGTGGCATGTTTGGCTTTGTTGATGTCTGGATGATATTGTTTTACCAATTTTTTGTAGCGTTGCTTGATTTCTTTAGGGGTGACAGGATGTTCTAAGGTGAAGGATGTGAGGGCGCGTTGAATGCGCTCAGGAAGGGTAGGCATTGAGGGCGCGCTGCGTGAGGATGGACTATCGCTGAAAAAATGACGCAAGCGTGATTCTAATTCTAGCTCACTCAGTTTAGGCTGATCCCCGATGCGCCATGTGGGACGATGCCCAATGACCGATTCATGCATAAAGCGTTGCATCGCGTCATCATCCATGCCCTCAAAAAAATTATAGTTCTTATTAAACTCGCGTATATGTTCTAGGCAAAAATGATAATATTCACGCCGTCCATCACGATATTTTGGTGCTTTATAAAGACCAAGTTCAAGACAACCCTCTTTATCGCATGGAGGATATGCGATGGATTCTTCTTGTCGAGGGGCGCGTTTTCTGCTAGGCATGAAAGCACTATATATATTATTCTATGATAAGAGCGAATAAAAAATGCATACTGTGCAGACACAAATTAGAGATATTCTTGAAGAAGCGTTGCGTCCTGCGCAACTGACGGTACGCGATGATTCGCATCGTCATGCGGGTCATGCGGAGGCAGGGAGCGCGCAAGAAACGCATTTTTTCGTACATATTCAAGGAAGTAAAGAGCTTAAAGGCTTATCACGTGTGCAGCAACAAAGGCGTGTTTATCAGCTTTTGGATGATCTGATGCCACACCCTATTCATGCCCTTGCGATGAAGATTGAGTAGGTTCTGTTGCTTTTTCTACTGCTGTCGCAATGATGGCTTTCATATGCTGCACTACTTTGGTTACGCCATGAAACATGGCTTCCCCCATGAGAAAATGCCCTATATTCAATTCTTTGATGATGGGGATGGCGGCAATAGCGGGGGTATTGTCATAATCTAAGCCATGCCCTGCATGGACTTCAAGCCCAAGCGTGTTAGCATAATGCGCTGCTTGTGCAATCTGCGCACATAGGGCAAGGCGGGGTGCGCCAGATGCATGGGCATAAGCACCCGTATGTAGTTCAATACAGTGCGCCCCAATCTTTTGGCTTGCATCAATCTGCCTCATATCTGCTTCAATAAAGCATGAGACGCGTATACCCGCATCACGCAAGGGCGCGATGAAGCTGCGTAAGGATGTTTGATGACGTGCTACATCCAGCCCGCCTTCTGTGGTAATTTCCTCACGTCGTTCAGGTACAAGGCATACTGCGTGAGGGCGTAACAATAATGCCATACGTTGCATTTCTTCGGTGGCTGCCATTTCAAAATTGAGCGGTATGTGCAGAGATTCTTTGAGGCGATGCATATCATCATCACGAATATGCCGGCGATCCTCGCGTAGATGTGCGGTAATGCCATCTGCACCTGCTTCTTGTGCCATATTGTGCCATAAGAGCAGCACGCACGGGATCGGGATGTATTCCCCCACGTGCATTGCGTACCGTGGCGATATGGTCAATGTTGATGCCTAATCTCATGCGTGGCATCATAGCATAAGTGGGTTGCGGGAATCAAGTACAACGGTGCTTAAGTAAAAAAAACTTGGTACATAACATTATTCATCTAGACAACAGATTTATTTGTGCTATAAGGACTTATTAATGTTTAGTTGTGTTTAATTAACCTTTGATTTTGAGAGTTATGAGTTATAAAGTTGCTGCATTCTGCATGAACGGAAGTTCCCCGTTAGTGAAGTGGTGGCGATTGCATCCTCTGCTTCTAAAGGAAAAGAAGTGAGTTTTGGGGATCGTGTGCGATTGCGTTGTGTCGCGCTCGATGATTATGATTTTTCTGATACGGATATCGCGCTTTTTTCTCCAGGTGGAGCAGTATCAGCCATTCATGCGCCACGCGCAGCCGCGCAAGGGTGTGTGGTGATTGATAATACCTCGCATTTTCGTATGCAAGAGAACATTCCCTTGGTAGTGCCTGAAGTGAATGCTCATGCGTTGCGCAATTTCCGTGAAACAAATATCATTGCGAATCCTAATTGTTCGACGATTCAAATGGTGGTTGCACTCAAGCCGTTGGATGATATTGCGCCAATTAAGCGTATTGTGGTATCAACCTATCAATCCGTATCGGGAGCGGGCAAGGATGCGATGGATGAGTTGCATAATCAAACCAAAAAACTATTCATGAATGATTTCCTTGAACCGAGCAAATTCCCGAAACAAATTGCCTTTAATGTGATTCCGCAAATTGATGTGTTTATGGCGAGTGGTGACACCAAAGAAGAATGGAAAATGATTGTGGAAACACGCAAAATTATGGAAGCGGATATTGCGGTGAGTGCAACATGTGTGCGTGTGCCTGTCTTTTTGGGACATGCAGAATCGATTAATGTCGAATTTGAAAGTGAGATTACCGAAGCGCAAGCCTATGAAGCGTTGCGTGCGGCAGATAGTGTGACGGTGCTTGATCGTCGTGAAGCAGGGGGCTACATCACCCCGAAAGAATGTGCGGGTGAGGATTCGGTGTTTATTTCACGATTGCGCAAAGATCCCACCGTTGCGCATGGATTAAATTTATGGGTTGTTGCGGATAATGTGCGCAAGGGCGCAGCATTAAACGCCATTCAAATCGCTGAAACATTGGTACGTGACTATGGACTTGAAGCAAGACAACGCACTGCCTGATTTAGGAACTGATGTGCGGGTAGATAAAATTGATTTTGCAACGATGGGTGAGCTGTGTCTCCACATCCGAAGAGAAGTATTTGTTGAAGAACAAAATGTTTCCCCTGAGGAAGAAATGGATGATATGGATCATGCCTGTGAGCATTATGTGCTGTGGTCGGATGGTCATGCAGCGGGTACGGCGCGTGTTTATTATGCAAAGGACGTGGCGAAAATTCAACGCGTGGCATTGATGAAAGAATATCGGGGCAAAGGCTTTGGACGTGCGATGATGTTGGATATTATTTATGATATTCAACAGATGGTTCGGATTGGTCATCATGCGATCAGCGTGATTGAATTAAGTGCGCAAGTGCGTGTGCTTGAATTTTATGAATCGCTAGGATTTGTTGCCGAAGGTGACATCTATGATGAGGCGGGAATTCCGCATCGTAAAATGTTTCGTGGCATATAATGGTAAAAGCATTATAGTATTCGTGGTTATTTATTCTTGTGCTATTGGCTGTTTTGTGATACTATACTACTATGTTTAGTGCATTATTTTGTGAATTAAAAGACTATAAAATGTTTTTTTGTCATCATAATGTCATAGATGTGTAGTACTATGAAATAGTATAGAGATAAAAAACATGGAAGACACCAACCTTAACCCTGATAATAGCCACCTTGGTAGAGCCACTTCTGGCATCGCCAACATGGATATGATTGCGCCCACATCGTCCGATGGTGGTGAGGGCTTTACTGGTGGCGTGAATGACCGTGAAGTATCCATGACGGACACTGCGGAACTTGATTCCGCTGCCGCGAGATTGGCTGCATTAATTGCCGATTTAGACGCAGCCATATCTTCCATGCCACATGATTCCGAAGAACGTAGAGAAGCTGAAAATGCAAAATCTTCTGCTGGCGCAGGTTTGGCACAAGTGAAAGCTGCCTTGAATAATCCGAATGTGGGTAATATTACCGCAGCTCTTAGCAATGCATCCAAAGTGATCGCGGTAGCGTCCGCAGTGATGACGACTGCTGATTCTGCTGGAACTACCAAAGCGATGCAATCGATGCCCCTTATGTCCGATATGGATATAACGCGGGAAGTGATACAGCGTGATACGCAGATTGCACGACGTATGAATATTGCAGGTTTTGCAAATTATTCTACGGAAGCACAAGAATTTTTGACGCAAGGTGTGTATCAAAAATTAGGTGCAAATGTACCGCAAGTGAAGACAGCTATGCTTGCGTTGAACACGATTCAAGAAAGCCCTGTCTTGAGTGGCATACAACAAGAGAGCCTAGAGGAGAATAAACGCGCTAATGAAGAAATGCGTCGTGATCCCGTCTTGAGTCGTAATAAAGAAATACAAGAACAATTAGATAGAAATGATGCACTCAAAGGTCGTAATGCACGCCTTGAAGATCACGCACTCGATAATCCCTTGAAAGCCTATCGGGATGCCGTAGCTTCAGGAATGTCTGAAGCGGAAGCGCAGCGTGCGTTGGCTGCATCACTGAAAACGATTGTTGATCATCGCCATCAAGAAATGGAAAAGATTGTTGAGAATACCTTGCAATCGTTTGAAACGGCAGAATTAGGCAATCAATTTCTTAGTGATGTAGGTCAAGGTGCGGGGCTTGCTCCTGGTGTGAAGCCAACTGCATTGCAGGTGCAATCCCATATTAGAAATATTACTGTAGATAATAAGCAGTTGAATGATGCGATTTATGTCGTGAATAAGCGTATCGAAGAACATGGCGGAAATCGTGAAGCAGGGCTTAAGGCTGCATGGGATCAATTAAGCCCAGCACAAAGAACAGCCTTATCATCCGCACATGCAAAAGCTGCAAGTGAATTTCAACAAGTTGACTATAACATACGGGAAATGATGGAAAATCTAAGTCCCGAACAGAGACAGCAAATGGCGGCTGAGTTAAAGGAGAAGCTGGAAGCTGGTAAAATAGATGAAGTGATGAGCATCGTGCAGCGTGATCCAAACAACAAAGCGTTTGATTCGCAAGAAATGGAAACATTCAGACGTTTAGCTCAGCATGATCCGAGTAGGGTCAAACACATGCTATCGGAGTCAATCGATAAATTAGAAAAAGGTACGGAATCATCCTACAGAGATTTTAATTCGCGCTTGTTCAATGCTCGCTATAGTACAGAAGAGCCACAACAACCGAATCAGCCGAGCAAGCCTAGAGCAGAAGAATTTTTCGGTTTTGATGCGGCGAGTCGCTTTATGGACGATAAAGCGCAAATAGATAAGATCGCTTATACGGACTTTAGTACGCTGGATCTTTCGCAATTTCTTGACATCCACAATCCATCGTCAGATATTAAATTTGGCACTACCACTCTCGCCAATCCTCTCCCGCTTGCGGGAACACCCGTCGCTACGCCTGCAAAAACAGAATCGGTCGCAACGGCAACGAATTTTTCTAACATTCTGCTTGACCCTTCCATTAGGCTTGGCTTTGCCAATATTTCTGGTGGGCAGGATGCATCATTAAGTAGCGTCTCAGCAGCCGTAGTGCCGAGTGCTATGGAACAACGCCATGCAGCGCACGCTCGCTAATAGGTTCTTATATAGTGCTTCCATAATATAATTACCGATTGATCGGCAATTATATCATGGTAAAAGCACTATAAATCATAGTGGTATAGTCGTTCTTTGACATAAAAAATGAGTAATTTTTTTGTCAAACGACTATAGCGTGCAGTATTGATGCAAAAAACTTGGATTGCACCATAAGCTATGCTATTATCGCATCATGACACATGAAATTATGGAATGCGATGTATTAATTGTTGGTGCAGGACCTTCAGGTTTAGCCGCTGCTTTGCGTTTAGCGCAATGGTCGAAAGAGCGTACCAAGCCCTTAAATATTATGGTGCTTGAAAAAGGTTCTGAAGTTGGGGCGCATATTTTAAGTGGCGCGGTGATGGAACCGCGTGCGCTTAATGAATTATTGCCACAATGGCACAGTTTGAATCCGCCCGTTCATGTGCCTGTCACGCATGATCAGTTTGCGTATCTGACTCCCGATCGGATGATCCGACTTCCCACACCCCCTTCGATGCGCAATGAGGGGAATTATATTATCTCCCTTGGTGCATGGTGTCGTTGGTTGGCGCGACAAGCAGAAGATGCGGGGGTGCAGATTTTTGCAGGCTTTTCAGGTGCAGAGCCGATTTATGATGAAGATGCGCACGGAAAACGCAGATTAATCGGAGTGCGCACAGGGGCTTTTGGTGTTGATAAAGAGGGCAAAGAAAAAAGAGATTATCAACCTCCGTTGGATATTCATGCGCGTTATACGTTGATTGCAGAAGGAGCGCGTGGCTCGCTTGCCCAGCGTTTGATGCATGATTTTGATTTGCGCCGTGATGCGCAACCGCAAACCTATGGCATTGGCTTGAAGGAAGTATGGGAAGTTCCCGCCTCCAAGCATCAGTTAGGGCATGTGCTGCATTCGGTTGGATGGCCACTTGATCGAGAAACCTATGGCGGATCATTCCTCTATCATGCCGCCGATAATAAAATTGCCGTTGGTTTTGTCGCAGGGCTAGATTATAAAAACCCGTATTTTGACCCGTATGAAGCATTTCAGACGTTCAAAACCCATCCGCATATCTCCCCCTTATTTCGTGATGGTCGAAGGATCGCCTATGGCGCACGTGCGTTGAATGAAGGTGGATTCCAATCCATCCCCATAGTGCATTTTACTGGTGGTGCTTTGATTGGTTGCGCCGCAGGATTTGTGAATGTCGCTAAAATTAAGGGCATTCACACCGCGATGAAATCAGGGATGCTGGCGGCAGAAGCGATTGCGCGTATGGTTGAAACGGGGGATGCGTCTTCTGATTTAAGTATCTACAGCGATGCCTTACATGCTTCATGGGTTGCAACAGAATTATACCGTGTGCGCAATATCCGCCCTGCTTTTCGCTATGGCTTATGGACAGGGCTTGCTTATGCCGCCGTTGATACCTACCTCTTGCGGGGATATGCGCCGTGGACATTCGCACACCACGCCGATCATGAGCAGTTGCATGAAGTCCATGCTTCACTTCCGTACCAGTACGCCCCGCATGATGGCGTGTTGACCTTTAGTAAACTCGATTCGGTCTATTTAACGAATGGTACTCATGCAGAAGATCAGCCTTGTCACTTGACATTAAAAGATACCTCGCTTCCCGTGAGTTATAATCTACCACATTATGCGAATCCTGAAGTGCGTTATTGCCCTGCAGGTGTGTATGAAATTGTGGAAGAACCCGCACGCGTTGAGGGGGAGGAGGCGGTGATGCGCCTTGTGATTAATGCACAAAACTGCATTCATTGCAAAACATGTGACATTAAAGATCCGCTGCAAAATATCGTATGGCGTACCCCAGAAGGTGGGGGTGGACCTAATTATGCTGAAATGTAGGTTCTTAAGCCTTAAAAATCCCACGAACATGGCGAACGAAGAAGTACATTAGTGCGATTGGCGCAATTAATCCTAATGATAACGTACCCATGACGAGTACGTAAAAATCAATGATCGGTAAATTCTTTGTGCTGAACCCATAAATAATGATTTTTTCTGCTAATGCAAAAATGCGCCCAACCTGATCCCAAATATTGAGTATTGGATCGCCATAATAGAGGTAAAGTGCGGCAAAGGAAAAGAAGTAGGGTGGCACTAATACGATCAACATCATGATAATCGGCACAAAGATCGCCCAAAGTGCTATAATAACTTCCCCACCACCTTCATTTGCTGCCATAATATCCGCCTTATTCTGCTAATGCAACGGAAGATTGATCATTGCTGTCCGTACTCATCACAGCAAGCTGACTCTTAATATGCTCGACATGTTGCTTAAACAAGGTGAGTTTGCGCCCTGAAAGCACATTATCCCCGCCCGCAAACGAGACATTAAGCGGATTTACTTGCGCACCATTTTTGCGGATTTCATAATGCAAATGTGGTCCAGTGGAACGCCCAGTCGTACCAACATACGCGATCACTTGCCCTTGCTGCACACGTGTGCCAACACGAATATGGCGTGCAATACGGCTTGCATGAGCATAGGCAGTGCTATATTGCCCATTATGCTTGATCACGACCATATTGCCATAGCTTCCTGCTCGCCCAGCATGAACCACCATACCATCCCCTGCGGAAAAAATAGGCGTGCCAGTCGGGGCTGCAAAGTCTACACCCTTATGCATTTTGGAATATCCCAATACAGGATGATGACGCATCCCAAACCGAGATGAAATACGCGCCCCATCGACAGGGGTACGCAAGAATTTTTTTACAATGCTCTCACCACGTTCATTATAATAAGCAGGCAAGCCAAGTTCATTGGTATAGCGATATTGGATATATTCTTTGCCTTTGGTATTTAATTTGGCATAAAGCACATTGCCCGTTTCAATCACTTCGCCATCTTCGGTGCGCTTGCTTTCATACATTACATCAATGACATCACCTGCCTTAATATCACGTTGAAAATCAACATCATAGCTGAAGTTTTTGATCAAATCCGAGATGGTTTTATCAGAAACGCCATGCTCCGAAGCAGAACGGTATAGGCTAGAAACAATCACCGCCTTAGCGCGTTTTGGTTCAGTGATAAGTTGTCTGCGCTCCACATGCACGGAATAGGTATTATCACCCGTGCGCTTGATGATCACCGTCTTGAGTTTGGCAATGTTTATTTTAAGCTCGTATAAAATAGTCGGTGGATAGGAATCTTGATCTGGTGTGCGCGTTGCATCAGGGTTGAGTACCAATGTCATTTTATGACCGGGGCGCAACTGACGCAAATTATAGGTGCGGTTGACATCTTTAGAAAGGCGATGTGCAGCAACTTGCTCTATACCATAATGGGTGAGGATGCTAATAAGCGTATCACCAGATGAGACTTTTGTTTCAATAGTACGTGGCCAAGGTTCGGGTACGGGAGCAGCTTCTACCTCAGGCGCAACGCTTGGAGTTAATAGTGCATTCTGTGTTGCGGCCACGGCAAGAGCATCCGCAACAGGCATATTCTCAGCCTCTTGGGGTGCAGTCATAGTTGCATAAATACCACCAATAGCAGCACGGGCAGAATCTTTAAGGTTCGATGGTGCGTACCATGCGAACGCCAATCCAAAACACAAAGCCCCCCCTGCGAGAAATGATCCCGCACAAAGGAAAAGTGTTTTTTTCACCGATTTTTCTTGGCGATGCCTTGCACTATAAGGTGTGGCATAAAACGACATCAAATGCATCAAAACCTCGTACACAATTTGTTAATAAAGGTATGCTAGAGTCTATAGCTAAGATAGTTGAATAATCGACTTTTGGCAAGTGAAATACGAAATAAAAAATATAGCTTTTTATCTTGACGTGATGCGCAATAATCTCTATGGTATGCGTTCAATTTTTTAATTTAGTTAAGATAGGAAGAATATGCCTACGATTAATCAGCTAGTACGCAAGCCACGCGTTCAGACGAAGCGTAGAAATAAAGTACCCGCACTTGAGGCTTGCCCTCAAAAGCGTGGTGTTTGCACGCGGGTATATACAACAACTCCAAAGAAGCCAAACTCAGCATTGCGTAAAGTGGCGCGTATTAGGCTTACTAATGGTTTTGAAGTGACGGGGTACATCCCAGGTGAGGGTCATAATTTGCAAGAACACTCTGTTGTCATGATTCGTGGCGGAAGGGTAAAGGATTTGCCGGGTGTGCGTTACCATATTATCCGTGGTACATTGGATACCCAAGGTGTTAAAAATCGTAAACAGAACCGTTCTAAATACGGCGCGAAACGTCCGAAATAAAAGTGAGATCGTAATATGTCAAGACGTCATAGAGCTGAAAAGCGTGAAGTGCTACCTGATGCAAAATATGGTAGTTTATTTGTAACAAAATTTATCAACGGATTAATGGTTGAAGGCAAAAAATCTGCTGCCGAGCATATTGTGTATGGCGCGTTTGATATTCTGCGTGAGAAAACCAATCGCAATCCGATTGAGTTATTTGAAGAAGCGATGGATAATATTATGCCATTGGTAGAAGTGCGTTCACGCCGTGTGGGTGGTGCAACGTACCAAGTGCCGATGGAAGTTCGCCCTGAGCGTCGTCGCGCTTTGGCAATTCGTTGGGCGGTGAATGCATCGCGTTCTCGTTCTGAGCGTACTATGCGTCAGCGCGTTGCTATGGAGCTGCTCGATGCTTCTAATAAACGTGGCAATGCGGTGAAAAAGCGTGAAGATACCCACCGTATGGCAGATGCAAATAAAGCGTTTAGCCATTTCCGCTGGTAATTTTTTCTCATTATTATTTAACTTGGATAAGGATTGTTGGTCATGCCACGTCAAACGAAGCTAGAGCATTATCGTAATATTGGAATTATGGCGCATATCGACGCTGGTAAAACTACCACGACGGAGCGTATTCTTTATTATACAGGGCGTTCTCACAAGATTGGTGAGGTGCATGAGGGTGCTGCTACCATGGATTGGATGGAGCAAGAGCAAGAGCGTGGTATTACCATTACCTCTGCTGCAACAACCTGTTTCTGGACAAACCGTGATAATGTGAAGCATCGCATTAATATCATCGACACGCCGGGTCACGTGGACTTTACTATTGAAGTAGAGCGTTCATTGCGCGTTCTTGATGGTGCGGTTGCTGTATTTGATTCCGTTGCAGGCGTTGAGCCGCAAACTGAGACAGTATGGCGGCAAGCAGACAAATATGGCGTTCCGCGCATGTGTTTTGTCAATAAGATGGATCGTATTGGTGCGGATTTTTATCGTTGCGTATCCATGATGGTGGATCGTTTAGGTGCAGTTCCGTTGGTGATTCACTTGCCGATTGGTTCAGAAGAAGCGTATCTTGGTCTTGTTGATTTGGTGACCATGAAAGCATTAGTGTGGCGTGATGAATCCCTCGGTGCTGAGTGGGATGTGAAAGAAATCCCCGCCGACATGCTAGATAAAGCCAAAGAATATCGTGATAAATTAGTTGAGATTGCCGTAGAAGTTGACGATGCGATTATGGAGCGTTACCTTGATGGTACTGAGCCAACAGAAGAAGAGCTTCGCATGTGTATTCGTAAGGGTACTATTGGGTTGAAGTTTGTACCTGTATTGTGCGGGTCTGCATTCAAAAATAAGGGCGTTCAACCAATGTTGGATGCGGTGATTGATTATCTTCCTTCCCCGTTGGATATTCCTCCGATTCGTGGTGTGAAAGTTGAAGATGAAGAAGTTGAGATTTTCCGTAAAAGTTCCGATGATGAGCCATTCTCTGGCTTGGCATTTAAGATTATGAACGATCCGTTTGTAGGTTCTTTGACGTTCGTGCGCGTATATTCTGGAAAATTAGAGTCTGGAACATATGTGATCAATACGGTGAAAGATAAGAAAGAGCGTATTGGGCGTATGTTGCTGATGCACGCGAACAGCCGTGAAGAAATCAAAGATGCATGTGCAGGCGATATTGTTGCTCTTGCTGGTTTGAAAGATACTACCACAGGCGATACATTATGTGATGTCAACAATCAAGTGATTCTTGAGCGCATGGATTTCCCTGAGCCTGTGATTGAAGTAGCCGTTGAGCCAAAAACTAAAGGCGACCAAGAAAAAATGGGTATGGCGATTGCACGTTTGGTTGCTGAAGACCCATCGTTACAAGTGTATTCGGATCATGAAACTGGTCAGACCATCCTTAAAGGTATGGGTGAATTGCATCTTGAAATTATTGTGGATCGTTTGCGCCGCGAGTTTAAGGTGGAAGCAAATATCGGTGCGCCACAAGTAGCATATCGTGAAACGATTACCAAAGCCTACACTGTGGATTATACTCATAAAAAGCAATCAGGTGGTTCAGGGCAATATGCTCGCGTAGTGATTGAATTTGCTCCGCAAGAATCTGGATTGGGTTATGTATTTACCAACACGGTTGTTGGTGGTAACATACCGAAAGAATATATTCCGGGCGTGGAAAAAGGTTTGAAAAGCTCATTGGATAATGGTGTGATAGCAGGATTCCCAACTATTGATTTTAAGGCGACATTGAAAGATGGTGCATATCATGATGTGGATTCAAGTGCTATGGCGTTTGAGATTGCAGCGCGTGCAGCGTTCCGCGAAGGTATGAAACTTGCTGGACCAAAATTACTTGAGCCTGTGATGCGCGTTGAAGTCGTGACTCCTGAAGAATATATGGGAGATGTGATTGGTGATTTGTCCTCACGTCGTGGTCAGGTTTCAAGCATGGATCAACGTGGCAATGCTCGTGTTGTGAATGCGATGGTGCCACTTGCCAATATGTTTGGGTATGTGAATACATTGCGTTCTTTATCTCAGGGGCGTGCGCAATTTACTATGGTGTTTGATCATTACGAAGAAGTGCCAAGTAACGTTGCTGAAGAGATTAAGTCTAAAGTAGCATAATGTTTTTGGCATCGTGCCGAAGATATGTCGATATTAAAAAACCATCCTGCAATATTTGCAGGGTGGTTTTTTATGTTGCGCGCTATAACAACAAGGTTGATTTAATCTAACAGCACTAAATCCAGACCATGAATCTAATGTGAGTAATGGGTATGTGGAATTTCTACGGTGAAAAAATAATTTTTTAATGTATACACATACATCATATATACTAAGATGGAGAACAACCAAAAAAATAACTTTCTTTTGACAATAGGTTGCAACCGATCTATATGAGTTGCAATGCAGATATTTTCTGCTATGACAAGCAAAAGTAAAACTTGGACGAATGCCAACTCTGCTACAAGTAACTGTACGGGTAGTGCATCATAAACATTCTTATGCACTAGCGATCCAGCAAGCCCAAGTAAAAAGAAGAACGAGAACAATCCATCAATAAACAATATTGTCAGTGTTTTTTTATTGAAATATTTCATAATTGCAACCAAAAATCGCACGCCTAGTCAATACTGAAATGCGCTATAGTTTATATGTTTATAGCGCGACCTAGCGATAGGTTCTTTAATGAACCTATCGCTACGCGCTCCATTATATAATTACCGATAAAACGGCAATGACATAATGGAAAAAGCATTATAAATCATGGCGTTATAGTTAAACGACTATATGTCATCCCCTTCTGAACGCACGCGCATGGATAATGCGTGTGCCTCAAGCCCTTCACACTCTGCTAAAATCAATGCAGCCTCTTTAATCGCGTGAAAGCCTGCCTTGGTGCAATCAATCAGAGAGGTTTTCTTCATGAAATGATACACCGATAAGCCCGATGCAAATTGCGCGCTGCGGGTGGTTGGCAAGACGTGAGAAGGTCCAGCCACATAATCCCCTATCGCTTCAGGCGTATATCGTCCCATAAATAATGCCCCCGCATGGATGATATGCTCTGCCCATTGCTCAGGTTCTGCTACCGCTAATTCGACATGTTCACCAGCAATCATGTTCGCTAAAGCGCAGGCATGTTCCCTATCACGCGCCACCATGACTGCACCATAAGCACGCAACGCGGCACGCGCAATCTTCTCACGTGGCAACGTAGCAAGGTAATGCTGCATCGCAGTAATCACCGCTTTGCCATAATCGGCATCCAAACACACAAGCAATGATTGCGCCATTTCATCATGCTCCGCTTGTGAAAGCATATCCGCAGCTACCCATGCAGCCGGCACTGTACCATCTGCAATCACTAAAATCTCAGATGGCCCTGCGATCATATCAATGCCAACATCCCCAAACACTTGACGCTTCGCTTCAGCAACATAGGCATTACCCGGCCCTGCAATCATGTGTACCGCTGCAATAGTCGATGTGCCATAGGCTAATGCAGCGATCGCGTGCGCCCCGCCAATGCAATAAATCTCATCCACTCCTGCCAAACGCGCCGCCACCGCAATCGCGGGATTCATCACACCATGCGGGGTAGGCACAGTCATCGCAATGCGCCCTACGCCTGCAACACGAGCAGGAATCACATTCATTAACACCGAACTAGGGTAGGATGCCTTGCCGCCCGGCACATACACCCCCGCTGCATCTACGGCACTCCAACGCATCCCAAGACGATTGCCTTCTGCATCAAGATATTCCCAGCCCTGTGGCTTTTGACGTTCATGATAGGCCGTAACGCGCCCTGCCGCGAACGACAAAGCACGTTGCACTTCAGCGGGACACTCAGCTTCATAAGCTGCCCACTGCGCCTCTGTCAAACGGATCGTCGGTGCATCCACATGATCAAAGCGCGTAGTATATTCCAACACCGCAGCATCCCCACGCGAACGCACCTGCGCAATAATCTCCGCGACATCACGAGCAATATCAGCACTACTATGCTGTTTACGGCTGGATAATAATGCCTCAAGTTGAGCATCTACGATGGCGGGATTCTCCCAAAAACGGATAATCTCCATCATAGCCCGCCCTCACGCACCGCTTCCTTAAAGCGTTCAATCATCGCGGCAATTTCATGATGACGTGTTTTATACGCCAATCGATTGACGATTAATCGTGAGGAAACACGCATCAATATCTCAACTTCCACCAAATTATTCGCTGCCAATGTTGTACCCGTTGAGACCAAATCAACAATGCGCTCCGATAATCCAAGCAATGGCGCAAGCTCCATCGCACCATTGAGTTTCACACATTCCGCCTGAACTCCGCGTTGCGCAAAATAGGCTTTTGTTAAATTCGGATATTTCGTGGCAACACGTATGTGTGTCCACCGCGAGGGATCATCATGCGTTGCCATATCTTTCGGTTCTGCTACCGACAAACGACAAAGTCCAATCCCTAAATCAAGAGGGGCATAGATATTCTCATAATGAAATTCTTCCAAAACATCCGCACCAACAACCCCAAGCTCCGCTGCACCAAAGGTTACAAAGGTCGCCACATCGAAACTACGCACCCGAATAAAGCGTACCTTGGGATGATTCGTATTAAAAACAAGCTGGCGTGCAGATTCTTGAAAAAATGCAGGCTCTGGAACAATATCGCAACGCTCCAGAATCGGTTGCAATTCTTTATAGATCCTCCCCTTCGGAATGGCAATCGTCAATATATCCTGATCCATAGAAATCGTTAATGCTCACGGAATGATTTGCTAAAAGATTCACGGATAGGAGCAAACATATAAGAAACAAGCGTGCGCTCACCCGTCACAATCAAAACATCGGCTGGCATACCGGGATACATCTCAATATCCTTACCCAATGCCGCCAATTCATCCTTATCTACTACCACACGCGCTTTATAAAAAGCTGCTCCCGTATTCGGATCATCAAAACGATCTGCGGATACTTGGGTGACTTTTCCATGCACAGGTGGCACTTCACGAGACTTAAATGCGGTGAGACGAACATTCGCATCCAATCCTTCACGCACCACATCAATATCTTGCGGGCTAACTAGGGCTTCAACAATCAATGGATCATCTGTTGGCACAATGTTCATAATTTTATCACCGGGGCGAATAATTCCACCCACCGTATGTACTTGCATATCCACCACAATACCAGAAATTGGCGAGGTAATGGTGATGCGCGTGAACGTGTTTTTGCTCGCACGCAAACGTTCTTCAAGATCCGCAAGGCTCGATTGTGTTTCCTTCAATTCTTCATTCACTTTATTCATGAAGTCGTTATTCGCATTTAAGATAGCAATTTCAGCTTCCCCAATGCTCTGACGCGCACGCGCAACCGTTGCACCATATTCACCGCGCATCCCCTTTAAGCTCTCAAGTTGACGTTGCAGCGCAAGCAAGCGAGATCGCGGAGCATTTTTACTATTGACCAATGTCTGCACATCCTGAATTTCTGCTTCAAGCAAGGTAATTTGTTCACTTGCAGAAATAGATTGTGAACCAAGACCTTGTATTTCTTCCTTAAATTGTTGAATTTTCTTGCCTAAAATAGACACTTGTCCTTCAATGTTCCCACGACGCGAGATAAATAAGCGTTGCTGGCTATCCAAAGATTCCCGCACAACCGCTTCATCATGTTCCCCCGAGAGCAATTCTTCAGGGAAGGTGATTTCTTTCTTTTTATCGCGCTCGGCAAGCAATCGAGCTTCCGTTGCTAATGCCGTCACATATTGCTTACGAAGCAACTCATACTGAGCTTTTGCCGTTGTTTCATCAAGCAAGATAAGTGTATCACCCGCTTTGACCGTCTGACCTTCTTTGACTTGGATGCTTGCTACAATACCACCTTCCAAATGCTGGATGGTTTTCTTATTAGAATCCAAAATCACTTTGCCCATGGCAATCGCCGCACTATTGATGGGAGCAAAAGATGCCCACAGACCAAAAAAGCCAAAAAAGCATATAATGGATAGCACCCCAAAGCGCACGGCATTACGCGCAAGCACCTCGGGACGATCGCCCCCAACATCTGACGAAAAATACCATACTTGATCGGCTAAGCGATCCAATAACCGTACAGTACGCCCATCATCAGCGGAGACAATATCACGCGAAGAAGGATCAATAGAAGTGGGAAGTTGCTCGCCCCCATCAGAGGCAACAGGCAAAGATGTATTATTCATGATGATACCTCATCGGATTTTTTGGACTGTGTTGGGTTATTTTCAGGATCAGCTTGATAGGCGCGCAATACATCAGCGGTTGCACCAAAGCGTTCTATCACCCCTCCTTTCAACACAAGCAAACCATCCACATTCTGCACGATACTCGGACGATGCGCTACCACAATAAACGTAATGCCCGCTTCTTTCATGCTACGGAGTGCCATCAGCAACGCACGTTCTCCATCACCATCAAGGTTACTGTTCGGTTCATCCAACACAACGAATTTTGGTCTTCCGTACAGCGCACGCGCCAAACCAATGCGTTGACGTTGCCCCGGAGAGAGATTATTTAGATTCGGAGCAACAACGGTTTCATACCCATTAGGCTGACGAAGAATCAATTCATGACATTGCGCCATTTTTGCCGCTTCAATCACTGCTTCAATCGAGGCATTTTTATCCATCCGTGCGATATTATCCTTGATCGTTCCTTGGAACATATCAACCGATTGTGGCATATAACCAACATATTTCCCGAAATTCTCACGACTCCATTTGAACGTCTCCATCCCATCAAGACGCGCTGCTCCATGATTTGGGGGCAATAATCCGACAATAAGTTTCGCAAGCGTTGATTTGCCCGCAGCACTTGGACCAATAATCCCCAACGACTGACCGGGCTGCAAATTAAATGTCACACCTTTAATAATCGGTGCGGAATTGGGGGGAGTAAAAATGAGGTTCTCAACATTGATGCGTCCTTCTGGCTCGGGTAAATCCACCGTGCCACGACCAATGGCTTGCCCGCTCAACAATGCCTTATTGACACGATGATAGGATTCACGCGTCGCGATCCAATTTTTCCATATCGCAATGGCATTTTCAAACGGTGCTAGCGCACGACCTGCAATAATCGAGCTGGCAATCATGCCCCCCACTGAAAGTTCATTTTCTAACGCAAGATACCCACCAACGCCCGTAATCGCAATCTGAATAACGAGACGAATAAAACGTGAAACCGCCTGAATCATCCCCGCACGTCGCGCACCTGAACGCGCATAATCACGCGCACCACCTTGATGTTCTTCCCATACGCGCAACACATTACGCATCATACCCATCGATTCAATCGCTTCAGAATTACGGCTTGCCGTATCCGCCATAATCTGCGCTTTGATTTGCTCTTTGCTGGATTGCTCAAAAATCTTACGCGTGAATAATTCGTTCAATATGCCAAAGCCAATCAGTGCAATTAAGCCAACGACCGTGATGAATCCTAATACAGGATTGATCATATACATCACCAATAGATAGACAACCGACCATGGTGCATCAAGCAATGTGCCTGCCGCACTGGTAATAAACCCACGTATGGTTGCCAAATCGCGTTGGTGTTGTGAGGCATTCACCGAAATACCGATGGAGGACTTTGAGACCGCATCCGCAAATAATTTAGGTGAAATCTCAATATCCAACCACTCACCAATCGCATTGAGCAAAATATCGCGCACAACAGAAAATATCGTATAAACCAACAAGCACACCACGGTGAGCAACGTCAGCAACGCCAACGTTTCCAAGCTGTGGCTTGAAAGCACACGATCAAGCACCTGCAGTGAATAAAGCGGCAAGGCTAACATCACGAGGTTCATGCACAAACTAAAAGCCCCAGCATACATAAACGCACTACGGGTTTTTTGTAGGTAAGGCTTCAACGGATAATGTTCGGTATCAGGATTTTTCATCATAAGTGTTGCAATTTAAGCAAACTCACGCAACTTTGCAACGAAAATAACGCAGTTGCGCACTCAGAACACGCACAAATCATAACCGCACGTAAAAATGTTACGCACTTAGGCAACTTTTACTTGAGAAAATAAGCTGCTTATATCCATATTATCCCTCACCCACTGCTCAATAGTGGCACGTAGGGCCGGATCATCATAGGCAAGATCGAGGTTTGCCTCAATGAAACCTTCACGACTACCGCAATCGAATAATTTCCCGCGATAATCTAAACCGCTAAACCCTTGATGCAGCAACAAGGATTGCATCGCGTCGGTGAGCTGTATCTCGCCCCCTTTCCCTGCTTGCGTATGCTCAAGTAAATCAATAATCTCTGGTGTAAAAATATAACGCCCAAGCAATGACATATCAGACGGTGCATATCCCACAGATGGCTTTTCTACCATTGAAGTGATTTCATATTCATCATTATCGGTTGGTTTATGCCCCACAATACCATACTTAAATACTTGCTCAGGATCAACACGCTGCAAAGCAACGACATTTTTCTTTGTTTTCTCATGAAGCTGCACCATGCGCGCCAAAAATCCATCATCTTTCAAAATAACATCAGGCAATAATACCGCAAAAGGTGCATCAATCACATGACGCGCACACCATACAGCATGACCAAGCCCTAACGGCTTTTGTTGACGTAAAAATATCGCTTCCCCCGCATCTGGAAAAGAACGCACTGCTTCTAATAAGTCTAGTTTTTGCTTCGCTTCCAAAGAATCTTCTAATTCGGGAATATGATCAAAATAATCCTCTATGCATTGTTTGTTCCGCCCCGTCACAAACACAAACCTTTTAATCCCCGCATTGAGTGCCTCTTGCACCACATAATGCACCAACGGACGATCAACAACCGTGAGCATTTCTTTGGGAACAGATTTTGTCGCAGGAAGCATACGCGTGCCAAACCCCGCAACAGGAAAAACGGCAGTAGTGATGGTTTGGCTCATGATTTACTCCTTAGGAATGATTAAAATACACTTAAGAAATATACACAAAAATACGATGCAATGCAACAAAAAAACCTAACTACATATGCACCCACGAAAATCCTGCGACAATATAATGCACATTCGCACCGCCTTCCGTGTATTTTTTACTGTCCGAAAAAGGCAAGAAGCAACAACGATACTTAACTAATTTATTGTTTTTACTCACAAACGTTCCATCATGCGCCATGCTCTTTTGCGATTGTACAACAGAAGTGATGGGGGAAAATAATTTTTTCATATCATGATCAAGAATATGCATCTGATAGCATTCTTCCGCACGCAGCGTTGGCATAATCACATTGAGTTGCTGCCCAACAAAAAGGGTGCGCACGACAATCTCCGATGAGGCTCGCTGATTAGGCTCAACGCGCATCGCGATACATTTTTGCCAAATGTCGGATATTTTCGCACTATTCCATTGTTCGTAAGGCGGAGGAGGGCGTTCATGCCGTAATTGTTCCCATATATCCACTAGGCGTACCGTAAGACGCTGTTCATAACTCATAAAACCATGCTTTTTTTTGAAATGATCGAAATTATATTTTATAATAGTTGCTTTAATATTTCGTTCTCCTATACATAATAGTGCTACCATTATATCATTACCAATTTATCGGCAATTATATAATGGTAAAAGCACTATAAATCATAGTGTTATAGTCGTTCTTTGACGTAAAAAATGAGACATTTTTTAGTCAAACGACTATAATAAACTCTTCATCTTCACATACGGACAAAAAGAAAAAGCCATGCCAGAACATAAAATCGTTATCGGAAAAGAAGAGTGGGTATCGCTGCCCGAACTCGCATTACCTGCCATTAAAGCGCGGATTGATTCAGGTGCGAAAACCTCGGCACTACACGCCTTCAACATCCAGCCCTATGAGGAAGATGGCGTATCCTATGTGCAGTTTGAGATTCACCCATTGCAGCAGAATCGCAAAGTTTTACAAATATGTCGCGCACGCGTTATTGATCGGCGCGAGATTAAAAGCTCCAACGGCGAAACAGAGCGACGTTATGTGATTCGTACCCCGCTCAAACTTGGTGATACCTCATGGGATATTGATGTGACACTCACCAACCGCGATGAAATGGGCTACCGTATGTTGCTTGGGCGCGAGGCAATGACAGGACGCGTACTCATCGATCCAGATGGCGCACTTTATCTTGGCAATGTCAATCTGCGTGAGGCAAAAGGATATTATCAACTGATGCGCCGTGAGGGCGATCCGTTAAGTCTGGTACTATTGGCAAGCAATCAGGATCTCTATTCCAATAGGCGTATTATGGAGGCATGTGAGGAACGCGGGCATAAAGTAGAATTTGTCAACCTCAAACATTGCTACATGAATATTACCTCACGCAAATTAGAAGTCTATTATCGTGGCGGGCAATCGATGGGGCATGTCGATGCCGTCATTCCGCGTATTCGCCCCAATATGACCTTTTATGGATGTGCGGTGTTGCGTCAATTTGAGGCTATGGGAGTCTATTGCCTCAATGATGCCTTGCCGATTGCGCGATCTCGGGATAAGTTACGTTCGTTGCAAATGCTCTCAGCGCGAGGCATACCCATGCCTGTGACCAGTTTTGCCCATTCACCCATTGATACTGCCGATATTATCCGCATGGTTGGTGGTGCGCCTGTTGTTGTCAAATTATTGGAAGGGACGCAAGGCAAAGGTGTTGTATTAGCAGAAACACAAAAAGCGGCTGAAAGCGTGATTAATGCCTTCAAAAGCCTGCAAGCCAATATCTTAGTGCAGGAATATATCTCCGAAGCAGGGGGCAAAGATATACGATGTTTTGTGATTGATGGCAAGGTCGTGGGTGCTATGCAACGCCAAGCCGCCAATGGTGAGTTCCGCGCCAATCTACATTTAGGAGGCTCTGCAAGTTCTATCAAAGTCACCGCAGAGGAACGTAAAGTAGCAGTACGCGCTGCCAAAGCCATGGGGTTGGATGTCGCGGGAGTGGATATTATCCGCTCAAAGGAAGGACCTAAAGTGTTAGAAATCAATTCCTCTCCGGGGTTAGAAGGTATTGAAGCCATTACAGGGCAAGATATTGCAGGACTCATGATTGAATGTATTGAAAAGCGTCTTATAGGACACCGCAAGGATGATGATGCATCCATCTATAGTGCTACCACTATATAATTACCGATTGATCGGCAATTATATAGTGGTAAAAGCACTATATATCATAGTGTTATAGTCGCACTTGACATAAAAAATGAGTAATTTTTTTGTCAAACGACTATATAGTACGTCCACTTAAGAGTTCCCCCCAAAAATTCCGCTAAACCTTATCAAAAACTGAGGTTAAATGCTGAATTCTGTAGGTTTTTGCAAAAACTGTATCAGTTGCGCCATGCCCTGAATCGATTGATGATATTGATGCGCTTCAATATTGTGAATAAGCGTTTGGCAGAAATTCTTTGGTTGCATTTTTTGCGGTTTGCGAATCTCCTCACGCACTAATTTCAGCGTACTATATAATGCATCCATATACATAGCGGGCAGATGGCTCGATTTATACAAGGCATTAAAACCACTTTTTCCGGGATCATTGAGTAGTTTACGTGCATTTTGGATCGGTATGGAGGCGCGTTCCGCCATCGCAATTTCAAAGAATGCAACTTCTCCGAGGCATAAAGCGCGCACAATAATAGAATTGGTGAGCCGTTTGCGTGAAGCCATTTGCTGTACCAACGTCACGATTTCCTCATCAGACATCCACGGGGTAAGAAAATTGAGAATCGCCACCTCGCGGGATACGCTACTCATGCGTTCAACCATCTTCTTCGGGAGTAAATGGCGTTTTGTTATGTGGTTTTTCAGTCGTTCAGCCACCAAAGCATACAATGTCTCAGCTAAGGTGAATGATAAGTCTCCTCGACAGACTAAGGCTTCAATGATAAAATCATGATCCGCAAAGGTTTGAGAAATATGAAAATAGCTTTGCTCGTTAATTTCGGCATTGCTGTTATGCAGCACGCTCTGAATCACGATGGGCGTATTGGTTTGGATCAACGCTGAGGAAATAGTAGAGGGGACACGTTCACGTTGTGAAATAGCCACCAATTTTTTCACATCATCATTGACGCGCACAAGCTCTAAAAGATCACTTTCCGTCAGAACTTTAGACGATTTCAATATGTCTTCTGCAACCTCATAATCATCATAGGCGAGGGAAAGCACAATATCATGCGGGGCATTCATATTATCTTTGAGGGATTCCGCTAATACTTTACGTACTTGCAGCGCGGTATCCCTCATGAGCAAACGAAAAATATCAATCGCTAATTTATTTGCTTTCGGCGTGAATGTTGAATGATTATAACTTTCTGCGACTTTTTGCGCAATCGTTGCGCGCACTTGTGACGAAGGTTCGCGCACAAGTTTATTAATATCATCATATGTAATTGCCATATTTACCTCTTACCTATGATAATACACGGATGGAGTAAATATCCGATTAAAAATTATAAACCAATATAAATTAAAATCAAATTTTAGGTAAATATGAAATAAAAAATGTGCGAAAAAACTGGCTGGGGTGGGAGGGTTCGAACCTCCGAATGACGGTATCAAAAACCGTTGCCTTACCACTTGGCTACACCCCAATCTGATATGTTTTCTATATAGCTAAGTTTGACGTAGGATTCAACCCTAAAACTATAATTATGCACATTATTAGGTGCGCAAAAAAAACATGTGGTGATCCCGACAGGATTCGAACCTGTGACCTACTGATTAAAAGTCAGTCGCTCTACCAGCTGAGCTACGGGATCGTGCAATAGAAAACATAACATAGAGAGTTTGCGACGCTTGTCAATCGCAAAAATCATATAAATATAATTTTTATCGCGTATGCCGCTTCCATATAAAGATGCGCCGTATCTTCTTCTGTCAATTAAGCGCATAAAAAGGTTGCGTTATGCAGGAAATATTGCTATAAACCTCATGCTATTATGTATATCGCATGATGCATTATCACACACATTACGTCGTTTCCAGTGGCAGAGCCGCAAATGCGTAATGGAGGTTTAACTGGAACAATTTGGAGTATTTATGTCTGCTATTTCTTTTTCAATGAAGGATTTAATCGAAGCTGGTGTGCATTTTGGACACAAAACTAAGCGTTGGAATCCTAAAATGGCTCCCTTTATTTATGGTGTGCGCAATGATACGCACATTATCGATCTTAACAAGACTGTGCCGTTAATGTATAACGCCTTGCAAGCTGCCTATGATGTGGCAAAATCAGGTGGGCGCGTATTATTTGTGGGTACGAAGCGTCAAGCTGCTTCTCCTGTGGCGGATACGGCGCGTGCTTGTGGTCAGTTTTATGTCAATCATCGCTGGCTTGGTGGGATGCTTACCAACTGGAAAACTATCCAAAATTCCATCCGTAGAATGTACGATGTAGAAGATGCGATGGCGAATAATAATGAGGAATATACGAAAAAAGAATTGTTGAATATGCAGCGTGATTACACAAAGCTCGATCTTTCGCTTGGTGGTATCCGCAAAATGGGGCATGTGCCTGATTTGGTGATCGTGATTGATGTTGTGTTTGAAGATTTGGCAGTGAAGGAAGCAAATAAGCTGGGTATCCCTGTCATCGGTATCGTTGATACCAACGCTGATATTGCAGGTATTAATTACCCAATTCCCGGCAATGATGATGCAACCAAGGCGATTATACTCTATTGTGATTTATTTGCGCAAGCGATTCGTCAAGGGATGCGTGATGGAGGTATTGCACTTCCTGAAGAGCAGAGCCGTGGCGATATGAAGCGCACAGAAGATGCCATGAGCGCAGGTGAACCGCGTCGTGAACGTGGTGGAAAGATGCGTGAAGTGACAGTCGGAAGTTTTGAAGATCTTGCTGCAGAAGCAAAACGTAGTGCTATCAATTAATATTTAAGTGACAAGAGAGAATCATATGAGCGTTATATCAGCGAGTCAGGTTAAGGAATTGCGGGAAATCAGCGGAGCAGGCATGATGGATTGCAAAAAAGCGTTGGAAGAAAATGCAGGCAATATCCAAGATGCCGTGGATTGGCTTCGTAAGAAAGGTTTGGCAAAAGCAGCGAAAAAAGCAGGGCGTGTTGCTGCGGAAGGTCTTGTTGCGCTTGCAACATCGGGCAATCAAGGTGTTATTATTGAGTTGAACTCAGAGACGGATTTCGTTGCACGTAATGAGCAATTCCAACAGCTTGCGGAAGCAATCGCACAAACAGCGTTGCATACGGATGCATCCATTGATGCGATTAAAGCTGCACCATGCATGGGCAAAAATGTTGATGCTGCGATTGTTGACGCGATTGCAGGGATTGGTGAAAATATGAATCTACGTCGTGCAGTGCAGGTGCGTGTAGAGCAAGGTTTGGTTAGTTCCTATGTGCATAGTGCGGTAAAAGCAGGGCTTGGAAAAATTGGTGTGTTGGTTGCGTTGCAAACCAATCAACCAACTAATGATGCAGTGGCTGCCCTCGGCAAACAGCTTGCGATGCATATTGCTGCGGCGCGCCCTGAAGCCTTAACCCGCGATGGCGTGGATGCAAGTTTGTTAGAACGTGAGCGAGCAGTATTCAAAGATCAAGCGATTGCTTCAGGTAAAACAGAAGAAATTGCTGAGAAAATGGTTGAAGGTCGTATCCGTAAATTCTATGAAGAAGTAGTATTGCTTGAGCAAAATTTTGTTATTGATGGCAAAACAAAAATCTCTGATGTGGTGGCGCACGTGGCGAAAGATGCAGGATGCACTATCGCGATTGCAGATTATGCTATTCTTGTCCTCGGTGAAGGGGTAGAGAAAGAAGAAACTGACTTTGCTGCAGAAGTTGCCGCAGCGGTCGCAGGGGCTTAAAAATCTATAGCATGTTTCAGCAAGATTGTTCTTTATTATAAGAACAACCTTGCTGAACGTTCGTGGCACTAGTTCCTATGTTTATAGCGCGCATTTTTATGTGCGATGATAGAGATGCCGTATGGTCACGAAAATAAAATATAAAAAAATGCTAAAATCCAAGAAAAATATCTTGATTTATTTTTTTATCTGCTCTATAAACTCTTCATAACTTGTTCTTTATGCGTTTAGATTCTAAACGCTCCCATTTTATGACGCACGATAATGTGTCCAATCCGTCCAATGACGAAAACGAAAACGTCGTTCCTCAAGTGAGAATGATAGTTCGTCCTCTGAATGCTGCCGATATTATTGGCATGATCATGGCTGGGTTTTCTCCTGAGCAGATTGAAGCGTTTGTAGCTTCGGGTGCGCAGGTGATTGAAATATCCGTGGAGCCACAGGATAGCGATTCTACCTTGTAGTTAGCGTATCCTAAAAAAAGACTCTATCCCATCTCGGGATAGGGTCTTTTTTTGTGTGCGTGTTAAGAGAATCTTAGGTTGAGTTGGTTATACTCCTAATTGAGACGATAGATATAGTGCTTTGACATTATCATTACCTAATTCTATGAAGTAATGATAAGTAAAAAAGCACTATAGTTTATATAGTTATAGTCGTTTCGTGACATAAAAAATGAGTCATTTTTTTGTCAAACGACTATGGTGGTCGTTTCATAATCAACGGGCAAATAGCTCAATTTTTATTAATTTTTTATTAATTTTCAAGTCCACGTAGGAGTTTACCATGGCACTTAATTCAATTAACACCAACATAGCGGCAATGGCAGCACAAGGCAATATTCGTATCGCATCGAATAAT
>RDZH01000025.1 GCA_004293935.1 Alphaproteobacteria bacterium | reverse complement strand
GAATGTGGGAATTAGCTCGCCTCTAATGGCACTATAAACCACGACTCCGCACATCTATACGCAGAAAAATGTAATTATCGCCGTTGATAGAGCTGCCCAGCAACTATTTCAGCACCTTTAAGGAGAACGCATGACGACTAGCACACCCTCGCGATCCCAAGCATTTGTGGATTATATTATACAACTATGTGCAGAAAGCAACGGCGCACGCGCTGCATTGACGCGTGCAGATAATCCTGCCACAGAATATCAGAGTTGGGAGATATTAGCGGGCTTTCATATTAATCTGGAACATGCCTCAGAGCGTATGCCGTACTGCACGATCGCAAGTGCCTTAGCCCGCACTAAGACATCACACAATGGCACGCTCACCTTTGGGCAGGCTATTGCCCGTTGCTATCAGGATGGCAATAAGGAAACCTCTGCAAACGCTAAACTTCGTCGTGTTCTGGCATGTGATGAGGTGGTGGAACTGTGTCGTGTGCTGCGTCCTGTGCTGCGTCTTATGGAATCACGCGAGGTGACGCTTGATTATGTGAGCTTATTGGGCGATATAGTGCAATTTCGATATGAGCAAAATCAGCAACGCATCAAAGCACGTTGGGCGCAACAATTTTATGCCACTGTACCTAAGGAGGAACACCATGATAGCTGAACCCATCGCGTATGCAAGTGTGTTGCAACTAAGCCGTCATGATGTAAAAACACTCAAAATACATGATGCCTATGCTTTGCACAAAGTGGTATATGGATTATTTGAAGATGTGCGGTCAAAGGCACAAAAAAACAACAGTGAAGGCAGTGGTATTCTCTATGCTGATAAGGGGGGCGATGCACATATGCGCCAAGTGTTGATGCTGTCCAATCGTAAACCTCACCTAACACCACAATTTGGACGTGTAGAAACGAAACCTATCGGAGCGAGCTTTGTGGCGTATGATCATTATGCCTTTGAGATCACTATCAACCCCACCAAACGCGAGAATCAATCACGGAAAATCATTCCCATTAAAGGGCGTGAAGCGGTGGCGGAGTGGTTTATGCAACGCGCCTCGCAATCATGGGGGTTTGACGTTGTGCCGACTTCCCTAGAAGTGAGCAGCATCAACGTACAGAGCTTCAAAAAAGATGCAGCCATCGTCACTCATGGCGGAGCTACGGTAAAAGGCGCGCTGAAGGTCACGGATCGCGAACGTTTCCTTCGTAGTTTTTGCAACGGCATTGGACGCGGACGTTCTTTTGGCTTCGGTCTGTTGCAGATTGTGCCGCATACTTCATCATAATCATACCATCAACATATAAGGACTCAGATTTATGACTACCCTCAATCCATTCAAACATACACGTATTGAATTTCATATTCTGCAATCATTCCCTGTCACATGCTTAAATCGTGATGATGTAGGCGCGCCTAAAACCGCGATGATCGGAGGAACACAACGCGCTCGTGTGAGTTCGCAATGTTGGAAACGTGCGGTGCGCTTAAGCATGCATGAGTTTGGTGCAACATTGGGAGTGCGTACCAAGCATGTGCAGTCTATGGTTGCTGAAGCGTGCAACAAGGCAGGGGCAACAGAAGAACAAGCGACGGCATGTGCAAAGGAAATTGCTAGCTTTTTAAGCAAAGATACACTCTTGTTTTTCACGCATACGGAAGCACAAGCCTTTGCACATTATGCCAAAGATCAAGGATTTGATGCAAAAAAACTCAAAGATAAGGAAGTGCATAAGGTAGCAAAAAATGCGCTCAATCCTGCGCTGGATGGTGTGGATATTGCGTTATTTGGACGTATGGTTGCGCAAGCAGCAGAATTGAATATGGAAGCCTCCGCATCCTTTGCTCATGCACTTTCTACCCATAAAACCAACAATGAGGTAGAGTTCTTTACCGCATTGGATGATAGACCTATTGAAGCAGGATCAGCCCATATGGGAAGCCTTGAATTTAACTCAGCCACCTATTATCGCTATATCAGCCTTGATCTTGGTCAGCTCTATGCGAATCTTGCAGGGCAAAATGTCGCGCAAGCAGTTGAACATTTTACCAAGGCGTTGTTTGTGGCTGTGCCTTCTGCGCGTCAAACCACCCAATCGGGTGCATCACCATGGGAGTTTGCTAAAATCTTTATTCGTCAGGGGCAAAGGTTGCAAGTACCGTTTGAAACGGCAGTCAAAGCGGAGGCGGGAGGATTTTTGCAGCCAAGCATAGAGGCATTAACTGCATATCTTGCAAAACACGAGAAATTGCATGGTAGTTTGTTTGGTAAAAAAGCAGAATATACTTATGGTCAGGATGAACAATGCACCATTGATACATTAATACATAACCTCACTTCCTATGTGGCGAGTGCAACGCACGCGGAGGCAGCATAGTATGTCGCGTACATACATCTTGCTTTGGCTGGAAGCACCATTGCAATCATGGGGAGCAGATTCTAAATTCGGACGGCGTGATACACTCGATTTTCCTACAAAATCAGGCATTATGGGGCTTATCTGTTGTGCCTTGGGTGCAGGTGGAAAGCAGCAGGAATTACTTGCCGAGTTTGCCGATTTAGATCAAACCGTACTTTCTTTTGTGCGCGAGCAATGCAAAGTTGAACCGTTATTATGTGATTTTCACATGGTTGGCAGTGGCTATGATGAGAAAGACCCGTGGGCAACCTTGTTGATTCCTAAAACGAGCGAAGGAAAAAAAGCGGTTGGTGGTGGCGCAAAAATGACCTACCGCTATTATCTGCAAGATGCGGCTTTTGCGGTGGTGATGGAAGTGCCACCAGATCGCGCATCCCCTATTGCCGATGCATTGCAAAATCCTGTGTGGGATCTCTATCTTGGGCGTAAAAACTGTGTGCCAACAGACATCCTCTATCGTGGCATATTTCACGATAGATCGCAGGCATTAGAAGTAGCGCGCAGCATTGCTACTGATAAAAAACGCACAGAATATCTACGCGTATGGCACGGAGAACCTACAGATGAACCAATAGATGAAACATTTTTTCTAAATGATGTACCCATGCAATTTGGTGAACGCAAGCGTTATCGGGATCGGCGCGTGAGTGTGAAATATGTCTGACACTCCAGAGGCATCAAGCTCTAGCCGTCTATTTATCAAAGTAACGCGGGATAATTTGCCGCAGGTAAAGGATAGATACCCGTTTGTATATCTTGAACGTGGACGGTTAGAGATAGATGATTCAAGCATCAAGTGGATTGATGCGGATGGTGGTGTCATTCGATTGCCCGTGGCGATGTTGAATTGCTTGCTCTTAGGTCCCGGCACAAGCATCACCCATGAAGCAGTGAAAGTCACCGCACAAGCAAATTGCAGTATATGCTGGGTGGGAGAAGATAGCTTATTGTTTTATGCACACGGCATCAGCCCCACTTCCGACACACGCAATATGCGCACACAAATACAGATTGCCACAAACAAAGAGCAATCATTAGCGGTGGCGCGTCGCATGTTTGCGCGCCGTTTCCCCGAAGCAGAGTTGGATGGAAAAACCTTGCAAGAAATGATGGGCATGGAAGGCTATCGTGTGCGTGCGATCTATGAGCAAAAAGCCCAGCATTATGGCATAGGATGGAAAGGACGTGCATTTACACCGGGAAAATTTGAGTTGGGAGATATTACCAATCAAATCCTCACCGCAAGCAATGCCGCACTTTATGGCATCTTATGTTCTGCACTACACAGCATGGGGTACTCTCCTCATATAGGGTTTATCCATTCGGGCAGCCCACTACCTTTTGTGTATGATATGGCGGATATTTATAAAGAGCATCTTTGCATTGATTTGGCGTTCTCGCTTACATTAAAGATGGCAGGACGTTATGATAAGCATAAACTTGCGAGTGCTTTTCGTGAACGTGTGCTAGAAATGGATGTGTTAGGACGCATAGGATCGGATATTGAAGAAATGCTTGCAGGGGGAAAACATGCTGGTCGTCGTCGCAAATGATCTTCCGCCTGCAGTACGCGGGCGCATGAAACTATGGTTCATTGAACCACGCCCCAATGTCTTTGTTTCAGGGGTAAAAGATGCATTAGCAAAAAAGGTGATCGCCTATTTGCACCAATATTGCCCAGCAGAAAGCGGTTTAATGATTTTTCAATCCATCTCAGCCACGCCCGGTTATACCATTACAGGTTTAGGTGACACACGTCGAAAAATCACCGAACTATCAGGTTTGCCTCTTGTGATAGAAAAGCAGAAATAAGAAGACTTTTTTGAAAAAATTGGTACAGACTGAATATTTTATGTTTCAAAAAATCTATATGTAGTGTATAAATGCCTAACTTCAACAAATTGTTGGTGTCTTCCCCACGCACGTGGGGGTGTTTCTAATTTTTTGCCTTCTATCAGTGCTTGAAATCTGTCTTCCCCACGCACGTGGGGGTGTTTCCACCCCACAACCCCGCTCCCTGCCTAGCTTTGTGTCTTCCCCACGCACGTGGGGGTGTTTCTACCCATGAAGGCTTCCAGCGCACGTGCAGGTCGTCTTCCCCACGCACGTGGGGGTGTTTCTATTTCTTGGTACGTGTCTTGCGCATGATAGCGGTCTTCCCCACGCACGTGGGGGTGTTTCTATAGCATTCCCCAGCAGTCTAGTCAAGAGCAAGTCTTCCCCACGCACGTGGGGGTGTTTCTGGATGACTTAAAGTGTCCTCTTGCCCATAGATGTCTTCCCCACGCACGTGGGGGTGTTTCCAACAGGCGTAACATCTGGAACGGTTTTTGTTGGTCTTCCCCACGCACGTGGGGGTGTTTCTCCTTGTGCATCTTCATTTGTTGGTGCGTCATAGTCTTCCCCACGCACGTGGGGGTGTTTCTGAACCTGCCATACCTAGCATAACCTCATTGTTGTATAAATAAAATTCAAATCCCGTCATGCCTGCGTAGGCAGGCATCCAGAACAACGGCCTTAACTGGACTCCTGCCTTCGCAGGAGTGACGAGGGTAAGAAAAAAACATTCTAGCGCGTTTGCTCCATCCATTCTTGTTCGCTTAAAATCGTCAGACCTAAGGTTTGCGCTTGGGTGAGTTTTGACCCTGCATCGCTTCCTGCAATCACATAATCTGTTTTGCGTGAGACGCTGCTTGCGACTTTTGCGCCCAAAGAAAGCGCACGGCGTTTTGCTTCATCCCGCGAACAAAGCGATAAACTGCCTGTGAACACCAAGGTTTTTCCTGCAAAGATGCTATCTTGTGCGATCATAGGGGCAATCGTGTCTTGCACCTGCACGAGTGTTCGGAGACATTCCACTTCTTCTTTTTGTGCAGGATGTGCAAAGAATTGCTGTAATGCACCCACCACCGCATCACCAATGCCATGAATATTGCGTAAGTCTTCTGAGGTGGCTGTGCTAAAGTTTTGCATCGCGTGCATGAAATTATCCATCGTGTGATAATGCGTTGCTAATAATTCTGCGGTGTTTTCACCAATATGGCGTATGCCAAGCGCATAGATAAAACGTGATAAGCTGATGCTACGTGCTGATTCAATCGCCTCAAATAATTTTGTTTCGGATTTGATGCCCCATCCTTCTAATTTGCGTAGGGGAGTCAGTGAATCGCGGTTGCGTTCCTGCAAGGTGAAGATGTCCGATAAAGTACGTACCAACCCACGTTCACATAATAGTTCACTATTCTTGCCACCTAGCCCTTCAATATCAAAACATCCACGCTTTACCGCATGTTTGATACGTTCAACTCTTTGCGCATCACAGACAAGCCCTCCTGTGCAGCGTGTCACTGCTTCGTCTGCTTCCTGCACGGCAGGTGATCCACATACAGGGCAGTGATCGGGGAAGATATAAGGCTGCGCGCTTGCTTCGCGTTCGTCCAGAAGTGCGCACGAAACATAGGGAATGACATCGCCAGCACGCTCCACCAAGACATGATCGCCGATGCGGAGGTCTTTGCGTTCAATCTCATCACGATTATGCAATGTGGCACGTGATACGACTACGCCACCCACCGTCACAGGACGCAACACGGCAACGGGTGTAAGTGCGCCAGTGCGCCCCACTTGAATGATAATATCCTCAAGGCGTGTGCGTGCTTGTTCTGCAGGGAATTTATAGGCAATCGCCCAACGTGGGGATCGTGCTATTGCCCCAAGGCGTTCTTGCAGTGCAAACTCATTCACCTTAATCACCATGCCATCAATATCATAGCCTAAGTGCGATCGCTCATGCATTAAACGTTGATAATGTTCCTCGATCATGGCAACATTATGTACCTGCTGTGCCTGAGGGTTGACGGGCAAGCCTTGCTCTGCGCACCATGCAAAGAACTCCGCTTGATTGCTGCACGGCAAGCCTTCATGCGCACCGCAACCATAGATGAAATAACTTAAAGGGCGTGTTGCCGTGATGGTTGCATCCAGTTGACGCAGTGATCCTGCCGCTGCATTGCGTGGATTGGCAAAGATTTTTTGGTTACGCGCCTCTTGCCCCGCGTTCAGTGCAGCAAAATCATCATGGCTCATATAGACTTCACCACGTAGTTCGATGCGTGGAATTGCTTGGGTAAGCTGTGATACGCATTGCTTGAGGGTGCGAAAATTCGCGGTAATATCCTCCCCTTGCGTACCGTCCCCACGGGTAGCAACATGCACTAATCTACCATATTCATAGAGTGCACTGAATGATAAACCATCAATTTTTGGCTCTACCATAAATGAGACGGATGCATTCATTAATCCACGTTGCACCCGATCGACAAAATCCGCCACATCTTCCGCTGAAAAGGCATTCGCTAACGAAAGCATAGGTACGCCATGCGTGATTTTACCAAACCCTGATGCAGGCGCAATCCCAACCTTATCGAGTAGCCGATCAGGATGCACATAGTGAGGATGCTCTTGTTCTAAGGCTTCTAATGCACGGCGCAACGCATCATAGGATGCATCATCCATGATGGGGGCATTATCGTGATAATAAGCGCGATCTGCCTCAAGCAGTTGGGCATAAAGCTGCATCATGTGGGTGGCTGTGCTATCATTCATAGCATGAATGTGTAATGCATCCCGTAGTGAAACGCAAGTGCGTCATTTATTTTGGCATATGTTGACGCAATATCGCATTGATACGCGTTTGCCATCCTGCACCTGTTGCTTTGAATGCGTGCAGCAAATCAGGATCAAGACGTATGGTGACAGCTTTCTTGGGTGCGTCTGCTTTAGGGCGACCCACACGACCTTCTTCTAGTGCTTTCCAAAATGCTGTAGGCAAGACCTCACGTGCAGGACGCATAGAAGCTAATTGTTCATCGGTAAGTGGCGGACTATCGACACTATCCCAATCCGCTTGGCTAATATGATCAGGTTTATTCTGCATAATAACTCCTTTGTTCTCTCTTGTTTGATTTGCGTAGGCTTATGATACGAATATGTGCGCCCCGCATCGTAAAAATCATAATATGCAGTCGTGCGCCAATGAATCCCTGTGCTTCATAGCGAATTTCGCCGTATGCACTGCGATCATCTACATTGATTTTTGCGGTAGAAAAGTTGAATTCATAAGCATCTTCAAATGCAATACCATGTTTGATGCTATTTGCTTCATTTTTACTGTGATCCCACTCAAGCTGCATTTGTTTATTGTACATACAAAAAACAGAATGTCAATGATTTTTGTATGTACATAGATAAGGTGACTATCCTCCATACCGAAATAATTCCTGCCCATGTTGTTTTAGCCATAATGTGGCACGATCAGTATCGCGGCATAGATTGCGGGTGAGTTGCCAGAAGGCGGGGGAGTGATTGCGGTGGATCAGATGCGCTGTTTCATGCATTGCAACATAATGCACCACATAAAGAGGCGCAAACACCAATCGCCATGAAAACATCATCCCGCCATCAGAGGCGCAACTTGCCCAGCGCGAATGTGGGTCACGTAAGCGTATTTTAGGGCGCATATCATGCAGATGCGCGAACTCAGGATTCTGCATGGCAAGGGCAATGCTAAGCTCTAAGCGTTCACGCAATATCCCCCCAAGAAGTTTCTTGGTCATGTTTGGGCATTGCTTCAAGGTGCTAGGAACACAGAATGTAGGAGGATCATCATGCGAAGGGCGTGCCACAATCAGATGCTCTTGTCCGAAGATGGGGATGTACTGCCCATGCTGCAAGGGTATCTTCGCGGGGAGTGCGTTGAGGTGTGAACAAAGCGCATCATGATGGGTGCGCAAAAAATCTTCAATCTTTTTGCGGGAGATTGTACGCGGGATTACTAAAGAAAAGCATTGTTTATGCGCATGATAACGTGCCGTGATGCTACGCACATTGGATCGCGCCTGATAGGTGATAGGAATATTACGATTGTCAAATATAAGGAATTGAGGTAAAAGATTAAGGTTCATAGTGCGTATCGTTATAGAGGTTTTTTTGTGAAATATCCACATGCATTTATTGAGCAAGTGAAAGGTCATCTTCGTCTATCGGATGTGATAGGCGCACGGATCGCGCTCAAAAAGCATGGTCGTGAACATCAAGCATGTTGCCCTTTTCATCACGAAAAAACGCCATCATTCACCGTCAATGATACAAAAGGTTTTTATCATTGCTTTGGTTGCGGTGCGCATGGCGATGCACTAACGTTTGTGATGGAATATGAAAAACGTACCTATCCTGAAGCGATTGAATCATTAGCGCAAGAAGCGGGGATTCCGCTGCCCCCCCCCGATGCGCGTATGGCACAAAAATATGCGAAGGAATCCGATGCCCATGCCTTGATGCAAGCCGCATCGCGTTGGTTTACGCAGCAGCTTTATGCAAGTGTTGGGCATACCGCCCGCACCTATTTGCATAAGCGAGGTATCACCCCAGAGATGACGGCATTATTTGGCATTGGTTATGCCCCGCAGCATCGTGAAGGGTTGAAATATGCTCTTGCGCAACAAGGTTTTACCGAACATGCCATGATGGATTTGGGCTTGTTGATCAAGATAGATGATAAACCAAGCTATGATCGCTTTCGTGGGCGTGTGATGTTTCCGATTCATCGCACGGATGGCGTATTGGTAGGTTTTGGAGGACGTTTGCTGGAAGCGAGTGACCATGCCCCGAAATATCTGAACTCCCCCGAAACATGGTTGTTTAAGAAGCAAGAATTATTGTTTCATATGCATCAGGTGCGCAAAATTGCCCATGATGCCCCTGCCATTGTGGTGGTGGAAGGCTATACAGATGCATTATCCCTTTATGCACACGGGATTCCTTATGCGGTAGCACCATTGGGGACGGCATTTGGTGAGCAGCATCTTCAGCTTTTGTGGAAACATCATCCTAATCCTATTTTATGTTTTGATGGTGATAAGGCAGGGCAGAAAGCGATGTTGCGTGCAGTGGAAATTATTTTGCCACATCTTACACCAACGCGTCTCATGCGTTTTTGTGGGCTACCTTCAGGCGAAGACCCAGATAGTTTTATCCGTACCAATGGTAAAGCAGCATTTGAGGCACTCATGCAGCGTGCTTTGAATATATCGGATGTTTTGTGGAATATGCATATTGCTTCAAAGAATATCTCTAGCCCCGAAGCATTAGCTACCGCAGAGGAGCTTTTGATGCAGGATATTGCACGCATCAATGATGCAGGGTTGAAAAAGCGTTTGAGCAATGCACTCAGCAACAGGTTGTGGCATGTATCGAAGCAGATGCAACGGTCTGCTAGTTATGCCGTGATGGGAAAACCTGCTTTGCACGCATCGCTCTCATTAGCCGTGCCGACAACGCAACGTAGTGAACAGCATCCATTAGCGAAGTTGTTGAATCAGGCGATGTGCGTGATGATGCTCTATCCATCCTTGCTGCATGAATCAGAAGTGGAACAGATGCTGACGACATGGGATTGGTCGGTTTCTTCCTATCATCGTTGGGTGGCGCATTTGTTGAGCCATCCGCAATGGTGGAATGAGGATCGGGGCGCACTGTGCCGCCATATGCAGTCCCATGATCACGCGAGTGCGCAGGCACTTCGGGGGCATTATGCGCAAAAGATCGTTCCCTCATGGTTGCTAGATGGCGAGCATCGAGAGGAGGCATTATCCATGCTCCATAAGATACGTGATAAGGTTGCCTATTATACTCATGAACATGAAATTCGTACCACAGTACAGCATGAACATGAGGTAGAACATCTCTATGAAATGATAAAAATGCAACAGAAGGAAAAGAATCAACATCCTTCGCATCATGATGATTCGTTGATTTGATGGTGCGTGTGGTACATGGTTTTTACGCGCCCTAAGGGGGTGTGATTTATTTTTTATCAATAAATAACAATGCCTTATTGTTTTTGTGCGTGCCAACTCAGCCTAGTGGGGGGTACGCTTGGCTTTGTTTATATAAAACAAATATTTGTCTTGTATATGCGTAAAAGTGCAATTAAACAAATACTAATGGTTTGGTGCTTGAATAAGGAAAAATTATACCAATATAGATCCTTACATAAAAAATTATATCATTGAACGAAAAGATGTTCTTTGTTATATGCGCACATTTGATGCGCTAATATATGCATTTTAGTGGGAATATTGAGGTTTGCACCGATGGTGAAAAAGATGAATGATGAACATGGTTCTTTAGAAGCAAATGAATTACCCGTAGTACCTTCTAAACGCAGTGGCGTGCGTGAACAAGGCACGGAAGAATCACAGCAACAACGCGAGATGGAGTTGGTGAAAAAGCTCATATCCATGGGAAAGGCGCGTGGCTATATCACCTATAATGAGTTGAACGAAATCTTGCCTATTACTGATTTTTCCCCTGATCGCGTTGATGGCGTGATTCGTGCTTTGAGTGCCGTGAAAATTCGTGTTGTCGAAGAAAGTGATGTTGATACCAGCAGAAAGAAAAGCATCCATTTTCATGAAGATGATGTTTTAGAAGAAGAAGAAGAAGATGATGTGCCGTTGGATGAGGATGCTCCGCATGATTCCGATGCTGTCGTGATGGAAGGGGCAGGGCGTTCTGATGACCCTGTGCGTATGTATTTGCGTGAGATGGGTAATGTGGAATTGCTCTCACGTGAAGGGGAAATTGAAATTGCCAAACGCATTGAATATGGTCGCGAAATGCTGATTACGGCATTATGCGAAAATCCGATTGTGATGGAGCAGATGCTGAAATGGCGTGATGAATTAGCGACGGGTGATTTACTGCTCCGTGAGATTGTGGATTTAGATAGCAGTTTTGGTGGCGGTGATATTCCGGAGGGCATTGAGTTAGGCGATGAAGCATCGTTGCTTGCTGTTGATGATGGATTGGTTGTTCCTATGAAACCATTGGCAGCTAAGATTGAACCTGTTGTGAAAGAAGCAGCACCCGTTAAAGAAGCTGCGCCCGTTAAAGAAGCTGCGCCCGTTAAAGAGAAAAAAATTGCCAAACCTACGAAAGCACTAGGGGAGGATGAACATGAAGACGAGGATCACGACGAACTCTTGCTTGATGATGAGGAAGAAGATGATTTTGATGAAATACTAGAAGAAGATGAAGACGAAGATGAGGATGAAGAAAATGCACCTATGTCGTTGATTGCGATGGAAAATTCCATGTTGCCGCATATGCTGGAGACGTTGGATAAATTCGCGCTCATCAGCAAAGAAATGCGTGCCTATCAGGCAAAAAGGCTGGAAGCTGCACTTGGTGGTAAAAAGCCAACGGCAAAAGACGAAGAAACCTATCATGAACATAAGGTGCATATTGCCAAGTTGGTGATGGATTTCAAATTAAACAATGCCTGCATTGATGATCTGGCGATACGTCTTTATAACCTCAATAAACGCCTCTTTGATTTGGAAGGTCAGATCATGAAATTGGCGGAAAAATCAGGCGTGAGTCGTAAGGAATTTTTGAAGCATTATCCCGGCAATGAGATGAACAAAGCATGGGTGAATGATGTAGCAAAATTGCGTACTAAGGGATGGAAAGAATTTGTTGCGCTATCGCGTGATGATGTTTTGGAGATTCAAGAAAAAATCTGCTCCGTAGCGCGAGAAATTGGTGTCGATGCGGGAGATTTCAAACGCATGGTTGCCGATGTGCAGAAAGGTGAACGTACCACCAATCGTGCGAAAAAAGAGATGATTGAAGCGAATCTGCGTTTGGTGATCTCGATTGCAAAAAAATATACCAACCGTGGTCTGCAATTTCTTGATCTAATTCAGGAGGGCAATATTGGCTTGATGAAGGCGGTTGATAAATTTGAATATCGTCGTGGTTATAAATTTTCTACCTATGCAACATGGTGGATTCGTCAGGCGATTACTCGCTCGATTGCGGATCAGGCGCGCACTATCCGTATCCCTGTGCATATGATCGAAACGATCAATAAAATTGTACGTACCTCACGGCAAATGCTCAATGAAATTGGGCGTGAACCAACGCCCGAAGAATTGGCAGAACGCTTGGTGATGCCGATTGATAAAGTGCGCAAAGTGATGAAAATTGCTAAAGAGCCTGTGAGTTTGGAAACGCCTGTCGGTGATGAAGAAGATTCACAACTTGGTGATTTTATTGAAGATAAAAATGCTATTCTTCCCGTGGAAGCGGCAATGCAAGCCAATCTGCGTGAAGTGACCACGCGTATTCTTTCCACACTCACGCCACGTGAAGAACGTGTGTTGCGGATGCGTTTTGGAATAGGGATGAACACCGATCACACCTTGGAAGAAGTGGGGCAGCAATTTTCGGTGACGCGTGAACGTATTCGTCAGATTGAGGCGAAAGCGTTGCGCAAACTTAAACATCCAAGCCGCTCACGCAAAATGCGTAGCTTTTTAGAGCATTAAGGATGAAGATTGGATATGTCGGAAATAGAAGTCCCATCGTTGCATAATGAAAAGCGGCTTACTTTTCGGCTTTTATCCTATTGGAATCGTATTCGTGGTGAACGGTCTATGCCGTTGCTGCGTGATATTGCAATCCATGAGATTCAAGAATTATGGCATTTTACCTTCACCATTGATGTGCGTGATCGCGCACACCCTGTGTTCCAATATTTTGGCTCAGAATTGCGCGTGATTTTCCATGAAGATCCATCAGGAAGCAATGTGCTGGATGCACTCAATGATGTGGTGTTGAATAATACTATTGGTGGATATGTGCAGTGCGTTGAGAAAAAAGAGCCAACGATGGAAGCGGCATCCTTTGAGTGCGATGGCAAGGAATTTCGTTATCGTACCCTCTGTGTACCTTTTTCTGAAGATGGTGAGACGGTAGATTATATTGTTGGCACAACCAATTATAAAATCTTTGATTTATCCTAAATGAGATAACTATCATGCAAAAACCGATTATTGTGATTACTGGTGGGTCCCGTGGGCTAGGGGCAGCGATAGCGCAACATATGGCAGGTGTGGGCGCGCATGTGATCTTGGTAGCGCGTTCGCTAGAATGGCTGGAGCGGGTCGATGATGCGATACAAAATGCAGGCGGAACAGCTACCCTTGTGCCATGTGATTTGAAGGATGGTGATAAAATTGATGCGCTTGGCGTGGCGGTAATGGAAAAATACGGCAAGGTGGATGGCATTGTGTGCAATGCTGCTATTTTGGGTAAACTCACCCCATTGACGCACCTTGCCCCGAAGCAATGGCAGGAAATGATGGAGGTTAATTGCACCGCCCATTGGCGGTTGTTGCGTATTTTACATCCGTTGCTTATCAGTGCCACAAGCCCGCATGTGTTGGGGATCACCTGCCACGATACGCACATGCCCGAATCTTTTTGGGGAGGCTATCGCATCAGCAAGGTTGCCTTTGAGATGTTGCTACGTTCCTATGCGCATGAGGTGGCGCATACGGCGATCAAGGTGAATCTTTTGGCGTTACCTCCGATGGAAACGGCATTGCGCGCTCAAGCATTCCCAAGCGAAGATCGCACGCGCATTTGTAAGCCCCATGATCCTCGTATCCTTGCCTTGGTGGAGCAGATGCTTGGCGCAACCTATGCAGCACATGATGAACGGGTGGAGTTTATCCCGTGAAATGGGTGCATCATGAAGGATTAATGCCGTACCGTGAAACATTAGATGCGATGGAGCGCACCGCTGAGGCGGTAGCAGCAGGTGAGGCGGAAGAACAATGTTGGCTCTTAGAGCATCCGCCTCTTTATACGGCGGGAACATCTGCCAAGGCGCATGATATGTTGCAGACATCCTTCCCTGTCTATGATGCAGGAAGGGGGGGGCAATATACCTATCATGGGCCGGGGCAGCGCGTAGTTTATGTGATGGTGAACTTAAAGACGCGCTATGCTCCCGCCGTTCCCGATGTGCGCCATTTTGTGCAGACGCTCGAACAATGGTTGATTGATACGTTGGCGGTGTTTGGTGTGCGTGGTGAACGGCGGGATGGACGCATAGGCATTTGGGTGGTGCATGATGGACGCGAAGATAAGGTGGCAGCACTTGGCATTAAAATACGCAAGGGGGTCAGTTTTCATGGAATCTCTCTTAATGTTGATCCTGATTTGGGGCATTTTGGTGGCATTGTGCCGTGCGGCATTCGTGAATATGGCGTGACATCGTTGCATCAGTTGGGGTGTGATGCTGCGATGCACGAAGTGGATGCTGCTCTTATTGCACATTGCCCTTTTTTGTAATCATAAAACATGAAATAAATAGGTTTTATTATATGAGGGTTGCATGGTCAAGATAGGTAGGTGGGAATGGATAAGCATATGTGCATTGGTGGCACTATCATCAACGGCATGGGCGCAACCATCTGCACCTATGCGGCATCATAGTCGCTCGGATATACGGCACAATGTGCGACAACGCCCTTATACGCCCACAATACCCTCCCATTATGGCTATCAATCGAGTACGCCAGTAGCGCCAAAGCCCGCCACTGTGCCAGCAAAAACGCCATCAGTGAGCGTATCTGCTGCACCTAAAGTTGTGGCGCAACCTTCAAAACCATCACCTGCGGTGCAGCCATCTTATGCGCCGAAACTGCCAACGACACCACCGCCACCGAAAGTTGCGTCTGAAGCAGGATGGCAAGAATTCATACCAAGCCATGTCCGTGATGTGCGTCATCATCCTGTGATTCAAGGCAATCTATGGACGGGCTATCGTGTTGATGAATTAGATTGGAATATTGCAGGTAATTTAGGCGGGGCTAATCCCAATATTCTTTCAGAATTAACATGGCGCAAATTACAAATGTATGAGTTTGGGGGGACGCTCAATTATACCCATCCCGAGGGGCTGCTTAAAAATATACATGTGGATTCGATGTTGGTCTATGCCACTACTTTTGCAGGGGAGAATCAAGATTCTGATTTTAATCAAGATAATCGTCAAGGAGAATTTTCACGTTCCTATGCGGATGCGGATGATGGGCAAGCAACATCTATTAAATTTGCAGCAGGATATGTGATTGATTTATCCCCATCACATGCATCAGATGGCGGTTTCGTTGCAGAGGGCGCAACCAAGATTTGGCTCACACCCATGCTTGGATATGCACGTCAAACGCTGGATGTAACCATGAGCAATGGTGTCTTGGTGATTCCTGAGCAACGCACATTTGATGGATTGGCGAGTACCTATGATACGCGGTGGGATGGAGCTTTTGTTGCCTTAAAAGCGGCAGCGCATATGGGAAGGCATCGTATTGCAGGGCGAGGGGAATATCATTTGGCGGATTATGAGGCAGGTGCGCAATGGAATCTTCGGCAAGATTTTAACCAGCCACTCAGTTTTGTGCATACGGGTGATGCGGTGGGCTTAGAGTTTGGGCTTGATTATTCCTATATGATTTATGATCATTGGGGGCTTAATGCAGGATTTGGTCTGAAAGATTGGAGTGTAGAAAATGGGCATGATTTGACCATTTTTCGTGATGGGATTGTGTTAGCTACCCGCCTTAATGAGGTGAATTGGACATCATACAGCTATCGTTTAGGGATGAATTATCTGTTTTAAGGGAGAAACCCATGCAAAAATTTTATGAAACGCCGCAGAATTATCCTGAAACTCGTCCCGCCTCACAACGAAAAGCTGATTTTGACGAAATATATCAACAATTTGCGGATGAGAAGGCGCAACAACAATCGGAGCGATGCTTGCAATGTGGTGTGCCTTTTTGTCAAGTTCATTGCCCGTTGCATAATAATATCCCCGATTGGTTGCGTTATACCGCTGAAGGGCGATTGCGTGATGCCTATGAAATGGCAGCATCCACCAACAATTTTCCTGAAATATGCGGGAGGATTTGCCCGCAAGATCGTCTTTGTGAGGGGAATTGTGTGGTGCAAAGTGGCTTTGGTGCAATTACCATTGGATCGATTGAGCAATATGTGACGGATAAGGCATGGGAACAAGGTTGGATTACACCCTTTATGCCACCTAGTGAGCGGGCGCAATCCGTGGGGATTATTGGCAGTGGTCCAGCAGGGATGGCAGCAGCGCAACAGATGCGTGAGGCAGGTTATCAGGTGCATCTCTATGATCGCTACCCCACGGCGGGGGGCTTGATGATGCATGGTATTCCTAATTTTAAGCTCGATAAAACCATTGTGACGCGGCGTGTGGAACAATATCAGCAAAGTGGCGTGGTGTTCCATCAAGGCGTTGATATAGGTACAACGATGAGTTTTGCGCAATTACGGGGGCAGCATGATGCCTTATTGATTGCAACAGGTGTGTACCGTGCGCGGGGGTTGGATCTCGAAGGTGAGCATAAAGAAAATGTGGTGAAGGCATTAGATTTCTTGACGCAGCATAATAAGGGTATATTTGAGAGCAGCGAAGTTGAAGCACGTTTGAGTGCTGCAGGTAAAATCGTGATGGTGATCGGTGGTGGAGATACCGCGATGGATTGTGTGCGCACGGCTATCCGTCAAGGCGCGAAGCGCGTAATGTGCGTTTATCGTCGTGACAAAAAGAATATGCCCGGATCGCAACGTGAAGTGAAAAATGCAGAAGATGAGGGTGTGGAATTTCGTTGGTTGTCTGTTCCAGTGCGTTTTTATGGAGCGCAGCGCGTAGAGGCCGTTGATGTGCAAGCTATGCGTTTGGGCGCGCCTGATCGTTCGGGACGCAGTTCACCGACACCTATTGAGGGCGAGGTAGCGCAATTATCGGTGGATATGGTGATTACAGCCTTAGGCTTTGAACCTGAAGCATTACCAACGCTTTTTGCAGAACCGCAATTACGCGTATCCAAGGCAGGAACATTGCAGGTGGATAAGCAGATGATGACTTCACTGCATGGAGTCTTTGCAGCAGGTGATATTGTGCGTGGGGCATCGTTGGTTGTGTGGGCGATTGCTGATGGGCGTGACGTGGCACAGCATATGATGCATTTTATGGAGCAGCAGCGGGAATGTGCAGCTTAATGCAATGCGCTATAGCTTGCATTTTCCATGCAAGATGGGCATAATCATCTGTCTATGCCTTATATTCCTGAACGCTTCTATGGGATCGCGCTTTTTGTTGTTGCGATGTTCTTTTTTTCTTGTATGAATGTCACGATTAGCAGCATGGCAGGTAGCATACCTTCGGTGCAGATTGTCTTTATGCGCAATATCCTAGGCTTGTGCATGTTAGCACCGTTTATGATACGCCGCTATGGAGTTGAGGGACTCCGCACTAAGCGTATTGGTCGTCACGCGCAACGCGCTTTTGTTGGCTTGCTCTCGATGGAAGCGTGGTTTTACTCTCTGGGCAATATTTCGGTGAATACTGCGACCGCCCTGAGCTTTTCTGCACCTTTATTCAGCACGGTGCTTGCGGTGCTGTTATTGAAGGAACGTATCCGTGCGTTGCGTATTGCCGCCTTGCTGGTTGGGTTTGGCGGTGTCGTACTGATTGCATCACCGACGCGTGAAGAAGCGCAATCCTTCTATAGTTATGTCGTGCTTTTTTCCGCATTGATGATGGCATATACAGGGATTATTGTAAAAAAACTTACCGTCACTGAGCCAAGTTGGCGCATTGTGATCTATATGACCGCGTTTATGAGTATGATGTCTTTTCCCTTAGCGTGGATGGAATGGCAGCCCATAGAGCCTCCTATGATGGGCATGTTGGTGATTGTGGCACTCTGTTCGATTATTGCGCAAATATGTTTGACTCATGCGCTGAAGTTACAAAAAATTGTGGTTTTGACACCGTTTGAGTTTACGCGCCTCATGTTTACGGCGATGATTGCGTGGATCATATTTGGTGAGCAACTAACATGGAATAGTGTGGTTGGCAGTGTGATTATTCTGAGTAGCGCAGTGTTTATCGCATGGCGAGAATCTTATGTTAAAAAGAAAAAAATAGTGCTATAGAAGAATGCTATGCAGCGTCATTCTCTTAGTCCTATTGGGTTTATTCATCACATGGTTCGTCATCGATCCATGCTACGTCAGTTGATTTATCGTGATGTGATGTCACGTTATCAAGGCTCTGCTTTGGGGTTTGTATGGGCATTTGCTGTGCCTTTGATGATGCTGGTGGTCTATAGCTTTGTGTTTGGCGTGATATTTCAGGCGCGCTTTGGGAATGAAACGGCGCAAACATCCGATGTGAATTTTGCCTTGACGCTCTTTTGTGGGCTATTGGTGCATGGATTTTGTGCTGAATGTTTAACACGCGCCCCGTTATTGATGGTGCAGCACCCATCCTATGTGAAGAAGATCATTTTTCCGTTGGAATTACTGCCCGTGATGATGATAAGTTCGACGGCGGTGCATTTAGTTATTAACATTACCGTGCTGCTTATAGGGATTATAGCAACCACCCATATGCTTCCATGGACGATGATATATCTACCCCTTATTCTTATCCCCATGATGCTCTTTATGGTAGGAATAAGCTGGTTTTTAGCATCGCTTGGGGTTTTTATGCGTGATATTGGGCAAATTACGGGGTTATGTAGTACGCTTTTATTGTTTTTAAGCCCTGTTTTTTACCCTATCGAGCGATTGCCTGCCCATTATCAACCTTTTATGCGCTTAAATCCCCTTACTCCCACTATTGAAGCAGTGCGTGCTGTGCTGCTTGAGGGGCGCACCCCTGATATGACTCTCTTGTCTATCTATATGGTTGTGAGTCTTGTGGTGGCGTGGGGGGGCTATGCATGGTTTCAGCGTACACGATCAGCCTTTGCAGACGTGCTATAGTAGAATAACAAGTAAGGAGAATCATATGTCACATCATCTTTATCACGAAACAGACCCTCATGCATTATTTCAGCGTTGGTGGGAAGAAGCGCAGGCGCATCCCGAGGTGCAGCATCCAAGCGTGATGAGTCTTGCTACCTATGATGGCACATATCCGCAGGTGCGTATTGTGTTGCTCAAACATTTTGATGCGGATGGCTTTGTATTTTTCACGAATATGCAAAGCGCGAAAAGCCGTGCTATGATCGAACATCCGCGTGTATCCTTATGTTTTTATTGGGAGGCACTTGCCAAGCAAATACGTATTGCGGGGCATGTGCGTGAGGTTTCTTCGGTGCAAGCAGATGCCTATTTCGCTACGCGCCCACGCGCTAAACAAATAGGGGCATGGGCATCGATGCAATCCGAAACCATGGAACATGAAGGAGCGTTGCAGGAGCGACTGCATGAAATGGAAGCGCGTTTTGAAGGCGTTGATGTGCCACGTCCGCCCCATTGGTCTGGCTGGCGCGTGCATCCTGAAATCATGGAATTCTGGATTGATCAACCAGCACGGTTGCATGATAGGATTGTTTTTCATGATGTGGATGGGGTGTGGACTAAGAAACTTTTGTATCCTTAATGCAACATTTGTTCGCAACACTGTGATAAATGGTGCGATGCAATAATAGTTTTTGTTTCCTGTAACGCTTTTTTATGATTAGATTCTGATGTTGTGTGAACACAATGTCATTTTATCTTAATATGGAGGATTAGAGTATGGGACAGAAAAAAATTATAGTCAATCAATTAGCCGATAATATCGCAGAAGCATGGTGCGAAGAAGATGGACGGCAATTTGGGCAGCATAAAATTTATGGTGGTGCATTTTCAGATGGTGAAAATATCGTAGAGAGCGTTCAAGAAATCAAAGGTATTAATGGGCATGTCGGGTTTGAAATTCGATTGGATGGTTCACCTGAGACGGTGCTTACGGATCATCTTTATGAAGGTAAGGGCATGAAAAATCAACAAGGTCGTCAAGGGGATGTCATCGATTTTTATCGTAGCTAACCTCAGTTTTGGATAAGAAGAATTATAAATAGTTGTTTTATATGAACAAATATTATAATGCGTCATGCCTGCGAAGGCAGGCATCCAGAACAATCCTTGATCGCTGGACTCCTGCCTACGCAGGAGTGACGATCATAATAAAAAACAATAGTAAAACATATGGATAGGTTATACTTTATTCAAAACTCAGGTTAAACTACTATTGTTACTGGATGACTGCCTACGCAGGCACGACGAATTTTGTGGTTTTGTGAATGATGCAAAGGTCTCAACGAATCTATCAATGTGTCGCATAACAACATACATCGCGCACACAACATTCAGAACATAACGGAGTGCGTGCTTTGCAGACATAACGACCATGCAAAATCAACCAATGATGGGCGTAGGTGCGATAATCGAGCGGTACTCGTTCCATCAATGCTTTTTCGCAGCGATCTACTGTGGAGCTGTTGCATAGCCCTAAGCGATTCGATACACGAAATACATGCGTATCCACGGCAATCCACGGTTCGCCATAGACACAATTCAGCCATACATTGGCGGTTTTGCGCCCAACGCCTGCCAATGTTTGCAGCTCATCGCGATCACGCGGGATGATACCCGCATAATGATCAAGAAGGCGCGTGCATAGTGCCATAATGTTGCGTGCTTTGCTGTGATACAGACCAATAGTTTTGATGTACTCCTTTAGTCCATCTTCCCCTAGGGCAAGCAACGCTTCTGGTGTGGATGCTCTCGCATAAAGCGATTTTGTGGCTTTATTGACGGCAACATCGGTAGATTGCGCAGAAAGCACAATCGATATAAGCAGACAAAAATCATTCGGTGCTTCAAGTTCGGTAACGGGATGCGGCGTGGATTCTGCAAAACGTGAAAATATCGTCTTGATCGCCGCATCGTCAAGCATTATCGAGCCATAATCGCGTTGGATTTAATCTGCTGAGGTACGCTAATATGATAATCCGAAGATTCATAGGTAGCGTGATTCCATGAAGGAGAGCGAATATCTGCCAATAAATGATCAAGATGAATATGCATAGGGCGGGTAAATGGCAGAATAGTTGACGCGGAATGGAATGGTTCAATATATTGCCAATAATGCGGATCAGACATATAATCTAATCCTTCAAGTGTCACTTCGCCACGAAGATATTGTTCGGTAAGTACCTGCTTCTTTTGTTCGCGCAACGCAGGAATCATAGCCTCACTCATGGTGGAAGGGAGAATAAAGCTGATATATCCTTCCGTAGCGTTCGTCAAAGCGTGCTGCTCTGCTGTACTTAAATGTTGCCATTCTTGGTGAAATACAATAGACATAATCATATACTCCTTATCAGGTGAAACATCTTATTGTTGTACTATAAAACGATAAACAAAAAATGAACAGAGAAATATTGAACTTCCCATGATCCACGATAATCCTTTTGCGCAAGCCCCGTTATTATTTTGTTGTACCCTACGCAGTGAAGAGCCATCAGAAATGTTGATGGATGCCCTATATGAACTGCCTTATGTGGTGAGTGTGAGTATGGATGTAGTCACGGGAACGGTGGATGTAACCCCTGTGAATGCACCTACCTTGTGGCGTGTTTATGCCACATGCGATGATGCGCACCTATGGGAACAAGATTGTCAGATGATAGGCGCGCAGTGGGGAAAATCGCTTCAGATAGTGAGCTTAGAGCCATTAGAAGAACGTGATTGGGTGCGTGAAACGCAGCAATATATTCAGCCCTTGCATGTGGGGATGTTTTCGATTCTTGGATCGCACCACCCCGATGACGAAGCACCGCACGGGGCGCATAGGATACGTCTTGATGCGGGGGCAGCATTCGGCACAGGAGAACATGCCACAACCTCCTCATGTTTGCGTGCTATTGCGCATGTGAATCGCTATCATAGGGTGATGCGTGCGCTTGATGTTGGCTGTGGCACGGGGATTCTTGCGATGGCGCAAGCAAAAATAATGCCCTCATCCTATGTGCTTGCCGTAGATAATGATCCTATAGCGGTGAAGGTGACGAAGGAAAATATCCGTCGCAATCAACTTCATGGTCAGATTCATGCCTATGTCGCCAACGGTCTGGCGCATAATGTGATTCGTCAGAACGCCCCGTATGATCTGATTATTGCCAATATCTTAGCCCGTCCTGTGCGCTCTATGGCAGGAGCGATTGCACGCAATCTTGCACCAGATGGCTATGTGATTCTTTCGGGCTTTTATGAGCATTCGCTGCGTTTTGTTATGGCGCGTTATGCCCCTCACGGATTTCACCTCCATGAAGTGATGCGGGAAGGGGCATGGGTTGCGCTTATTTTAACGCGTTAGAACTTAAGCCTTCTAAGAGCTTGTCAAGCCCGCCTTGACGATCCAGTTCATAAAGATCATCACAGCCACCGACATGCGTTGAACCAATGAAAATCTGCGGTACGGTTTTGCGCCCGCCTGAGCGTGTGAGCATTTCCTCACGCAGTGCATCAGAGGTGGATATATCAATTTCTGTAATATTAGTGATGCCTTTGCGTTGCAACAAGCCTTTTGCTTTGGTGCAATATGGGCAGATGGGGGTTTTGTACATAATAACGTTAGTCATAGCGCGCCTTTCTTAAAAATCGGGGTTTTCATAATGTTCTGGTGGTTTGATGCCGCGTACACGGTCTGTTAAAATCGCACGAAATGCAGGGCGCGATTTCATGAGGGCATACCAACGTTTGAGGTATGAATTATCTTTCCACGCCACATCACCCATATAATCACATAGCGATAGGTGCGATGCAAGCGCAATATCCGCTAAGGTATAACGATCTGATGCCATCCATGAGCGTTGCTTGAGAAGTTGTTCAAAATATCCCATATGATACACAAGATGCGCCTTCGCTTGACGAATTTTGCCCGAATCAGGATTCCCTTGCTTGCGTAAATGACGGAAATATTTTTCGTAAATCAACGGTTGTGTCACTTCTTTGAGCATTTTCGTATCTGCCCATGCGACAAGGCGACGCACTTCTGCCCGTTCATCAAGCGTTGTGCCGATGAAATCACCGACATGATAGCCTTCATCAAGATATTCCGCAATCGCATAGCTTCCGCACACGCACCGCCCATCGCCATCAATTAAGATAGGTAATTCACCCGCTGGATTCATAGCAAGAAATTGTGGGCGTTGCTCCCATGCAGGTTCTTCCACTAATTCAGCACTTACTCCCATCTCTGCCATCATGACCCGTATTTTGCGGCAGGCAGGGTAAAAGGGGGTATGATATAAGCGACGAACGCCAAAAGATTCTTGGTTATTATTCATGGGTAGTTCTTGATACTAGAGAAGATGAAGGTTGTGGTGCGTGAAAACGTGAGAGATAAAGAGGAACAATCACCCGCGCTGATTGTGGCGTGATGCCAAGATGCGTGCAGCCCAAGGCGTGGCTGCTAACGATATTATCATAATGCAACAAGGTGACTTGATCTTTCGTTAAAAAAGGTGCGGGCAGTAATTGCGCAAAAGTAGCAATCATGTTGGCAAGCGCAAATGGCAGAGGGAGGAGGGCGGGTTTGCGGTGGGTGATACTGCAAATATGCTGCAAGATTTGCTTGAAGCTAAAGACCTCATCGCCACCTAATTCATAGATATTGCCCATCGCTTCAGTTTTTTGAATCACGCGCACGACAGCATCCGCAACATCCATCACATAAATGGGTTGAAATTTGGCATCTCCTCCGCCAATCAACGGCAAGAAGGGTGCGAATTGTGCCATGCGTGCAAATTGATTGTAAAAATTATCTTCTGCTCCAAAAATCACGCTGGGGCGCAGGATTGTTGCGTTGGGGAATGCTTTGTGTGCAGCTTGTTCACCCGCATATTTAGTTTGTGCATAGACGGAGTTTGATGCACGATCCACTCCAAGAGCAGAGATGTGAACAAAGCGTTGCACGTTTAACTTGGTTGCTGTTTCTGCAAGCGCGTGCGCAGCATCGGTATGAATGGTGCTAAAGCGTTGTGCGCCTGATTCATAGAGTAAGCCAATGAGGTTGACAACGGCATAACTTCCTTCAATCCAATCAGCAAGGTGCGATGTATCTTTGACATCACCATAAACGCAGCCTATTTGCCCGACCTCGCCTTGCGTCTTGAGCGGGGAAGCGGCCACAACATCACGGGTGATGACGCGGATGCGGTATCCTTGTCGCGCCAATGCACTGACGACATATCTTCCGACAAAGCCCGTTCCGCCAAATATAGTAATCAGCTTATCTCTAGTGCTTGCATTCATGCCACGTCTCCTTTAAGTATGATGCACCATATCAGTATCTCTTTTGCGATGCAATGGTTTCATCGCACTGCACGCGCATCACTATAAAGAATGCTATTGAAAAAAACGTAAAATGCACTAGAGTGATGCCCCTAAAGCAGAAAAAACGAGATTCAACCATGACAGAAGCACCTATCTACCTTTATAATTCCCTGACGAAGCATAAAGACCCGTTGATCAAGCATGAGCAACCTATTGGTATGTATGTGTGCGGACCAACGGTATATAATCGTCCGCATATTGGCAATGCCCGTTCGGTTGTTGTCTATGATGTGCTGTACCGTGTGTTGTGCCATGTTTATGGCAAGAATGGGATCATCTATGTGCGTAATATCACGGATGTGGATGATAAAATCAATGAGGCAGCTATTCAACGACATTGCTCCATTCAGCAACTCACCCATGAAGTGACGCAGCAATTTCATGAGGATGTGGCGGCATTGGGATGTGTATCGCCCAACCATGAGCCACGCGCCACGGAGCATATTGCTGAAATTATTGCGATGGTGGAACGCTTGATTGCCTCAGGACATGCCTATGAGTCCGATCAGCATGTATTGTTCGATGTCACCGCTCCCGCAACAGATCATTGGCACTATGGGATGCTTTCGGGGCGTGCTGTGGAAGATCAAGAAGCAGGGGCGCGTATTGCGGTGGAATCGTATAAGCGTAATCCGGGAGATTTTGTTTTGTGGAAACCTGCCGATGCACAGGATGATCCCTCCAGCCGTTTTGATAGCCCGTGGGGAGTTGGTCGGCCGGGGTGGCATATTGAGTGTTCTGCGATGTCGACGAAATATCTTGGAGTGAATTTTGATATACATGGCGGTGGAGCGGATTTGAAATTCCCCCATCATGAAAATGAAATTGCGCAATCATGCTGTGCAAACCCGCACTCGCATTATGCCCGTATGTGGGTGCATAATGGCTTTTTGACGGTCAATGGGGAGAAAATGTCGAAGTCCCTTGGTAATTTTATCACAGTGAAGGATTTATTAGACAAAAATGTTGCAGGAGAAGCGATTCGCTTTGCTTTGCTCAGTGCGCATTATGCTAAACCATTGGATTGGAATGATAAATTGCTCGATGATTCCATTAAGCAGCTTGATAAATTATATGCGCGCATAAAAAATGTACCGCAATCGGATGTGCCAGAACCAGCGGTTTTAGAAGCATTATGCCATGATCTCAATATGCCTAAAGCGATGGCTGCATTGCACCAATGTCATGATACGCAGTTGCAAGCATCAGGGGCATTACTTGGAATTATACAAAATTATGAACAATGGGAAAAGTACAGGATTTTTCGTGCCGATGAGTCCAAAAAAATCACCGCTCAGTCAACGCTCTCGCATGAGGAGATAGAAGGTTATATTGCGCAGCGCAAGGTTGCAAAAGCTGAGCGAAATTGGGCAGAAGCGGATCGTATTCGGGCTTTGTGTGAGGCGCACGGGGTCATATTGATGGATGCAGCAGATGGTAGCGTAACGTACAGCGTGACATAAACATGAAGCAAATGTAATGTCAATATTGTAATATAAGACTTTACTTATGTGTAGGGCTTGTGTACACTCCGATTCAATTATGATAATTGTGTAATGTATTAGGACATTGTTAAATAATCTTCGCTATTATTATGTATAGTAATTCATGTTTCGCTGTTGTAGGAAATGTTTCATGTGTTGGGCATGATGTTGAAGCAACGGCGCGAAGGGGGAGGCAATGATGCCAGCGAGAAAAGAAATGATAGAACTAGCCACTACGTTGCGTGAGCAAAGCATATCACGTAAACCTTATTACTTTAAGTGCAAATTTCCTTCAGGGCATTTGGGATATATGTTCGTCTTGAGTCCTGAACATCGTGAGGAAGAACTGATCCGATCCATCAAAAGATTTGATGTTCCGCCTTTTGCTACCGTCACGTCTGCGGGTAAAGGCTTGCCCGATGAAGATGTCATGCTTGAGTTGCAACTTCATTATGGTTTTGACCCTATGAAGGTTGTGCCGATCACTTTGTGTGATGCATCTCCATCAGTTGTGAACTAGATAACGCATATAGCCGAGTTTTTTTGATTTTTCTTTGTTGTTGATTAAAAATCGATGTACTATGTATTAAGAACTATGTGTTTTTTTGAGTAATATAAGGTACATATCTATGAAAGACTCATTCCAGATTCATGATGCTTTTCTTAATGCATGTCGTAAAGAAAAACAACAAGTGACTGTTTTTTTAGTGAATGGTGTGAAATTGCAAGGCGTAGTCAGTGCCTTTGATAGTTTTGCGGTGTTGTTGCGTCGTAGTGCGCAAACACAGCTTGTCTATAAGCACAGCATTGCCACAATCGTTCCTGCTGGTTCTATAGATATTTTTGGAAAAAATATAGAAGATTCCGCCATGAGTTATGAGGGGGATTTACAGATTGCCTAATATCATTTTTTCTTGTGTCGTGAGAGGGACATAATTCATGCACAAGCAAACTACACGGGCGGTGGTCGTATGCCCCATCGTCAAAGCAGAAAAACGCCAAGCAATGCGCGAACCTCAAGCGCGATTAGAAGAGGCAGTCAATCTAACACAGGCAATTCATCTTGAGATTGTGCAAGGGCTTATTTTTCAGATGTCTGAGATAAAGCCTGCTACTGTGTTGGGCGCGGGGCAAGTGGAGCATATTGCCGAAGTGGTGAAGGCACATGATATTCACGTGGTGGTGATCGATTGCAGCCTCACGCCCATGCAGCAACGTAATTTAGAGCGTGCGCTTGCAGCCAAGGTTATTGATCGCAATGCTCTGATTTTAGAGATTTTTGGTGACAGGGCGCAAACAAAAGAGGGGAAGCTACAAGTAGAGCTTGCCGCGTTAGACTATCAAAAAAGTCGCTTGGTACGCTCATGGACGCATCTGGAACGGCAGCGCGGTGGCTTTGGTTTTATGGGTGGACCCGGAGAATCACAAATTGAAACGGATCGCCGTTTGATTAAAGAGCGTATTGCCGTCATTAAAGAGCAATTAGAGAAGGTAGTGCAAACACGCGGGTTGCACCGTAAAGGGCGAGAGGCTGTGCCTTTTCCCACGGTCGCGCTTGTGGGATATACCAATGCAGGAAAATCGAGTGTCTTTAATCGTCTGACCGATGCGCGTGTGTTAGCAGAAGATGCATTATTTGCAACGCTTGATCCAACAACGCGCAAAGTGCGCTTGCCTTCGGGTATGGATATTATTTTGTCGGATACGGTAGGATTCATTTCTAATTTACCAACACAGCTTATCGCAGCCTTTCGGGCAACCTTAGAAGAAGTGCGACAAGCGGATTTATTGGTGCATGTGCGTGACATCACGCATCGTGATAGCCATGCGCAAAAGCAGGATGTACTCGCTGTTTTAAGCGAATTATTTGGATCGCCTGAGGATGTGCCGCCAATGCTGGAGGTATGGAATAAATGCGATGTGCTGCATGAAGATGATCCGCGCCGTTATGGTCGTGATGATGATGTCTGGCGTATTTCGGCTCATACGGGGGAAGGGATGGAAGCATTGCTTGTGGCATTGGAGCATCAACTAAGCCGTACATTATTTCATGAAGTATGCTATGACGTGGCTCATAGTGATGGGCGTGCGCAAGCATGGCTGCATCGTCACGGCATTATTCGGCATATTGAACAGTTTGATGGAGTGGTGCGTATTACTGTTGGGCTTTCCGATGCGTCTATGGGCAAATTTTATCAGGAATTTCACTTGCGTCCGTATCAGGTGTATAGTGCTTCCATTATATAATTACCGATTGATCGGTAAGTATATAATGGTAAAAGCACTATAAATCATAATGTTATAGTCGTTCTTTGACATAAAAATAAGTAATTTTTTTGTCAAACGACTATATACGGCATAAGATCAAGATAAGTCCAACGTGCGCGTGTGAAGCGTGCATAGTTTAGTGCGTGTTGCACATCGTGTGCTTCTCCCCCAATATCTTCCCATGTGAGTGGGCATCCTGCATAACGTAGGGCGGAGGTGAGGGCATCATAGGGTAGGCGTGCGGGCATCACAGGCAATGCGGGACGCTGTGCTTCGGGAAGCAGCATGGCGCGTTTTTCTTCATATGCCCTATGCCATGAAGCGTGCAAATCAGGATCGCAGGGTGCAATTACCATGTTTTTTGGAAAAGCTACGGGGGTGAAACCTTCAAGCGTTTGTTGGATGCATTGTTCTTGCAGGGCTGCATACGCTAAGGTAGTGATGCTTATCAGTTCCCCATGATACACCCCTTCGGTGACATCAGGTGCAAGAGTTTCCAAGAGATGTGCCATCATATGCTCCCCTTGGCTAGCGGGTGCGCTACTATGTGCGCAGTGCATCGCATCGCCTGCATCAAGGAGCATCGTCATTAGTGTTTTGGTGCTTTCAATGCCAACCCCACGTTCTGTTTCAAGGCTATGGACTAATTGCAGCTCATTTTTGTGCGTCATGGCAAAATAATCGGCATAAGTGGGTGCTCCGCATAGATGATGCGCTAAGGCAATATCCGTCATGATCACGCTACGGCATAGGGTATCACCCACTCCAGCAGCACGCAAACGCGCAGGGGCATGAGCCAATAGATCAAGATCAGCAATGCATAGGATGGGTGCATGGCACGCAAAAGATTGTTTATGCCCATCATGCAGCAAGGATGCATTGGCGGATGTGTAGCCATTCATCGATGGAGCAGTGGCGATGATGATATAAGGGATGCCTCGCTGAAAAGCTGCATATTTGCATAGATCATTGATCGTGCCACTGCCTATGCCGATGACAAGTTCAGCATCATCAATGAGGTGTGCTAGCTCGTCAGCATCGTCTCGTGATGCGGTGGGGGATGCGTCATAGAGGTGGAATCGCCCCTCGATCAAAGGGAAAAAATTCGTAAAAGCCTCATAGGATGAGGGGTCAGACACGTAGAGAATGCGATGATGTGAGGTGTATTTTTGCAACATGTCGGCACTTTGGCGTGCGAGGTTTTGCCCGATGATGCGCGCAGAATTAGAGTTAGATGTCTGATTTATAAGCATAGTTTTTCTTCGTGTTATTGTGTGAATGATGTCGCGTTTTTGATGTTCATGAAGGAAGAAGTCAAGAAAAATGCATTTCAGATGCATTAAATGCTTGCCTCATCTTCAATCTCTGTTAAAAGTTGAGGTATGAATATACGAGTACACATGATTATACCAGCCTTAATTTTGGTGGTATTAATGGTATTTCCTATGGTAGTGAAGGCGCAAACAACCGTTCCACGCACGCAAGAAGCGTTTGTGAGCCAGTTGCGTGCTAAAGCACAATCACAGGGTATATCTGAACGGTTGCTAGATCAAGTGTTTCATGGTTTTACTGTGGATCATAAAGCAATCGCATCGGATAAATCGCAGGCAGAAGATCGCCTAAGATTCACAAAATACCGTAAAAATATTGTTTCCGACTATCGCGTCAAGCGGGGGCGTGCGCTCTATGCCAAGCATCGCATGTTGTTGGACAAGATCGCTAAAGAATATGGTGTGCCTGCACCCTATATTGTGGCACTGTGGGGAACGGAAACATCCTTTGGGGCGGTGACGGGTAATCATAATATTCCGCGTGCGTTGGCAACGCTTGCTTATGAAGGGCGACGCGAAGAATTATTCACCAACGAATTTATTCTCGCGCTTAAAATGATTCAAGAAGGGCATGTTTCCTATGATCAGATGAAGGGATCGTGGGCAGGAGCAATGGGGCAGTGTCAATTTATGCCATCTAGCTTCTTTAACTATGCAGTGGATTATGACGGTGATGGCAGAAAAAACATATGGCATTCTTTGCCTGATGTCTTTGCATCCATTGCCAATTATTTGAAACAAAGCGGGTGGATTGCTGATCAGCGTTGGGGTCGTCAGATTCTATTGCCTACACAGTTTGATGTCTCACAAGAAGATATAAATGCGTTCAGACCTTTGAGTTTTTGGTCATCCCAAGGGGTGCGTTTTGCGCATGGTGGTGCGTTACCGCAGCTTCCAATGCAGGCAGCGTTTATCTTTCCCGGTAGCCCAGAAGAAGGGGCGTATTTGATTTATCCTAACTTCCATGTATTGCTAAAATGGAATTTCTCACGGTTGTTTGCAACGGCGGTGGGGCTTTTAGCAGACGAAATAGCAAGGTAATAACGATGATAAAGAAATTTCTAATGTCAATGATGAAATGGATGGTGCGTTCCACCTTCCGTGGCTCTTTTAAGCTGATGATGAAGCCTTATGCCTTGATGAGCATGATGATGGTCGGTGTGGTTGCGTGCGGATCAAACCCTGATGGTGATGCACCATCTCCGTATGTGAGCAAACATGCAAAACGTCCTATCGGGATCAAACTTGGTAAGGCATATACGATTAAGGGTGAGACCTATCATCCGCGTTATGAAAAATCCTATTCTGAGCATGGCGAAGCATCATGGTATGGTCCGGGCTTTGATGGTCGTATGACTGCCAGTGGTGAGCGTTTTGATCAAGAAGATATTACCGCAGCGCATCGTACCTTGCCCCTACCATCCTTGGTGCGGGTGACGCGCCGTGATACGGGTGAATCGATTGTAGTGCGTATTAATGATCGTGGTCCTTTTGCACATGATCGGATTATCGATCTTTCCAAGGGTGCAGCGCGTGCGTTGAACATGCTTGGCAATGGTGTTGCCTCGGTGCGTGTGACGTACCTTGATGATGAAACAAAGGAATATCTCATTGCTAATAATATAGAAATTCCTGATTATATGAAGGGTTCTAATTCTTTGCCTTTTGCGATGGCATCCTCTGAGGTGACGCGTGCAAATTATGCACAGAAGTCACCAACAGTTGGTTACTCCGCACCTAAGGCGCGTACCGTGGCGCGCTCTCCTGAAAAGGGCAAAGATCAGTTGACGCAGGTGATTGAATTGGTTTCTCATCAGTATGAAGCCCCTAAAGTGGATGTAGCGCAAGGATATGCTCCAAAACAATTAGGCAAAAGCACAGAAGTGTTTCAACCAAAGCGTACCTCTGCTGATATGCTACGTTTAAGTGCAACGGATCAGAAAAAAGCGGTAAATCCTAAAGCAACGGAAGCAATGTTCCGCATTCAAGCAGGTGCATTTTCGCAGGAAGCGAATGCTAAAAAACAAAAAGCGCAATTAAAGCATGTTGCAGATGTTCACATCACACCTATTGAGGTGGGGAGCAATGTCATGTACCGTGTCTCGCTTGCGCCCGTAAAATCGTATGATGATGCAATGAAACTCTTGCATAAGACACGTGATTTAGGCTACAAAGACGCTCAGATTATGGTGGATTAATAATAGGGTTGTACTCAATGCGAAGAACGAAGTGGATTATATCATTATTATGTTGTTTGAGCGTAAGCCATGCTGCTGATGCGATTGAAACAAAGGCAACACATGCCGTTGTGATGGATCATGCAACAGGGATCGTGCTGTTTGATAAAAAAGCGAACGAGCAAATGTATCCCGCCTCCATGACCAAAATGATGACGGCGTATATGCTGTTTGATGCACTGAAATCGGGCAAGATAAAAGAGGATACCTCCTATGTGGTGAGTGAAGAAGCATGGCGCAAACAAGGTTCAAAAATGTTTGTGCGCCTTGGTGATTCAATCGCCGTGCAGGATTTGCTGCGGGGTATTGTGATTCAATCGGGCAATGATGCGTGCATCGTGTTTGCAGAAGGTTATGCAGGAACAGAGGCGCAATTTTCTGAACGTATGACGGAAAAAGCCAAAGAAATTGGCATGACGAATAGTGTGTTCAAAAACGCAACAGGATGGCCTGATGAAGCGCATGTGACGACAGCGAAGGATTTAGCCACCTTGGCACGCCGTACCGTGATGGATTTCCCTGAATATTACCCTATTTATAAGCAGTTAGATTATACCTATAATGGTATTAAACAATATAATCGCAATGTGCTTCTTACCCGTTCTATGGGTATTGATGGTCTAAAAACAGGGCATACAGAAGAAGCGGGCTATGGTATTACCATCTCGGGTGAAGATAATGGACGGCGCGTGCATGTGGTGGTCGGTGGGCTTTCCAGTGAAAAAGAACGTGCGCAAGAAGCAGCGTCGCTCTACCGTTATGCTATGAGCGAGTTTCGCACGGTGCAACCTGCTGTTGTGGGAACGGTGCTTGCCTCACTACCCATCATGTATGGTGAACAAGATAATGTGGATGTGACCACTGCAAAAGATGCCACGATTTTATTGCCTCATACAGGGTTGGATGCGTTCCATGCAGAACTACGTTGGATGCAGCCGATTAAAGCACCAGTGCGTGCTGGGCAGAAATTAGGAACATTACATATTACGTCCTCAACCATGCAAGAGCAACAGCTTGATGTGGTTGCTGTAAGCGATGTAGAGGATGGTGGCATCTTCACGCGCTTTGTCTCCAACCTTGCCGTTTTGTCGCAATAAATGCGTAGGCGCGGGGTATTCCTGAGTCTTGAAGGTGGCGAGGGGGTAGGAAAAACGACGCAAATCGCACTTCTTCGTGATCGCTTGCAGCATTGTGGGGTGGATGTATGCATCACGCGTGAGCCGGGTGGCACGGCGTTAGCGGAACAGATTCGTCCTTTGTTGGTCTGTGCGCACGAAGAATCATGGTGTCGAGAATCGGAGATGCTCCTTTTTATGGCAGCGCGTGTACAGCATGTGCAACGGGTGATTCTTCCTGCACTTGAGCGCGGGCAATGGGTGCTGTGTGATCGTTTTCATGATTCCAGCCGCGTTTATCAAACCTATGCACATCAGATGCCGATGGATTCGTATGATGCCTTGCACCGTATGATGCTTGGTGGGTTTATTCCTGATCTGACATTAGTGTTGGATGCACCTGTGGATATTGGTTTAGCGCGCGCTTATGACCGCCACAATGATGAGATGCGCTTTGAAGCATTGGATCGCACTTTTCATCATGCGGTACGTGATGGTTTTTTGGCGTGCGCGCAGCGTGAACCGCACCGAATGAAGGTAGTGGATGCCACATGCGTACCTGAACTAGTCCATCAACAAATATGGGAGCATGTGATACCGTGGTTGCCCTAGATGAGGATGAAATAATATTGCGGGGCTTGGAACGTGCGGAGGCATTTCTAGCACGTGATTTTGCACATAACAGAGTCGCTTCTGCCTATTTAATCGCAGGGATTGAAGGCATTGGCAAGGCGCAATTAGCGTTTCGTGCTGCTGCTGCCTTATTATGCCCACATGTGCCAAGCGAGCCGTCTTTTGATTTATTTGGTGATCCTGTGCATGATACATTGGCAGATGCGAACCGCCTCACATGGGATGCGAATTCATTAGCTTATGAGCGTATGAAGCAAAGAACGCATTCTGATTTTTTGTGGATCACTCCCCCTTATGATGAAAAGAAAAAGCAATTTAAGCGTGAGATTAATGTTGAGCAAATACGAACGCTTGGTACTTTTTTAACATTAACATCGGGTGAGGGGGCATGGAAAACCATCATTATTGATGCAGCGGATGCGATGAACCCTTCCGCCATGAATGCTTTGTTGAAATGGTTAGAAGAACCCCCTCCCTATACAGTATTTTTCTTGATTTCACACCGTGAGGGGGCATTGTTGCCTACGATTCATTCACGTTGTCGTCGGGTGTTGTGTACGCCACCATCGCTAAGCATGTTTGCAGAAATTATGCAGATGCCTGAAGATGAGGCGCATGATTTATACCGTTTAAGCGGTGGAAGTATCGGACGGGCTAAGCAATGGCAGTTGATGCAATGGCATGATTATGTCACGGCGTGGCGTGAGGTGGCGCGCACTGCTGATGATCATAAAATTCACGCGCTGGTGGATAAGTTGGCAAAAGACCCTGAATGCAGCCTGCATCATGTGATTTCTTTGTGGGCATTGATCGCCTATGAGCGCGGGGCGAGCTATCATGCGTTGTTGACGGAACATTATGAACATCTCACGCAGCTTGTGCAGGATGCAACGATTTTTCATTTAGATAAGCGTCACATGATTCAGTATATAGCACGTTTCAGTAGGTTTGTTCTTTAATTAAGAGCAACCCTACTGAAATATGCGTTATATTGTTTTTTCTCGTACCCGTCACTCCTGCGTAGGCAGGAGTCTAGTAGCAACAGTAGTTTATGGATACCTGCCTTATGCCAAGTATGACACAGTATTTTATAGTGCTATAGCGCGACCTAGCCGATAGGTTCTTTAACTAACCTATCGCTACGCGCTATATAGTGCGCCAATAAATCGATCTGATCCTCTGTATGGGATGCGCTGAGGGATATACGTAGTCGCGCTGTTCCCTCTGGCACTGTTGGTGGACGAATGGCAGGAACCCACATCCCCAATTCACGCAGCGCATAATGCACGCTGAGAGCCTGTTCATTGCTGCCTAAGATAATCGGAATGATCGGGCTGCTTGGAACGGGAAGATGGCATTGCGCGCACAACCGCTGTGCAAGTTGCATCACTTTAATGCCGCGCTCTGGTTCACGCATCATGATGTCTAAGCCGTGCGCAATACGCATCACAATCGCTTCAGGAAGTGCTGTGGTGAATAATAAGGATCGTGCGCTTTGGGTGAGTGTATCGATGAGCAAGCGCGATCCGCACACATAGCCTCCGATCATCCCAAGTGATTTTGAACATGTCCCCGTATGCACTTCAATGGGAACGATGGCATCAGATGAAGGGATGCCAAGACCATGGGCATCATCGACCATCAACCATGCATCATAGCTATCTGCAAGCGCACGCAGGGCATGGAGTGGAGCGCGATCACCATCCATGCTAAACACGGTTTCTGTGAGAATCATACAGGCGCGGGCATGGCGACGATGTTTCGCTAGGAGTGTGCTAAGATGCTGCAGATCATTATGCCGAAAACGGCGGACGGTTGCGCCACTTAAGCGCGCCCCATCGACCATGCAGGCATGGGCGTATTTATCCATCATAATCAGATCATCTTTGCCAAGCAATGCGGGAATCACCCCAAGATGCGCTTGATAGCCTGAGGGGAATAAAAGAGCTGCTTCGCTATGCTGGATTTGCGCAAGTAACGCTTCTGTGTGCGCATAAGCTGCATGGTTGCCAATGACAAAGCGCGATGCGCCTGCACCATGAAGCGGTGCGTCTGCAAGGCGTGCCAAGCTGGAGGCGATACCAAGATAATCATTGCTTGCAAAGGAAAGGTAACGCACACCATCATGCCAAAGATGCACGCCATCGCTTTGAAAATCAGCAAGGGTACGGATACGTGAGTTCGCTGTAGAGCGATCATAGATTTGCTGAAGATGATCATGAAACATGTGTTTTGCTTAAAGGATGGGCAGAATGAAATTGCGGGAGCATATGTTTGAGATCGACATGGGTATAGCGTTGCGTGGTGGCAAGTTGCGAATGCCCAAGCAAAGATTGAATATCGCGTAAATGTGCGCCTTCCTGCAACAGATGCGTCGCGAAGCTATGGCGCAAGGCGTGCGGTGTGGCATAATCGGGCAACATAAGCGCGTGACGGAGTTGTTGCATCTGTTTGCGTATAATCCGAGCATTGCAAGGCTTGCCACGTGCGCCATAAAAAAGCACATCCCCTGAGAGATCATAGGGACAATGCTTGCAATAATCCATCACGGCATCATAGATGAGGGGAAGTAGGGGGACGCTGCGATCCTTGCCTCCTTTACCGTTGCGTATATGCACAATGCCTTCTTCATGACGCAAGTCACGCACGGAAAGTGCTAATGCTTCACTGATACGCAATCCGCATCCATAGAGCAACAAAGCAATCGCTCGATCACGAAGCCCTACCCATAAAACTGGTTGCTGCGCTGCAATCTGCTCTGTGATGTCTGCGCTATCATCTTGGCTTAGGGCTTTTGGTAGAGTGCTTGCCATTTTAGGTGGGCGTGTGCTTGTGATGATACCAAGAGAAAGCCCCATATTCTGTTCAAGATAGCGCGCCCAATGTTTGATGGCACTTAAAGCGCGTTGTGTTGAATGAGCATCCCATGATTGCCGATGGCGATGCGCTAACCATGCGCGCATGGCACTACGATGTATTGTGCTGATATGTTCATGATTGACGGGCGCCCCAAAATATTGCGATAAAAAAGTGATAAATTCCGTCACATCATGCCTATAGGCGGTGCATGTATGCAAAGAATAACGCCGCTCATGCTGAAGATGTTGAACCCATGCATGAAAATATTGCGATAGCTCAGAAGAAAGCGGTATCATAATAGCCCAGCATCCTGTGCGAGTAGGCGATCTAGTATGTGAGAGAGTGCTTCAGCAAAAAAGATCATCATAGATTCAGCGTGGGTAGGGAACATGTGCGCATCAGCACGTACCCCTAAGGCAAGAATCGCATCACGCTCAATGGATAACAAAGGAAGGCGCAAATAGATACATTGATCCGCCAGAGCGCGACATTCATGAAACAACATCTGATGCAAGGGAGCGTAGGATGCATCCCGCGCTACGGAATGGATGATGTTATGTTGTCCAAAATACAGTTTATGTGCGTGCAACGGGAATAAGACGAGTCCCGAATAATTCGATTCAGGATAATAGCTTTCATAATAGCTTGCCATATCACTTTCTAAACCGAGGCGCACAACATCAATATGCAAGAGTACGGGTAGTTCCATGCACAGCATTTCAAACATATCTTCCAACGTGCTGATGCGCACACAGGCGGCAATCGCCCGCTGCATACGCTTCATGATCTGTTGTTGTTCCCGTACAATCCGCACCATGCCCCCATGCTCCGTGCGCAGATGCTGCATCTGTTGTTGCAAATGACGAATGGCATGTTGTTGAAAATCGGCAATAGTGTGGGGAGATTCGCTTGTTAGGCGGCTTGGCGGGGTGAGTCGTTCCCATAATTCAGGATGATCATGCAGAAAATCAGGATGGTGCGTGAGATAATGCACGACTTCTTCCGCACTCACATAAGAGGCAAGAGGAAGATCAGATTCACAAATGGTACGGTCACTATCCATCCCCTCATTGTTGCATAGATAAAGCGGTGAAGATAGTTTTTTTACGCATGAAGGCGGTGTTGCTAGAGAAAAAAGTGAGTATTGCGATATATTACAAAAATTTATAGTTTGGTCGTGAAAAAATATGATTCAAAAGTTTGCTAGTCAAAGCATTGTTTGTAAACAATTTTTTTTGGATTTTTACACGTAAAGTGTATGATTTTGCAGCAAGGAGAAATTTTTTTTGAAAAAAAAATGCAAATACACAAAAAATTCACTTTACCTTCAAAATTTTTGCTATAATGTACGCTTCTTTTTTATTATTTCAACTTTTAACCTGTGGGGTAAACATATAGGAAATGGCGCAAGCACTGAGAACAATTGCATCCGTGGTTCGTGACGACTTTGACACATCTTTTTTTGTATTTCGCCCTAAGGCACTGTTAAGAGCGGCACATTTTTTTGGTCAACATTTCAAGGCAAATTGCTTATTTGCCGTGAAAACGAACCCTGAGGCAGTGGTGCTGACGCATCTCTATCATGCAGGAATAAGGCGATTCGATGTCGCTTCGATTGATGAGGTAGCGCATGTGCGCCGTCTTTTTCACGATGCAGAATTATATTTCATGCATCCAGTGAAACCTCGTCATGCGATACGTCGTGCTTATTTTGAGTTTGGTGTACGTCATTTTTCTTTGGATAGTGAACGCGAACTTGAAAAGATTTTGCAAGAAACTGATTTTGCTCAAGATCTCACCTTGCATGTGCGTCTTTCTATTCCCAATACCTATGCTGAGTTGACCTTAGCAGAAAAATTTGGATGTAATTTGCAAGAAGCACCGCAACTGATCAAGAAAGTATCAGAGAAAGTAGCGCGTGTCGGCATATGTTTTCATGCAGGTTCGCAATGTATGCACCCTGATGCCTACCGTATTGCGATTCGGATGGTAGCGGAAGTTGTAGAGCAATCGGAAGTGCAGTTGGATTTCTTCAATGTTGGTGGCGGGTTTCCTTCCATCTATCCCGGCATGATCCCCCCTTATATGGAGGATTATTTTGAAGCAATCCATCATGAATTTGCGCGTATTCCACATTATGAGAAGATGACATTGCTTGCTGAACCGGGGCGTGCCTTGGTAGCGGAATGCATGTCTTTGATTGTACGCGTGGAGTTGCGCAAAGGCAATATGCTCTATATTAATGATGGGACATATGGCAGCCTGTTTGATGCTGGTACACCGCGTTTTATTTATCCCGTTAAACTTATATGCGACGAGGAGATTTATTCGCGTGATTTGGCAGCGTTCAGCTTCTATGGTCCTACATGTGATTCCTTGGATTATATGAAAGGTCCTTTTTATCTTCCCAATGATACGGAAGAAGGCGATTTCATTGAGATTGGGCAGATGGGGGCATATGGGCGCACCATGGCAACGCGCTTTAATGGCTTTCATCCATCGGACACGCTTGTTTATGTGAAAGATGAACCGCTGATGACGATGTATCGTGATGATGAAGAAATCAGCGATGAACAGCTTGAGATTATTGCAGCGTAAATCCTATGGCACGTTTCAGTAGGTTTGTTCTTTTTTGAGAGCAACCCTACTGAAAATTCATGGCACTAGTTCCTATGTTTATAGCGCGACCTAGCGATAGGTTCTTTAACGAAACTATCGCTACGCGCTATATTAAAACGCCCATTGCCAAGCAAGTGACATGCGATAATCCATGTTAGGTTGTGGTCCTGAATAGCGTTGATAGATGGGTAGTCCGAATTCTGCTGAAAGACGTTGATCAGATAGCGTTTCATCTCCAAGAAGATTGAGTCCTATATTCGCCATCACACGCTCTCCAGCCAATTCATTGGGATTAGCTCCTGCAATCGTGGTGAGTGGAAGGCGTGCATCACGACCAGACACATCATCCCACGCCTCACCATCGAGCCTGAATGATAGGCTGGCAAAGTCTGTGATAGTACGTGCAATCCATGTGGTTGCCGTGTATTTATTGCCAAGACGATAGCCATTATCGTTCTTTCCAAGACGAACCATGTTCAGCGTTTGCGCGCCCCATGACCAATGGTGCGCTGCTCCATTATAGGTAGCTCCGATGATCGGATCAAATGTGCCACTGCCAAACTGCATCTGATAGGGCAGGGGATACACGTGATCATGGTGATTCACGAAGGTTTTATCAATCGAACCTGTGGGAAGACTCACGCCCATATTTAGGTGTATTTTATGCTGGTTATCAGCATGTTCTTGATCATAGATTGAGTAAAGCCCTGTTACTTGAGTATCACCAAGACCTTTTGTTGTGTGATCATGGATATGCCCACTACCGTGCGATGATTGATGCGTCATATCCATGACCATGTATTGTGGCATAACCATCAGCGTTAGATCATCGGAAATACCATACATGATTTCAAGCATGTGCATTCCCATCGTCATTTCCGTGGCTGCTTCGCCATAAGCAGACATGACGCTAGCGTTGCTGACTTTGTTTGAGCCATTGCGATAACCTGATGTGCGTGAGTGCTGGTAGTGATACCCCACCATCCATTCACCTTCTTTGTGCAGATGATCGCCCATAACGCCGATAGGCGCGTGATCTTCGGGGTGTTTTTTGCCATCAGCAAATGCTGCTGAAGCATAAGAGAATGCAAGCGCACACGCGCCTGCGAAGACAAAATTTCGCATAAAAATTCCTTCGTACAATAATAATGAAAATAAAATAGGCTTAGGCTACGAAAGAAAAAGGCGGTGATCGTGTGCGGAGTTTGCGCCAGAGTGCTTCATGCGAAGGTGCTATATTCTCAAGGCAAAAAAGGAACGCATAGTGCGTGATTAGTGACGCAACAGCAACAAAATTAGAATAGTTTGGGGTGATAGCGTGGTCATGTGCTGCAACATAACAAAGTGGACATTTATAGTGTGTGTTAGGTTTTGGTTGTTCTTTGCCGTTGCGTAAATCATCCCAACTAAATATCTTGAAACCATCCGCAGTACAGAGCAGTACTTTGTCACCAAACAGCGAGGATATTTGTTGTGTAGGCACATGATAGGATGCATAAAACGGCAGGAGGGTATGCACTAGCAATGCTACCGCAGCCACAATAATAAATGCCCTGTTCTTCATCCAGAATTTCATATGCCATAGCATAGAGACAACTGAAAAATATTCAATACGTAAATCGCTATAACGTATTCACACGCGATGCTATACATTTTGATGTGGGATAATTAGAGAAAAAATGGTATAATATATCTACATTATTTTAGGGATTGGTTATGAATAAGGAACATATAGTCAAAATGGTGAACGATTTAGCATTAAGATGTCCATCCCCGTCAGGTTGGGTGAGTTCATAGCTTCTGCGATTGCTTCTGCTGGTGTTTTATACCCTATTGCCTTCTGTGGAAGCAAGTGATTATAG
>RDZH01000024.1 GCA_004293935.1 Alphaproteobacteria bacterium | reverse complement strand
GCTGTATCTGTGCCATAGCCCTTCTCCTTCAGCCAGTTGATTACATTCTGCCACATTATGGCATGTGAATCAACCCAACTTGACGGGGATGGACAAGTACATGAGTAGCGGAAGCACAGCAAAACGTCATTTGCAGCAAGCAACAGTAGAAAAATCAATCGAACCTAGGTTTCTTTCCACGCCTTAACGCCCATATTATCAAACCGCACCCTATCACAATCATAGGAACACACAACCATTGTCCCATGCTCAAACCTGCATTCAGCAATCCAAGATGTTCGTCCGGCTCGCGTACAAACTCCACCATAAAACGTGCCGTGCCATAGCCTAACAAAAACACCCCTGAAAGCAATGAAGGATAATGCAGCGCACGTGTACGCACTGCAAGAACGAATAGAATCACGAACAATACTGCCCCTTCAAGAGCGGCTTCATAGAGTTGGCTGGGATGGCGCAAAAATGGTCCTCCATGTGGGAATACCATACCGAATTCAGAATCAGTCATACGCCCATAAAGCTCACCATTAATAAAATTGGCAAGTCGTCCGAAAAACAACCCTATGGGTACAGCGCAGCAAATACGATCCATCAAGCCAAGATACGGAATCTTCTTCACCCGACTAAATACAAAAAATGCGATAATAACCCCAAGCGTGCCACCATGAAAACTCATGCCCCCATTCCACATTTTAAGCATATCAAGGGGATGCTCCAGATAATACGGCAAATTATAAAATAAGGTATAGCCCAAACGCCCCCCCAACACTACGCCCAATACACCATAGACGATCATATCGTCACGCAATAATTTATTCAATAAGGCGGGGGGTCTTTTGCGTTCAATCCAGCCAATATACCACCACGCCCCCATAATGCCTGCAATATAGGCGAGTGCATACCATCTAATAGCAAGAGGGCCAATAGCAATCGCTATAGGGTCAATATTGGGAAAAGTAAGTGCAAGTGCCGCATAATTCATAAGGCGGACTATAAATCACTTAATCACAAATTGCTATAAAAACATCTAGACATTTCATTAAAAATGTCTAAACTTCTCGGATGATTTTCCGTACATTCTCTAACCCTAATGACAGCCCTCTGCCTGATGTTGCCACAATGCAACGCGGTCTATCACGTTATTGTGCGGCATCCTACCAAAGAGAGAAAACGGATTATCCGCTTTTATGGCGCAAGGGCAATGTATCCCTATATCAGATTTGCACACCATCATCCCCCCTGCTCGATTCTCACGCACCCATTATCTTATGCATCCCCTCACTCATAAATCGCAATTATATTCTTGATTTAAGTGAGCATTTAAGCCTGATGCGTTATCTTGCGCAGCAAGGCTATCGTGTATGCATGGTGGATTGGGGCGTACCAGAACCTCATGATGCAGATTGCAATGCGAGTGATTATATTTCAGAGTATCTTGAACCCATGATGTATTCTTTATACGCAACCTACTCTATCCCCATTACCCTGATGGGCTATTGCGTGGGCGGGCTTCTTGCCCTTGCTTGTGCGCAACATAATCCGCATTGGGTCAAGCGCATGGTGTTGATGGCAACCCCGTGGGATTTTTCGCATCACGCCACCGCAAAAACGGGAACAGGCTCGTACCAAGCTGCCACCATAGAAGCATGGTGTCGCGCTGAACCGCTTCTGCCCGGTGCGTATGTCTCATGGCTATTTTATCTTGCTGATCCGTTGCGTTGCGCTGATAAATATAAGCATTTTGCCTCTTTGGATGAGGCAAGCGAGGCATATCATCGTTTTATCGCGGTGGAGCATTGGGTGAATGATACCGTACCCCTTACGCGAGCATTTGCACGCACCTGTTTGATTGAATGGGCAGTGCATAACAGTACCCATCGCGTGCAATGGAAGATTCAAGGAGAACCGGTGCGCCCTGCTGAAATCAGCACACCAACCCTCATCATTGCCCCTAAGAGAGATCATATCGTACCCTTGGCAAGTGCGTGTGCGTTGGCGCAGCTCTTGCCTCATGTCGATGTGATGAACCCTGATTCTGGGCATATTGGCATGATTATCGGGGGCAATCGCCTGCAAACATTATGGCAACCATTGCAGCAATGGCTTCATTGTCATTGATATAGCGTAGCACTTTATTTCTACATAACGCTTGATTCTTGTCATGCCAGCGAAGGCTGGTATCCATAAATTGCTGTTGCTCTGGATTCCTACCTACGCAGAAATGATGCATTTGTTAGTTGCATGGGGTATGCAAAGGTCTCACTTTGAAAAAAGATGGCACATAGATGCAATTTATGCTTGACTTAATCACCTAAAATGATCATATTCCCCACACAGCCAAGAAAGGCAACAATGCTTTTTTCTCATGGCCCCTTCGTCTAACGGTTAGGACACCGCCCTTTCACGGCGGCAATACGGGTTCGAATCCCGTAGGGGTCACCATTTTGTGAATAAGACCAATTTCTGAATGAGATAATGGATATGGATGATATTTCTTGGGAAGCATTGAGGGAAGCATTCACCAAAATAAAAAAGTCGTTCCCATGACAAAAATTGATCACCTCATGATTGAACAACTCTATGAAGCTGCAAAGATCTATTATGGCGGTGCGCATAGCAAATCTGATGCAATGCATATGGTTAAAAACCCTCCCGCGTCTATCGCTGATTTCTTGTACAATTATCAGAAAATGAGACAAGGGCAGCTTTATCGCAGAACGATGAGTGCTGCAGCCACAGATTATTTTCTTGAAAATATTTATAAAGATGAAGGAATGAAGGGATTGCGAATAGCATTAATTTCTGTAGAGCAACATATGCAATATTATAATAATTTACCTTATGGTAAACTTAAGAAAATACAAGAACTGCTTGTCAAATATTATAAATATCTTGAACTGGAACGACCCAACGCACTATAGCGCGACCTAGACGATAGGTTCTTTAACGAACCTATCGCTACGCGCTATATAGTGATAGTCACATTTGTTTGGACAGTGGATTTGCAGATAATGTTCACATATAGTGACAAAAAAATAACAATATAACCTGTAGAGCGCATAATGCCCCCATCCAACCCAACGCGCTATCACTTAAATATGAATAGGTTTTGCAAATGCACCAAGTGCAGCCTCTTTCAGTGCTTCGTTCATTGTAGGATGCGCATGGCATGTGCGCGCTAAATCCTCAGAAGATGCACCAAACTCCATTGCTAAGACTGCTTCTGCAATCATCGTGCCTGCATCTGCCCCAATAATATGCACGCCTAAAATGCGATCCGTGGCTTTGTCTGCCAAAATCTTAACAAAGCCTTGTGTATTCCCCGTGGCACGCGCACGGCTATTAGCGAGGAACGGGAATTTACTTGAATTATAGGCGACACCCGCGAGCTTAAGTTCCTCTTCTGTTTTTCCAACCGTGGCAACTTCAGGCCATGTATAGACCACTCCCGGAATCGTATCATAATTAATATGCGGTTTTTGTCCTGCGAGCATCTCCACACAGGCTACGCCCTCTTCTTCGGCTTTGTGCGCTAACATTGCCCCCTGCACTACATCACCAATGGCATAAATTGTTGGAACATTGGTGCGGAAATGATGATCAATCGCAATGCGCCCACGATCATCACATTGCACGCCCACTTCATGCAATCCAAGCCCTTCAGTGTGCGGTTTGCGCCCAATCGCCATCAACACGACATCTGCACTCAATGTCTCATGCGCGCCACCTGCTGCTGGCTCTACAATGACGGATACCATATCACCTTTGCGCACCACTTCATTCACTTTCGTGCTTAACTTGAACGTAAATCCTTGTTTTTCTAGTATTTTCTTAAATTCCTTACGTATATCACCATCCATAGCAGGTACGATGCTATCGGCATATTCCACGACCTCCACCTGCGCTCCTAATCTGCTCCATACTGTTCCCATTTCAAGTCCAATATAGCCGCCGCCAATCACAATGAGTTTTTTCGGCACGCTTGGTAAGGTTAATGCACCCGTGGATGAAACAATACGTTCTTCATCAATCGTGACATTGGGTAAGCCCGCTACTTCCGAACCTGTCGCAATCAGGATGTTTTTCGCGCTATACTGTGTGCCTTCAACCTCGACACTTGTAGGGCTTGCAAGACGAGCAGCTCCTTTGATCCATGTCACTTTATTTTTTGCAAAAAGCCCTTCAATCCCTTTGGTAAGCCCTGCCACCACATCATCTTTACGAGCGAGCATCTTTTTTACATCAATATTAATGCCACTTGCAGTAAATCCATGATCCGCTGCATGTTTCATTTCTTCATAAAGTTCAGAGGATTGCAATAATGCTTTTGAGGGAATGCATCCGACATTGAGGCACGTGCCACCGAGTGTGCTACGTTTTTCGACACATGCAACCTTCATTCCTAATTGCGCTGCTTTGATGGACGCAACATATCCCCCAGGGCCAGCACCAATAACAATCAGATCAAATGTATCAGACATAGAAAATCACTCCACTTTATTTTTTTGATCTTATTTATACTCTATTTGCTGCTACGTGCCATCTTTTATTGCGTGTATCGCGGAGAAATGCTTTTGATTTTTGTGCGGAACGTAAAAAATGCAACGTTATAGCGCGTTGCTCTATAATGATTGATAATGCGAGCGCACATACGCCTCAACACGAGCTTTAAATTCTTCCGTGATTGAATCACCGCGTAAAGTTACCGTTTTTTCGCCATCCTCAAACACAGGTGCAACAGGGTTTTCTCCTGTGCCGGGCAAGGAAATTCCAATGTTCGCATGACGTGATTCACCGGGTCCATTGACAATGCAGCCCATCACCGCAACAGACATATCTTCCACGCCAACATAATGTTTTTTCCATTCAGGCATCTGGGCGCGTAACCATGATTGTATATCGCTAGCAAGTTGTTGAAAATAGGTGCTGGTAGTACGTCCGCATCCCGGACATGCCGTTACAAGGGGCATAAAAGAGCGTATACCCATCGTTTGTAGAATCTCTTGCGCGACAATCACTTCTTCAGTGCGTGATTCATCAGGTCGCGGCGTAAGTGAAACGCGAATCGTATCGCCAATGCCTTCTTGTAACAAAATCGCTAATGCAGCCGTGGAAGCAACAATCCCCTTTGAGCCAATCCCCGCCTCCGTGAGACCAAGATGCAGCGGATAATCACACCGCGAGGCAAGAGAGCGATAGACGCGAATCAACGGTTGCACTTCACTCACTTTGCATGAAAGCAAAATCTGATGATGCAACAAACCAATTTTTTCTGCAAATGCAGCACTTTCTAAAGCAGAGACGATCAATGCTTCTTCGCTCACCTCCGATGCAGATTTAGGCTGTGCCGCTTGTCCATTGGCATCCATCAATCGCGCTAAAATATTTTGATCCAAACTTCCCCAATTTACCCCGATGCGTACAGGTTTTCGATGCTCAATCGCACATTCCACAATCGCCGCAAATTGTGCATCTTGCTTCGCGCCAAAACCAACATTTCCCGGATTAATACGGTATTTTGCAAGGGCTTGTGCCATGTCTGGTACGTCTTTCAATAAGGTATGCCCATTATAATGAAAATCCCCCACCAACGGAACATAGATTCCCATCTGATCAAGCTGTTCACGAATTTTAGGAACGGCACGCGCTGAGGCATCATTATTCACGGTGATGCGTACTACCTCAGAACCTGCTTGATGAAGCTGTTGTATTTGCGCAACGGTAGAGGCAATATCCGCAGTATCCGTATTGGTCATGGATTGCACCACCACGGGCGCGCCCCCGCCAACGGTTACATTCCCTACACGTACAGCAACAGAATGTCGGCGAGGCTGTGTCATGAATCTACCCCACGAACCAACATCATATAGGAAGATTGTCGCCCATGCAGCGGGCGGTATAGAGAGCTTGTGCGTATCTGCACTTCGCTATGATAACGCAATGGTGCGTAACATTCCCATAGTGTCACCATATCAGGCAATACATTGCTATGCAGACAATTCCACCAAAAAGCACGGGTCATGTCTTGATCAAGTACATAATGTTTGAGATTATCAGGGATAGGCTCAACCTTAACCTGCCTCATAGAAGGCTGTTGCCCCTGCATCAACAAAATGATAATGGCAATGATCGCAAAAAGTGCCGCCATCGCAAGCATGATCCAATGGCTCATTTGTGATTTTTCTAGGGTGCTTTTGCGCAATACGGGAGTTGCTGTGGTTTGTTGCGGGCTAGCCATGGGAGTCTGTAACTTGGTCGTCATGGCTTTATAATCCAGCCCTAAATAATCCGCGTAATTACGCAAATAACCGCGTGCATAGACATCACTATTCGCAAAAGACCAATCCCCTAACTCAAGCGCACGAATACGATCAGGATGCACATAAAGCTCCCCCGCCACATGCTCCACGGTTAGGCGAAAAGATTCGCGTGATTTTTTGAGGGTTGCACCAATTTCACGCAAACGTTCTTCTTCAAACGCTGTACGCTTGTTGTTTAATGCTGCACCCATTGCCCCATAATGGCTTACGCCACGTAATGTTGTTTTTGCTCCAAAAATTGACATGCCTGTTCAAGTAACTCCTCTATAATTTCTTGCGTTGGTTGGATACGCTGCACCATACCTACACTTTGCCCTGCCATAACAGAACCTTCCTCGATATTGCCATCAACAACGGCAGCACGTAATGCTCCTGCCCAAAAATGCTCGATTTTAAGCTGTGCGGCTTTTTTATCCAACGTACCATTATGCACTTGTGCGATAACTTCTGCTTGGGTGCGCATGAACAAATCCGTTGCCTTATTCGCAATCGCCCGTACAGGGATCACAGGGAAATCAGGATCAAGCTGCACGGAAGCCACCGCATCACGTGACGAACTTTTGATGAATAATTGCTTGAAATTATAATGCGCAATCGATTCCGTGGCACATACGAAGCGTGTACCAAGCTGCACACCCGATGCCCCCATTTCCAGATAGGAAACAATCGTTTCACCGCGCCCAATGCCCCCTGCCACAAATACGGGAACACCGCGTATTTCAGGAAGAATCTCTTGCGCTAGCACCGAAGTAGAAACAGGACCAATATGCCCCCCTGCTTCTGATCCTTCAATGACTAACGCATCTGCACCCATCTGCACAAGTTTTTGCGCAATCCGTGCCGAAGGCGCGAAACAAATCACGCGTGCAAATTGCTTGATTTTTTCCACCGTACTGCCCTTAGGGATACCACCAGCAAGAATCACATGCGATACCGATTGCGCACGACACACATCAATTAATGCATCAAGCTCAGGATGCATCAAAATGAGGTTGACCCCAAAAGGCTTGGATGTCAAGGCTTTGGTTGCTTGAATCTCTTTTTCTAAAAGACTAGGAGGCATAGAACCGCACGCAAGCACGCCAAATGCACCTGCATTTGAGAGTGCGGATACTAAATTACGTTCCGATACCCACGACATTGCTCCGCCCATAATGGCATAGTCCGTACCAAGAACGGTACAACCACGTTCCCAGAGTTGATGAAGATGTGCGCTTGTGTTCAAGATCATGCGTTTACCCTTTTTCCACGACTGCATGAAGACCATAGGCATCATGCAAAGCGCGTAGTGCTAATTCAATGTAGGATTCTTCAATCAAGACGCTAATTTTAATCTCAGACGTCGTAATCACGATAATGTTAATGCCTTTTTCTGCCAATGTGCGGAACATTTCTTGCGCCACCCCTGCATGAGAACGCATCCCCACACCGACTGCCGATAGTTTTGCCACATTCGCATCTTGATGAATCGCCTGATAGCCGATTTTTTCGCGGTGCGCTTCTAGGGCAGAAAGTGCGAGGGCAAGATCACCCTTCGTTACGGTGAAGGTGACATCCGTCTTTTTGCCATCGGGCGTGACATTTTGCACGATCATATCGACATTGATATTGGCATCTGCCAATGGACCAAAAATCGCAGCAGAAATACCAGGGCGATCATCAACATTTGATAAAGTGATACGCGCTTCATCCCGACTATAGGCAAGCCCTGTCACACGTTGTTTTTCCATAAGATCCTCTTCTTTCACTAAAATCGTACCCGCTTCTTCAGAAAAACTGGTACGCACTTGCAAGCGCACATGATGATTCATTGCCATTTCAACAGAACGCGTTTGCAGAACTTTTGCCCCTGCTGAAGCCAACTCCAACATTTCCTCATAGGAAACATAATCAAGTTTACGGGCATTTTTCACAATGCGCGGATCGGTTGTGTACACACCATCCACATCAGTATAAATATCACAACGCTCCGCACCAAACGCTGCCGCTATTGCGACGGCGGAGGTATCCGAGCCACCGCGCCCAAGGGTTGTAATGCGTTGTTCGCGCGTCATGCCTTGAAAACCTGTTATAACGGCAACGCGACCATTGGCAAGGCTTTTGCGAATATTATCGGTTTCAATTTCTTCAATACGCGCTTTGCCATACGCATCAGTTGTCCAGATCGGCACTTGCCACCCTGCCCATGCGCGTGCAGGAATCCCCATCGAGCGAAGGCGTAATGCTAATAATCCCGCCGTTACTTGCTCACCTGACGATACGACAAGATCGTGATCCGCATAGGCTTCCACTTCATCAAGCAAGGAAACATCGCGCACATAGCCCACCAAACTATCCGTCACCCCAGACATAGCAGATACCACCACAATCACTTGATGCCCTGCACGAATTTCACGCGCCACATGCGACGACACGTTACGAATACGCTCCGTTGTTGCCACAGATGTGCCACCAAATTTTTGAACAATTAATCCCATATAGTTTCGTTTAAGATAGTTAGAATGAAAATGCAATCACTAAAATCACTAGACACTAGGATTTCACAAGGCAATCATTAGCTAATCAGCTTCAAGCCTTTGAGTATATTATATTCTTCATCCTCATCATCGGCGTGCAGTAAGGTATTTTTTTGCCCCGCACCATAAGGAATGCTGGATGAAGAAACAGGGATGGTGTTCATCGTTTCATGCGGGTTGGATGGCGTAGATTGCGTGATGTTCTTTTCTATGCGATCTTCATCGAAAGATTCATTGGCATAAGCCGCATAATCATCGCCAAGATGCGCTATTGTATCTTCCTCACTATGGGCATCCTCATAGGGAGTATAATTCGTATCATAGACAGGTGCAGGCTCAACGGGTTGCGCTTGAATGGCTTGCAATAACGCCATATAGGCACTGCCAGATTCATTCGATGCTTCACGACTATTTTGTTCTATCGGCTTAAATTGCGCATTAATATAAGCACCATCTTCCACCATCACGGTACGATGAATCACCACCCCTTCAATATGCGCCGTTGGGTAAATACATACGCGTTGCGCCCGCACCACACCATGCACCGATCCGAAAATATGTGCTTCGCTTTGTGCGACAATATCCCCCGTAATCATGCCATTCGCACGGATATAGACAACCGATGCAGTGATATTGCCTTCCACTTGCGCATCGACATCCAACACACCTTCACCAATGATATTCCCAAGCAATCGCACATCAGATGCGATAATGGTGGGGGAGATTTTACGCGCTGCCACAACCTCTTGACGCAAGGAAGATGCATCCTCTTTGGTAATGGAAGTCTTGGGAGTTTTTTTATTGGAACGTCTTTGAAACATAGTGACCTGCCTTGACAAATTTTGCTGGATTTAAGGGTCGTCCCCGATAGCGCACTTCATAATGCAAGTGACTCCCCGTCGAACGACCAGAATTCCCTTGCAATCCAATCATATCATTGCGCTTTATGGTTTGTCCACGACGAACTAGAATTTTCGATAAATGCCCGTAGCGTGTTGTAAACCCTCCGCCATGCGATACATCAACCGCATAGCCATATGCCCCTTGATACCCTGCATAAATCACACGTCCATTACCCGTGCATCGCACAGGCGAACCATGCGCTGCTGAAAAATCCATACCCGTATGGTTTGCTAATCGTTGATCAAATGGATCAAATCTACGCCCAAATCCACTAGTGATACGCGCCGCATTCATCGGAGTTCCCATAGGAATATGCTCCATCACATCCAACATTTCGGTGACATACGCCACCTCCCCAAGAACAAGCTCCTCAGATAATGCCGTTGCTTCGGTTTTTAGCTTTGCGTCAACAGGATGGAATGGTCCTCCCTGCCCTACCTCTGCATCTGAAGATGCAGCGTGCGCATGATGCATATTTTGAAATTCCTTGCGAGCAGGGGCAAGAATCTGCGATATTTCTTTGCTCATGCCCGTCATATCAAAAGCGCGTTCCAATAATTTTTTATGATCTTGGGCGAGCAGATGCAATGTTTCAATAAATTGCTTATGTTCAAAACGCTCACGTTTCAATTCATATTCAAGTGCGTGCAATCGCTCCAGCACTTTGCCATTAGCAGATGCAGCATCCTCACTGCTCAGACCGACATTATCAGCTTCATCATTTTGGTGCTGCTCAATAACGAATTGCGCATAATCACTCAATTCATCCCCTTCTTTATCCATGCGCATCAGATCACGTTTCAGCAACACATATTCATTATGCAACCGCACTTTGTCAGAAAGCGCGGTTTCAATCGTCTCATCTTGCTGCGCAATGGTTTGCTGTGCTTCAATGTAGCGACCCGTTGAAAAAGAGGCGGCTCCCACCACAGAAAGTAGGATCACCAACAAGAGAAGTTGGGTGCGAAAGGAGAGCGCATAATGATCGACATTATGCTGTGACACAATAACAACATTTTTTGCGTGAAAAACACGTTTTATGCGTTTTATGATGGGGTGATTGCTATAATTTCTTGCCATAATCAAAACTTCATTGAGCGAACCATAGCCAAAAATCATCCTTTAATCAACCATTAACTGCATCTTAGAGGGGATAAAACGCATATATTGTTGCAAATCATTAGCTTAGTTTCTTTGGGCGCACCCCGATTAAATGACATATGGTTTTGGTGAGCATGGAGCGATTCAATGTATAAAAATGGAAGTCTTCCACGCCTTCCAATCGTAAACGACGGCACAATGACGCGGTAACATAGGCTGCGGTTTGGTTATATAAATCGCGATCCCCCTCATCAATATCATCAAATAATCCGCTCATCCATGCTGGAACTTCCGCACCACATGCATGAGCAAATTTTTTCAACTGCACGATGTTCGTCACGGGTAAAATCCCGGGAACAATCGGAACTTCAATACCAGCTTTGCGCACTTGATCTAAAAAACGCAAATAGGTATCAGCATGAAAGAAAAATTGCGTGATGGCACGTGTTGCGCCAGCATCGATTTTGCGTTTCAAATAATCAATATCAGCCTGCATGGATTGCGCTTGCGGGTGCATTTCAGGATAAGCCGCAACGCTAATTTCAAACCCACCAATGCGCGCTAATCCTTCCACCAAATCAACAGCATAATCATAACCTTGAGGATGTGGCTGATAGGGCAATCCTTGCGGCATATCACCCCGCAATGCAACAATATGGCGTACACCGGCATGTGCATAGGCATGTGCTACCTCATCCACCTCATGGCGCGATGCACCCACACACGTAAGGTGGGCAGCGGGCGTTAAATCCGTTTCTTGAAGCAAGCGCGTGATGGTGGCATGAGTGCGCGCCCGCGTGCTTCCTCCTGCGCCATAGGTCACAGAAACAAAAGCAGGATTAAGCGGTGCGAGTGCTTGAATAGAATCCCAAAGCGATGCCTCTGCTGCGGCATCTTTGGGAGGAAAAAATTCAAATGATACAGCGCGAGGTGGTGTGCTGTAAAAACTATAAAGTTGTTCTTGTAGTGCCTCATGAAAAAGGGTCATAATAGTTCCAATGTAAAAGTGATTATCCGCTATTAATTCAAGAATTACCATCACACGTCAAGTTTTTGTTTTATGTATCATGTTGCAAACGCAAATTTTACTAGAATTTTGTTCTATAACTGTATAGAAAGGGAAAAATAACACTAAGTATTTCTATTGTGATCTTTATGCAGTTTCGCCACATCTTATCTATCGCCACGCTTATGGCATCTTGTTCGGTGCAGTCGCTCCATGCGGCTGAGATCGCAGATCCGCTTGAGCCGATGAATCGCGGGGTATTCACCTTCAATGAATATGCCGATATGCTGGTGATGAAACCAGTGACGCAAGCCTATGATTATGTTGTGCCAGATGAGGGAAAGCAGGGCGTTAGCAATGTCATTCGCAATTTACAAATGCCCGTCTATTTTGCCAATTCTGTATTGCAAGGAGATGCTGAAAACGCCTTCGCATCCGTATGGAGTTTTATGCTCAACAGCACCTTCGGTGTAGCGGGTTTTTTTGATTTTGCGGGTGCAACAGGTTTGCATGTGCGCAATGAAGATTTTGGACAAACGCTTGGTGTGTGGGGTGTAGGGCGTGGTCCTTATATCGTTCTCCCCTTCTTTGGACCTTCATCTTTGCGGGATAGCACGGGCATCACGGGGGACTTTTTCTTTGATCCCTACAACATGATCAAATCCAATGAATTTATTGTTGCACGTATTGGTCTGATTGGCTTAGATACGCGTTACCGTAATGCCACAATCATTGATGATATTATGGAACAATCTTTTGACCCCTATGCGACATTCCGCAGTGCCTATGATCAACAACGTCAGGCAGCCATCGTAAATACCACAAGTAATGATTTTATTGGAGAAGAATAATGACCCGTTTCTTTTTAATGATTGCAAGCACCGCTGCATGTTTATCGGGTGCAATGATGGTGCATTATCCCGCTCAGGCAACCCCCGCTAATGCAAGCGCGCCTGCAGAACAGCAAACAGCGGAACAAGCATTTGTTCATCACGTATCCAAAGAAGTTCTGAATGTGCTTCATAAAAAATTGAGTGCCGAAGAGACTCAAAAGCAGCTTGAAGTCGTGTTCAATGATAATGTGGATATTGATTGGGTAGGACGTTTTGTGCTTGCACGCCACTGGAATAACACCTCGCCCGCACAACGGCAAAAATTTTTACAAAGCTATCGTGCTTTTATGACAGGCAATTACACCAAACGCTTACGGGATTATGCGGGTGAACATTATACCGTATCAACACCACGCGCTATTGGTAATGGTCGATCCGTATTGACGATGAAGGTGCAAAGCCCTAATGGTGGCGAGCCTTTGATTATTGATTATAAAATACGCCAATCATCTGATGGTTTTAAGATTTACGATCTCGTTGTTGAAGGAATAAGCCTTATTTCAACCCAACGTTCAGAATTTGATTCTGTGATTAATCGTAAAGGCATTGATTTCTTGATTGATGCATTAAATAAAAAAGCTCAAAGCGCGAAAGAATAGCGATTCTCTCCCCCCCTCATCGAATTTGCGTACATTCTCGAAGATTAATGCCTTCGGAACGCTTTCTTATTGCCTTTTCACTCGTTCCGGGTGGTAGCCTCCATACGCAATCGCGTTGCAGGGCGCGCTTTGCCATAAGGCGAACAAATTCAGGTTCAAATCCTGCATAATGGCATACCATGAGGAAGTCTTGACTTTTACCCCGCAACCATATCAATGCCTCCTCTTTCCATTGAATATTTTCCTTTTTTTTACTGTTCGATGAAGCATCCATGAGTGCTTGAACGAGGACGGCACGCCAGATACTTTGTTCTGTTGCAGCATAATTTGTCGGTGTAATCAAAATAGGATCACAGACACTTCCACACCTTTTAGTTGATTTTTGTTTTTTTGCTAAATTCGCATCTACCATTGTCATAAGCCTATCCATTTATGTATAAATTGTATCATTTTGCACCTATCTCAAAGCGCAAACCTCGTTTTGCACCAGAATTCTATAAGGAATGGTTAGTACGGGAAGTGAAAAAATGCATCCTTCCCGAATGTTTTTTTCTATGATAGGTAGAAATCATGACAGATGAACACCTTTTAGACTTACGTAACAAAATCTTAGAGCAGCAACAGATGGTCACGACGTTGCTAAAATTATTATTAGGTGCAACGCCCAATGCAGATGTTACCCTCCCCTCGTGTCATGAGCATAGACGGGTAAATAATAGCATACCATCAACCTATGGCGAAATTCTCCATGCCTTTGAACAACGCAAACACCAAGATTCCTCCGTGCGTGAACTACGCCAGATGATCACGACAAGTGAGAAAGAACCACCTTCAGCCTTATTCATAAAACTTTCGCAAATGATGCTTAAATGGTCAGAATGTGAACTAGCGGTACTCAAAGAGCTGCGCCGTGACACATCGAACGGTTCGGAGGATGCATCCCAAAAGCCGCTAAACCCAGAAGAATGGGATATTATGCGTCATTATTTGGATGCAACAGAGCGCACGCCAAATGACACATGCAAATAATCGATTGACCAATGGAATAGAATCAGTCTAATATGCAGCAATTCATTTCAATGTGTTGTAGCCTATGTCAGAAAAATTCATCTATTATATCAAAGACCTCAGTAAAACCTATCCGGGGGGCAAGACGGTGTTGAAAAACATCTATCTTTCTTTTTATCCCGGAGCAAAAATCGGCGTGCTTGGGCATAATGGTTCAGGAAAATCGACCCTGCTTAAAATTATGGCAGGACGCGATACCGAGTTTAACGGGGAAGCGTGGGCAGCGAAGGGTACGCGTATTGGCTACCTTGAACAAGAGCCGCATTTGGATGAGAATAAAAATGTCTTTGAAAATGTGATGGATGGCTTGCGTGAGAAAAAAGAATTATTAGACCAATTCAATGCGTTATCCATGCAGCTTTGTGAAGTGATGGATGATGATGAGATGAACCGCCTTCTTGAAGAACAAGGCAATCTGCAAGAGCGCATTGATGCGATGGGCGCATGGAATCTTGATAATGACATTGAAATGGCGATGGAAGCACTGCGTTGTCCGCCTGCTGATTCAGATGTGCGGATGCTTTCAGGCGGTGAGCGTCGTCGCGTTGCCTTGGCACGCTTATTATTAGAAAAGCCCGATATGCTGCTTCTTGATGAACCAACCAACCACTTAGATGCAGAATCTGTGGCATGGTTGCAACGGTTTTTGAAAGAATATGAGGGAACTGTGGTGATGGTAACGCATGATCGCTATTTCCTTGATCATGTGACAGGATGGATTTTAGAGCTTGATCGTGGTGAGGGCATCCCCTATGAAGGGAATTATTCTTCATGGTTAGAGCAAAAGCAAAAACGCTTGAGGCAAGAAGAAAAAGAGGAATCCTCACGTCAGAAGCAGATTGCAGAGGAGTTGGAATGGGTTAAACAATCCCCCAAAGCACGTCAGTCAAAATCTAAAGCCCGTATTAAGGCGTTTGATGATTTGGTCAATCGCTCGAAAGAAAAACGTAATGGTACAGCGCAGATCGTTATTCCTGTAGCGGATCGCTTAGGTGATGTTGTGATTAAAGCGGATCGCGTGGGCAAGTCCTTTGGCGACAAATATTTGATTGATAATCTATCCTTCACCCTACCGCCGGGAGGCATTGTCGGTGTCATTGGTCCTAATGGTGCGGGTAAATCGACGCTATTTCGCATGATCACCAAACAAGAAACGCCTGATGTGGGTACGTTCACTATTGGGGATACGGTGCATCTTGGTTATGTTGATCAATCGCGTGATTCATTGAATGATAAAAACAGTGTATGGCAAGAAATATCGGGTGGTGATGAAGAAATTATCCTTGGCGGGCAAACGGTAAAAAGCCGTGCTTATTGTTCTTCTTTCAATTTCAAAGGTGCAGATCAGCAAAAAACTATCGGTATGCTCTCAGGCGGAGAACGCAATCGCGTGCATATGGCAAAAATGTTGAAGCAAGGAGCAAATGTGATTCTTCTCGATGAGCCAACCAATGATCTCGATGTAGAAACATTGCGCGCCCTTGAAGATGCATTGCTAGAGTTTGCAGGCTGTGCGGTGATTATTTCGCATGATCGTTGGTTCTTGGATCGCATTGCCACCCATATTCTTGCTTTTGAAGGTGATAGCCATGTGGAATGGTTTGAGGGTAATTATCAGGAATATGAAGAAGACCGCAAACGTCGCCTTGGTGATAGTGCGCTGAATCCCACACGTATCAAATATAAACCCATTTCTCGAGCAGCTTAGCATCTAAAGATTGTGCAAACCTTACTTTTATGCTAAGAATGACGTAATATTTTTATATTTGGAGCAATTAACCCTATGAATAGAAAGCATCTATGAGTCAAAACGACAACACGCGTATTAATGAGCAAATTAGAGTCCCTAAAATCCGTTTAATTGATGCGGATGGTGAGATGATCGGAGTAGTCACAGTACGAGAAGGCATAGAAATGGCTCGTGCAGCAGGATTGGATTTGGTGGAAGTTTCACCTAATGCAGAACCGCCTGTGTGTAAAGTGTTGGATTATGGCAAATATAAATATATGCAACAAAAGCGTGCAAGTGAAGCACGTAAAAAACAAAAAATCATTCAGGTAAAAGAAATTAAATTACGTCCCGGTATCGATGATCATGATCTTGAAGTCAAAATCCGTGCCGTCCATAAATTTCTTGAAGAAGGTGATAAGGTCAAATTAACGCTACGTTTCCGTGGTCGTGAAATGGCGCACCAAGAATTGGGGATGAAATTGCTTGTGGAAATCCGAGATCGCTTAGGTGAAGCCGTAAAAGTGGAACATCAACCGAAACTCGAGGGCAAGCAAATGATTATGGTCATTGCTCCTGCCCAAGCAAAAACCTAAGCAAAAACCTAATTTTTGAGTTCAAAACCCTGATGGGGGCATTTATTCATGACACGCCCTAGCACGCGTTCTTCTTCTCGGCAATGGCATAAGCCTCATCCTGTTGCATGGGCGTTCATTATTTTAGCGTCCACTTTACTCTTTGGGTTATGCATCTGGCAGATGCAGCGATTACAGTGGAAGTTAGGTTTGATTGAGCGTATTAGCCAAGGGCAGATTCATGAGCCGCTCGCTGCCTTGCCTTCTAATGATGATCTGATGCGCAAGGATTATGGTTTTGCGCGCATTTATGTTACAGGTGAGTTTCTGCATGATCAAGAGATTCATCTTGCGCCACGTTATTATCATAGCCAATTAGGATACCATATCCTTACCCCCTTTCGCATGACCGATGGGCGTATTATTCTTCTCAATCGCGGGTGGGTGATGGCGGATCATAAAGATGTATCCCATCGTCTTGAGGGGCAAACACAAGGAATGCATCATTTTGTGATCATGCTACGTACCGATCCGGATCGCAATTATTTCACACCACACCATGATCCGAAAAAAAATATCTGGTTTTGGCGTGATCGCGCTGCCATTTCTAAGCATTTAGGGCTAGAATTAGTGCCTGTTGATGCGGATATATTATACGGCGCACGCACTCATACCGCCCCTATTGCTTCCGACGGGCTGATAACTTTGCGCAATGATCACCTTGGTTATGCCCTCACATGGTTGTTGGTGGGCATAAGTGGCATTGTAATTTTTATAATATTTCATTGGCGTAGTTCTAGCCTCAACGAATAAGGTAATCCCATGCAGCATCATGAAGCCCTATCCTTTATTGAGACGCAAGAAGAACATATGAAGCACCTTGTGTGGCAATGGTCTTCCATTAATTCAGGGAGTTATCATCGCGCAGGGTTGGATCGTATGCGTGCAGCGTTGGCAGATAATTTTCTATGGTTGCATGGTGACATGGAAGAAGTGCCGCTACAACCCATGACGCACATCAATGCGCGTGGTGAGGTGCAAATGCGTGAACTTGCCCCTGCATTACGCATACGAAAACGCTCGGATGCACCGATAAAGATTTTTTTATGCGGGCATTATGATACGGTTTTTGGTGAGGAACATCCGTTCCAAGCTCCTCGCCTTGTTGATTCCAATACCATCAATGGTCCCGGTGTGGCAGATCTCAAAGGCGGTTTGGTGGTGATGCTCAAAGCCTTGGAAACATTAGAACGATCTCCTTTAGCATCGCAGATAGGTTGGGAGATATTGCTCAATCCTGATGAAGAAATTGGTTCGATTGGTTCTGACCCGCTACTCAAAGAAGCGGCGCAGCGCAACCATATTGGCTTAATTTATGAACCATCGCTTCCTGATGGCACGATTGTTTCGGGGCGCAAAGGAACGGGCAATTTTTCTATCGTCATGCATGGCAAAGCTGCCCATGCAGGGAGAGAACATCATTTGGGGCGTAATGCGATTGTAAAACTAGCAGAATTGACGATTGCATGTGATGCACTCAATGGAATACGTTCTGATGTGACCATTAATGCGGGGATTATTGAGGGGGGAGTTGCGCTGAATGTTGTGCCAGATGTTGCGGTGATGCGGTTTAATGTACGCATTGGCACAGTTGAGGATCAGCACTGGGTAGAGCAACAAATCGCACGGATTCTTGAAGAATTTAACCAACGTCACGCACCCGATTATCGCGCAGAAATTCATGGATGTTTTACCCGTCCTCCTAAAACCATTACGCACAAGGATCGCGCTTTGTGGGATGGGCTAGAAAGTTCTGGTGCGATGCTTGGTTTAACCATTAAAAGCCAACCATCGGGCGGGTGCTGTGATGGCAATAACCTTGCTGCCTATGGATTGAGTAACATTGATACGTTGGGTGTGCGTGGTGGTCATATCCATTCCGATCAAGAATATGTTTTATTAGATTCCCTAGTGGAGCGCGCCAAACTTTCAGCCTTGTTGCTGTTGCGTATTGCTAATGGCGAAATTGTTCTTTCATCTTCGTAAGGAATGTTTTTATGTATATTCGTCCCGTAACCCGCGATGATCTCGATGCTGTGTTAATGATTGCCCGAGCCGCAGGCATAGGCATGACATCACTTCCTGCCGATACTGAAGTGTTGCATGAAAAAATCGAGCGTGCGGCAAAAACTTTTGATATGAGCCTCAAAAATCCTGAAGATGCTTTGTATTTTTTCGTGATGGAAGATGAGGAAACGCAACAAATTGTTGGAACATGCGGGATAGAAGCCTTTGTGGGGCTGCGTCGTCCGATGTTTTCCTATAAAATCATTACGGTAACACGTCATTCAGAGACGCTCAATAAGTTGGTGCGCAATGAAATGTTGCATATGGTCAATGATTATACGGGCGTTTCTGAAATTGGTTCATTGTTTTTATTACCCGAATATCGCCGTGATCGCTTAGGGCGTTTTCTTTCACGGATGCGCTTGCAATTTATGGGAATCTTTCGTGAACGTTTTGGTGAAAAAGTCATTGCTGAGATTCGAGGATGGCACGATGGCAAAGGCAATTCCCCATTTTATGATAGTTTGGCAAAGAATTTTTTCCATATCGATTTTACCGAAGCCGATTGGATTTGCGCCACTCAAGGCAATCGCTTCATTTCTGAGCTCATGCCGACCTATCCTATTTATGTGGATTTGCTCCCCATCGAAGCCCAAAATGTAATTGGTGTGCCGTATGTCAACAGTGAACCAGCGAAGGCTATGCTTGAACGTGAAGGATTTAAGTTCAATAAATATGTTGATGTTTTTGATGGTGGGCCGACCTTAGAAGCGGATATTGATAATTTACGCATTGTGCGCGATATTATCCGCGCTCCCATTCGTGCGATTGTGGCGCAAAACGATGATATGCACCGAAAAATGCTCATGACTACTGAATTCGCACGCCTACGCGCCGTCTTGGGGTGGATAGAAGAACATGAAGATGGCAGTATTTCTCTTGATCGCCATAGTGCAGAGCTTCTTCATCTGCACATAGGCGATGTGATTGCGATTAGTGGTGCTTAACCGTAGATTCTGAAGTGGCAGTTGCTAATGCTGCGGCTTCACTATGCACCACCTCCCACTCAATGGGAACGATTGGCTCTACTAATGCATGAATTAACACTTCATCCACATGTGAAACGCAGATAATGTTCAAACCACGTTTTACATGTTCTGGAATTTCCTCAAGGTCTTTTTCATTTTCAGCAGGGATTAATACGGTTGTGATGCCGCCACGCAATGCTGCCAAAAGTTTTTCTTTTAGCCCACCAATGGCAAGAACACGCCCGCGCAAGGTAACTTCCCCCGTCATGGCAACGGAACGCTTGACAGGAATCCCCGTAAGTACGGAGATCATCGTGGTACACATTGCAATACCCGCAGATGGACCATCTTTAGGGGTTGCACCTTCGGGTACGTGAATATGAATCTCCCGATCCTTCATCATCGCTTCCTTGATGCCAAAAGAAGGCGCACGCGAACGTACATAACTATAGGCAGCTTGTACCGATTCTTGCATGACATCGCCTAATTTACCTGTATAGGTAATTTTGCTTTTGCCTGCAATCGTCACCGCTTCAATCGTTAACAAATCCCCGCCCGCTTCCGTATAAGCAAGCCCTGTTGTCATGCCGACAACATCCTCATGTTCCGCCTGACCAAAACTATATTTACGCACACCCAACATCGTACCAAGGTTACGTGCCGTAATTTGTACTTTTTTCGGCTGTTTGCTGGTCACAATTTTTCGCACTGTCTTACGCGCTAGGGATGCAATTTCACGCTCCAAACCACGCACCCCAGCTTCACGCGTATAATAACGAATCATATCACGCAGAGCTTCAGTAGAAATCTGCCATTCATCCTTGTGCAATCCATGATCTTTGGCTTTTTTCGTGATGATATAATTTTGGGCAATGTTAATTTTTTCTTCCTCAGTATAACCGGGGATACGAATAATTTCCATACGATCCATCAAAGGACGTGGCATATTCATGGAGTTAGCGGTAGCGATAAACATCACATCCGAGAGATCATAATCCACTTCCAGATAATGATCATTAAAGTTGCTATTTTGTTCAGGGTCTAACACTTCCAACAATGCCGCTGCAGGATCACCACGAAAATCATTGCTCATTTTGTCAATTTCATCAAGCAAAATCAATGGATTATTTGCCTTAGCTTTTTTCATGGATTGGATGATTTTGCCCGGCATTGATCCAATATAGGTACGACGATGACCACGTATCTCAGATTCATCACGCACACCGCCAAGCGATATTTTGATATATTGCCTGCCAGTTGCACGCGCAATAGATTTTGCCAGTGAGGTTTTACCCACGCCCGGAGGGCCAACCAAGCATAAAATAGGACCTTTCAAATCCTTCGTGCGCTCATGCACCGCAAGATATTCAATCACGCGCTCTTTTACCTTATCCAAACCATAATGATCTTGATCAAGAATCTTAATGGCTTTGCGTGTATCATGAGAAATACGGGATTTTTTAGCCCACGGCAAGGAAGCGAGCCAATCCAGATAATTACGAATGACCGATGCTTCCGCAGACATCATATTCATAGAGCGAAGTTTTTTCAGCTCAGATTTTGCTTTTTCCTGCGCTTCTTTGTTCATTTTAGCGTTTTTCAGACGTTCTTCCAGTTCGCCGATTTCATCCTTACCTTCTTCAATTTCACCCAATTCTTTTTGAATCGCCTTCATTTGTTCATTGAGGTAATATTCGCGCTGTGTTTTTTCCATTTGTTTTTTAACACGGGTGCGGATACGTTTTTCCGTATTCAATACGCTTATTTCGCTCTCCATCAAGCTATAGACATATTCCAAACGCTCAATCGCTGAGAGCGTCTCCAAGATTTTTTGTTTCGCGGCAATATCAATTTGAATATGTGCAGCGAGTGTATCAGCCAATTCCGCAGGTGTTGTGATTTTATGAACGGCACTCACAGTTTCAGGCTGCAATTTTTTATTGAGTTTCACATATTCTTCAAAATGCGAAACGGCAGAGCGTATCAAAGCCTTTTGTTCTTCTGTGTAGGGCGGTTCATTTTCCTCAATAAGTTCTGCCGTGACATGATAAAAATCAGAACCTTCAATCGCTTCCACAATACGGGCGCGTTTTTTGCCTTCCACAAGCACTTTCACCGTACCATCAGGGAGACGTAAAAGTTGCAAGACTTGTGCGATCGTGCCTATTTCATACACATCATCGAGGGACGGATCATCTTGCAGACCATCTTTTTGCGTCACAAGCATAATGCGATTATCATCGGTAGCCATGTGATCCAGTGCCTTAACTGATTTCTCACGTCCAACAAAAAGTGGCACAACCATGCCCGGAAATACAACAATATCTCGAAGTGGGAGTACAGATATAATAGTATGCTGAGTACTTGTCATGAGTGCCTACATTTGATAAGTATTTATTAAGTGATGTGTGGTAGTTTTTCTGTGTACTTATGTGTACATACAATACTGCATTACCATACTATCAAATAATATATCATCTTTTGCTCGAATTGCTAGGGTTTATGACAAAAAAAATAGTAATTACTGCATTTTCTCGACATGCATTACCAAAACCCCACCAGCATGGATTTTCGCTTTTTGAAGCGGCCGTGGTTTTGACCATTATCGGAATCCTTATTACAGGGGTGATGCTTGGAAAAGATCTGCTTACGGCATCGAAGCATCGTAACATTGCCACAAAAGCGTATGAATATGTTGATGCAGTTGAAAAATTTCAGGATAAATTTCAAGCGTTGCCCGGTGATATGCCCCATGCAACACGCCTATGGGGACGCGCCGATGGTCATGCGAGTGTGGAGCAACAATGCGCCTCCCCTGCACTGAACAACAGTAATCCTCAAGGCACATGCAATGGCGATGGCGATGGCAGCATTGCGCGTCACGCATCCCCCCTCACCGTCTATGAAATGTTTCGTGCATGGCAACAGCTTTCTCTTGGTGGATATATTCAGGGCAACTTTACGGGCATTGCGGGGACGAATGGATGGTTTCATGCCCAAGCGGGGAGCAATATTCCTGCCTCAGATGTTCGTGCTTCGGGGTATGATCTGGTGTATCTTGACGAATCTTCTCTTACTGCACGGCATTTTACGGGGATAAATTATAATCATGTGCTGCATTTTGGGCGCAATCAAACAGGGAATAATTTAGCGCATGGCGTTACAATTCCCGTCGTGGAGGCGCGCAATATCGATAAGAAATTTGATGATGCTATGCCGGGCATGGGTAAAATTGTAGCATTCACGGATACCTCATGCGTCACTACACCCGTTGCATCTTCCGCAGATTATATACGGAATGCTCAAAAAGAAGTGCGGCATTGCGCCCTAATGTTCATTACAGGGTTTTAGAACCGCGTGACCGTTGACGAGTAAGCCACTTTCGGCACTCATGTTAAGGTGGGCGCATTATACTATAAACCACGGCTCATAGCAGGGAACGCTCCCGAGAGAAAGGTATTAGCCCAAGGGTCATAATGTCTAACGCGTCACGCAGTAGATTTTATTCTAATGCAAAAAATCCAATAACGCAACAATTTTACTTGCATCTTTTTGTGCCACACGCTTATTATGCGTGCATGAAAAAAAATATTTCTCTTTTTGCAAGTGCATCCTTGATTATGTTTTCTCTGACGGGATGTTTGGGAGCGATCATTGGCGGAGTTGGTTCAGTAGGGCAAGCCGCCGTAGAAGAGCGTTCGATTGGAACAAACATTGATGATCGTACCATCAGTGCTGCCATTAATCGCTATTTTATGCAATCCGAAGTGCCGGGGGTATTCAAAGATGTCCAGATACGCGTGCATGAAGGGCGGGTATTGTTGCTTGGTAAAACCAATAATCAACAAATTGCGATGGAAGCGGTGCGTCTTGCATGGCTTGCAGGCGGTGTACGTGAAGTGATGAATGAGATTCAGATTGGCTCAGAAACAACTGGATTATGGGATTATAGCAAAGACAACGTCATTGAGAGCCAGATCGAAACACGCTTAATTGCAACCAAGGGTATTCATTCAAGCAATTATACGGTAGAAGTAGTCAATGGTGTTGCCTATTTGCTAGGCGTTGCGCAAGATGCGAAAGAACGCCATAACGCTGCCTATATCGCATCCGTGACACGTGGCGTGAACAAGGTCGTAAGCTATGTGCGCCTCAAAAATGATCCCATCCGCTTAAATGCGACGGGCAAAATGAGCGGTGAACAACCTGCCCCACCTGCCCCACCTGCCTATTAAAAATGCCGTGCTACTTTGTTACATCCACAGGTACGGATATAGGCAAAACCTACGTTACCTCACTGTTGGTGCGTTCGTTGCTCCTGCATGGATATGCTGCTAAAGCCTATAAACCCATCATGAGCGGTGTTGCGCAATGGGACTCTAATGACGCAGCAGAATTATTAAAAGCGCAAGGTGCAGCGATTACCCCTGAAGATATTACCGCCATTGCTCCTTGGCAATTTTCTCATCCACTTTCGCCCCATCGTGCAGCAGAATATGCGCAACGTCCTATTGACCCTGCATCGCTTGTGGCGTGGTGTCGTGATAAATATGAACTAAGCAATGCTGATGATTATACATTTATTGAAGGCGTAGGAGGCGTGATGGTGCCTATCACCCGATCTTATACCGTACTCGATTGGATGCGTGCATTGGGCTATCCCGTCCTTCTTGTGGTGGGTGATTATTTAGGCACAATTTCGCATAGTCTTAGTGCGCTTCATGTGCTGCATCAGACTAACATTGCGGTGCATGGTGTGGTGGTTAATAGCAGCCCTTGCCCCGTCGAGCATGAAGATGCCTGCCGTATTCTGTGCGAACTAAGCCCTTATCCTACTATGTCCATGCTTTCCGTGGCACGAAAGCATCATGAGGGGGCAGCTTATCATGATAATATTCTATCAAAAACCGAACTTGATAGATTTTTTCTTCATAGTTGATCACTCTGACAGTTATGAAACAAAAATCCAAAGACCCTCAAAAAAAAGACCGTCCTGCTCCTCCCGCGTGGCTTGCAACATTAGAACGTGCTATGCAACGGGCTAATCAGCATATAAAAACAACAAGCCCACTTTCGCGCACGCACCATGATGAATCGAAACCTCATTATGCATCTTTTAATGATCGGGTGTTTGCGGTATCCATTGATGTGGGCATACTTTCCATCACGGTTGCCCCCTTATTCACATGGTTGTTCGGCATGTTCTTTCCTAATCAACCGCGTATGAATCCCCCTAACTTGCCAGCTCAGCAGATGATTCTATGGGCGTTTGAGAACATTCCCGCAAGTCTCGTGATTCATTATATTATTCTCTATATTCTCTTAGGGGGTATTTATCTATGGTGTTGGAATAAAAGTGCAGCAACACCGGGCAAATGGTTGTTGCGCATGAGAATTGTCGATGCGCAGACATTCCGCAAACCAAGCTCAAAACAATTATTCCATCGTTATCTTGGCTACCTTATTTCCGTACCTCCTCTAACCATCGGATGTATGTGGGCGATGCTGAGTCGTAGGCAGCGCACATGGCATGATATGATTGCGGGTACGGTTGTGGTAAAAGTGAAACATTGGCGTTGGCATGATGATGGTATCACCCCACATGCACCCACCAAGTAGTACCCACACTATAGTTGCGCAATGATTGAAATAATCACTGGATTTATTGCAAAGATAGTATTATAATTAATTCTATACTAAATAGTATTTATTTATTCTTATAGCGCAAGGTGCGGTTTTTTCTATTCCTGCATCAACTAATTCGGCACATCTTTGTGCTATAATCCATGAATAGATACAACCAAAAATGAGCAGCATTATGCGATGGATAAACAAATCACCGACTATTTTTATCATGAGCTTCTTGTTTATGATGGGCATAGCCGAATCTTCTCATGCGTTATTTCAGTTCACCAGCATGGTGAATGTTCCCCCAGCAGCGCGTGCTTATCTCAAAGAAATCAAGCGCATGACGATGGATATTAATTATTCGATTGCAAAAGGTCCGTATCAATCAGCACCAACTCCCGGTGAAGATAGAGAATTAGACGATGCATGTTTTAAGGGAAGTGCCGAGCAAAATCCTGAAGCAGCAAAGGAAGATAATTTACGCGAAGAAAGCACCATCGCCACAGAAATTGAGGTTATTGCAGGGTCGCAACCAACAGAATGTATGAAAAGTCGTGAGACGCGTAAATTTTCTCCGCTTGATTTGAATCCGTGGTATTTAACGGGCGTGATTGATAAAGAAAAAGAACGTGCCTATTACCAAGGGCGTGGTTATCGCACCGATCGCAATCCAATTAAAGAAGCGGCACGTTTGGTTGCACCGTCACGCACCATGCAGATGGGGTGCGCACCTCAACAGATGGTATCACCCGTTGGAGGATTTACAGGCGAGAATGAAGGGCTTGATGATCCTATCTGGATGCGCCGGGAAATGGATAATTGCACCAATCAATATATCCTTCAGCATCAACGCTTCATTCGTGATCCTGATGATGCGGCGGGCGAATTATTTGGGGTAAATACAGGGATGTGCCAACCTCTCAAACTAGCAAAACCGCCCTCAATGCATGAGCTTTATGAATATCTTCCTAGTGAATATCTAGGGGCAGCATGGTCGAAATTGCTGGTAGATGAAACCTATCTTTTGCGTAAAAATAAAGCTCCCAAAGAGCCTAATTATGAAAAAGATTCGCAGGTGCAGATTGATAGATCCATTCCCATTCCCGCCCAACAATTTGGTATGATTATGGTGGAGGATTTGCTTGAAAAAAGTGAATCAACCGGCAAAGATGCCGTGGATTTACATTTTGAAAAAATTGTTGATCCCTCTCATCCCTATACGCCACGATGGGATTTTGAAGTGGATGATCGCTCCTACAGCCCTGATACTGTCATCTATGGTGGCAATCCAACCAATGCGGTGCGTTGTCATAGTTCTGTGAAAGTTGATTTGCTCTCATTCCGTCAACATATGTTTGAGGCGTGGGTTCCTAAAAAGATTAGTTGGAATAAAAAATGCTTCCTCGATAAATCACCCAAAGGATGTTATAATCGCATATGGCGTCCCTTGCAATGCTCAGGGGATCAGCCATGCTGCTCTACCCGTTGGGATCAAAAAGATAAAATTCCAGCACCATTAAACCGTGTATTTTGTGGCGTGCCAATGCAAGAAGTGTGTGACTATGTGGCGCGTCCACTTACCCCTATGAACACGCTCAAAATGCGTAAAGTTTCCGATGAAGTATTCCCCGAAGGTGCGCCAGAAGGCTATAGTTTCAAAGAATATTTTGAGGATCACAAGCCCTATATGCGTTGTTGGGATACGGGAACGGAATGTGGAACGGATAAGCAAATATTTCCACAACCTCTTGTGAATGGCGGAACGCATCGTTTCATCTATGATCCACGGGGAACGGAAGGTTCTGAATTTGCCATTGTGGGGGCGGGTCGAGAAAAAGCTACCTGTGCGATTGGTGGGGGCAAAGGCGAAGGCGGTGTTGCTGCCGTTGATCCGATCACCAGTTGGTCTGAGTTGAAACTCTATTATACGCGAGGGATTCGCATGGGGGCAAACTGCATAGGAACGTTTGAGAAAATGTTCAAACCTTTGACCGCAGAAGATTTATTACTCACGCAGATGGGAGGAACATATCAAGCGAAATTAAAATCTCACAAGGGGCATGAGCAAATACGTTCGTTCCGTTGGCCGTTTGGCTGGCGAGGCTATGTCAGTGCCTTAGAAAGCGAAGATCGCTTCCCTAATGCGGGGAACGGGGCGCAATCCGCAGGGACTGGTTTAGATGACGCGAAAAAAGGTGACATTATTGTTTTTGATGCTGATGTCGTGATGAGTGGTGCTGAGGGTACGTGGCGCAACCCGTATCTTGGCTATATCACCAATACGCTAAATGAACGCGCACGCGCACGCGGTGGCAATGCTGATGTGATGGATCCTGAATATGATTCGGTTAAGGTGTTTTTCTATAATCACGGGCGTTATGTCGATGCGTGCGGTATGACGGATGAGGCGGGTATGGGGTCTGATGCCACCTTATTCAAAACAAAATTACCCGAACATTATGAGAAAATTTTTGAGTCTGATACTTTAGAACATGTGACAGAAGGCACAACATGCGATGATCCGATGATGTCCGCGTGCATTGAACCATTATGGGGCGATATTAAACGCTATCGATTGGAATCAAGCGAGTCAGGCGAGTGAGGAAATTTATGAAAAATCATCTTTTGTTGCACTATTGTTTATTCTTTGTCACAGCCATCTTGTGGGGGCATGATGCCCATGCCGCATGTTCCTTTGATCAGCCTATTAATCAATCCTTCAAGGGCGGTTTACATGCGGAGCATCCCGTGACAGAGTGCCTCAAAGAGGGTGAAGACCCGCTTAAAGGGTATTTGCGCAATGAAGGCAATGCCTTTTCACGCACGAAATATCATGCCATTTTACCACGTTCTGTGCGTGCTGCGTCAGCATTACCCAATGCGTATAAAGAGCAAGCATGTGATCCGAGAAAGAAAAAAGCAGGGGGGAAATCGAGTGAAGGCGCAACCAATCCGTGCATGGAAGGTCCGAGTAAGTCGTTAACCTCCATACCTCCGCAAAAAGTCAATGTCCCGATATGTGAGGATTGCACCGATTGTGGCGTTGGCTTGCTTGGTGCATTAATCGGCGCGGTAACAGGCGGCGGGGGGATGCCTGATTTATCCAGTACATTTTCTGCTGCGGGGAATATATCGCGTAATGGCTGCGTTGGTGGTTCGATTGGTATTTGCGGGCTTGGCACGATTGGCGGAAGCGTCTGCCCAAGTTCACTGATCAGCGCAAACGGGATGCAGCCACCTTCTGCCGTCACCACACGAAGCAATCGCGCTCAATCAGCGAACACCAACCCTAGCTATATTCGCGTGAACGCCCCCTCCCTACAGATTGCTAGCCCCAAAACACAGTTACATAATGGCACAACCAATTATGTGCCGGATGGAGGATTGTTGCGCGTATGTTCGGGTACGATGGGTACATGTTATGATGTCGTCGTTCCACCCAATGGTCATGTCGTCATCGATGGGGAGGGCGTGTTACGCGTTGGTTGCCCCACCTGCCCTGCTCCCTCAGGAGAGCGAATTATAGGACGCGCTGGTGGCACAAGCGAAAATAATAGTAACAATAATGGCAATTTAGGTCTCATGAATTTGGATGGTCGCCCCGTTGCAGGAAGTGGCGCAGATTTTAGCAGCCTACGGAATAATAACAATAATTCAAACAATAATAGCAGCTTAGCCTTTGACTTAAATGCCGATGATTTTACCGTGACTGTCACCCCTACCGCCAATATGTCTGGAGAATCTGTGGTTCTTGCCGATGAAAATCTTGTGCAAGGTTCAGGGCCGCGTGGTATTAATTCACTAACCAGTACGGTGAATACGATTAATGTCAACAGTGAACCGAATGGGAATGGGGAACAACGTCGTCCCGTCACTGAAGTGGTGGATGTCGGGGTCAATACGCGCTTGCCAACCGATCGCACATTAGAAACCTTACGCGATGCCGATGTTCCTGAAGGGACGTGTCCTGATGGCGGAACATCATGTTTTGTGGGATCATTCGCACCGCTTGCACCAACCGAAAATGAAATGCCCTCAGATATTGATCAGCCATACAACAATGAAACACTTACAATCTTAGAGTAGGGCGCGTTCTTCTAAAAGCAACCAGCGTTCTTCTTGTTGCGCTAGTTCATTTTTCAGTGCCTCATAGCGATTCAACAGATGGTGAAATTGTTCTGGGGCGCGTTGAAAAAGATGCGTATCTTCTAATTGTTCATGAATCTGCGCCATATCCTGCTCTAATAGACTCAACTTATCGGGCAAGTTTGCTAATTCTAACCGTTCACTATAGGTAAGTGAACGTATCACAGGTGCTTCCTCAATTTTTTTGACGATCGTTGGCTGCACGGCTTTTTCTATAGGAGCGCGTGCTTTTTGTTGCATCGCCTCTTTTTCACGGATATAATCTGAATAACCACCATAGGTTATCTGTACCTGCGCATTACCCTCAAATGCATAAAGTTCAGTCACGCACCGATCCAAGAAATCACGATCATGGCTGACAAGAATCAGCGTCCCCTTATAATCACTCAAAATATCTTGCAGCATATCCAATGTATCCATATCTAAATCATTGGTTGGCTCATCAAGAATCAGCAAATTTCCGGGATTAGCAAGCACCTTCGCAAGCAATAGGCGATTTTGCTGCCCGCCCGAAAGCGTGCTTACTTTATCCTGCACTTGCGAAGGGTCAAATAAAAACTTTTTCAAATAGCCACACACATGAATAGGAAATGGCTCACCATTTTTTCCTGATAAATGCACATGCTGCCCTCCTTCGGGGCAGAGCGTTTCTTGCAAGGTTTTCGCTGGGTTAAGTGCGGTACGTTGCTGATCAAAATAAGAAATGTCGATCTGTTTGCTACGAAATATCGATCCCTTATCTGCTTCTAACTCTCCCGTAATCAACTTAATCACGCTAGATTTTCCTGAACCATTGCGCCCAATAATCCCAATTTTATCACCCTTCATCACCTTATGGCTGAAATCGTGCAGAATCGGAATAGTATCCCCCTCACGCGTGAAGGATTTATAGACATGGCGGAACTCCGCAATCAAACGCGAATTATTGATGGATGCAACGGGGTCAAGATCAAGTTTTTGCGATCGCTTATTATACGCATTCTTATCCTGACGTAGTTTCTCCCGTAATTGTTCCAATTCACGGACACGACGAACATTACGCTTACGTCTGCCTGTCACACCGCCCTGCGTCCAATCGATACCTGCTTGCACTTGCTGCTCTAAATTACGCAATGCCCGTGATTCTTGCTCAATATAGCGTTCCATCCATTCATCAAACTGACCATATCCATGCGGACATACCCGAATCTTGTTAGAATCCAACCAATAGACACGCTGTGAAATTGCCGTTAAGAACGCCCGATCATGGCTGATGCAAATCAACGCACCACGGTACGATGCCAGATATTCCTCTAACCATTGAATCACATGCATATCCATATGGTTCGTGGGTTCATCAAGCAGCAAAATATCGGGTTCCATCACCAAAGCACGCGCTAAGGCGGCACGGCGTACTTGCCCTCCTGAGAGCAATTCCATCTTTTGATGCGGATTAAGTTCAAGTGGTGCAATCACCATATCTGCAAGATATTCAAGCGATTCAATGGTTTCATCTGCGGTGCGCGGGGCTATGCCACGTAACACAAATTCTTTGACGGTTTCTTGTGGTTGAAACGGTACGCTCTGCGCCAAATACCCAATAACGCAATCAGGATGCACAAAACGCTGCCCTGCATCAGGCTCTAATTCTCCCGTAATCATGCGCATCAAGGTAGTTTTTCCCGCCCCGTTTTTTCCTACCAAACAAATGCGATCACGCTGGTGAATCTGCATGGATAATTCCTCAAATAAAGGTTTTCCAGCAATTTCATAATGGACATCATTTAGGCTAAAAATCAACTGACTCATGATACGGAACTCGGATGCAACAACAACATATAATGGATAGCATCATGCAGCGCATTATAGGATGCGTCAATGACGTTAGGGGATACGCCCACCGTACTCCAACGATTGCCCAGATGATCCATGCTTTCAATGACCACACGCGTTACCGCTGCCGTAGCATCAGACGATGAGATAATCCGCACCTTATAATCCGTCAAGCGCATCTGTGATAAAATAGGAAAATTAGGGATGAGGGCTTTGCGCAACGCCCCATCCAAGGCATTGACAGGACCATTACCTTCATCAACAACCATAATTTTTTCTTGACCAATCAATAGCTTAATCGTCGCCTCTGAAAGAGTCACCAACTCACCCCGCGCATTCCATCGCCGTTCATCCAGCACACGAAATGAAATCATCGAAAAATGATCATCGCGTTGTTGTAGCATACGGTGCGCCAACAATTCAAAACTTGCAGGTGCTGCCTCATAGGAATAGCCTTGCGTTTCACGTTGCTTCACGATGCGCACCACCTCAGCAATACGCGGATCATCATCGGCAATCACCATGCCAAAATCCTTTAACCGCGATACGATATTGGAACGCCCTGCTTTATCCGAGATGATGATCTCACGCTTATTGCCCACCGATTCAGGGGGGATATGCTCATAGGATTTCGTGCTTTTCGCCATAGCGGACACATGCAACCCACCTTTATGCGCAAACGCCGCCATTCCCACATAGGGCGCATGAAGATTGGGGGTGCGGTCTAAGCGTTCATCCACCATACGGGATAGGGTGACTAAATGGGCAAGTGATTCCTCACTCACGCCAACATCCATTTGCATTTTCAGCATCAAATTAGGAATAAGTGTGATTAAATCCGCATTGCCACAACGCTCACCAATGCCATTGATCGTTCCTTGCACATGGCGCGCTCCTGCTAGCACCGCCGCAAGGGAATTTGCCCCTGCATTTCCCGTATCATTATGGCAATGAATCCCCAATTTTTCTGCGGGAATCACCTCCCCAACCTCACGCACAATATCATATATTTCATGAGGTAACGTGCCACCATTCGTATCACACAGCACAACCCACTGCGCCCCCGCACGATACGCCGCCTGAATCATCCTCAGTGCCACTTGTTTATTCTGTTTGAAGCCATCAAAAAAATGTTCTGCATCAAACATCGTATATTTACCATGCTGCACCATATGGGCAATGGAATCATAAATCATCGCTTCATTTTCATCTTCGCTGATGCCAAGAGCCGTATGAATATGAAAATCCCATGTTTTTCCTACCAAACATAGATGCTGCGCCCCCTGATTCAGCAAGGCTGCTAACGTAGGATCATTGCTTGCGGAAGCCCCTGCACGGCGCGTCATGCCAAATGCGGTAAGTTTCGCATGATGCAAAATTGGCGGTTCGTCAAAAAAAGCATCATCACGCGGATTTGCTCCCGGCCATCCACCTTCAATATAATCAATACCAAACTCATCTAAGGCTTTCGCTATGGCAATTTTATCCGAGACGGTAAAATCAACTCCGCGCATTTGAGAACCATCGCGCAAGGTAGAATCATAAAGATAAACACGTTGTTTATTCATGTAGTTAGACAAAAAACTTCCGCACCATCATGATGATGATACGGAAGCTCCCCACATTATTATTAATTTTAGCGACGATCGCCTACCAACTGCATCAACATAATAAATATATTGATGAAATCCATATAGAGATTTAACGCACCCATAATCGCAGCTTTACCAAGTGTACGCTCTGCATCATATGAAGTGGATAATTGATAATAGATTTTCTTGATATTTTGCGTATCATAGGCAGTTAAACCCGTGAATACCAACACACCAACAACGCTAATAGCAAAACTTAATGCACCATTTTGGAAGAACATATTGGCTATACTTGCGACAAATAATCCCAAAGCACCCATGATTAAAAATGACCCCATGCTTGTGAGATCTTTTTTCGTGGTGTATCCGTACAAGCTCATAAGACCGAACGTTGCGGATGTGATGAAAAACACACGCGCAATGGATTCTCCTGTGTAAATAAGGAAGATAGACGTAAGTGATACGCCCATCATGATAGAGAATATCCAGAACGCTAGTTGCGCCCCTGCTTGGCTCATCGCATGAATACGCGCACTAAGAAACATCACCAAACCAAACGGCGCAAGCATCACCACCCATTTAAGTGGAGAATTAAACAACGCTGCCCCAAACGAGGTGAGTTGCATTTGTCCACCTTGTTCAGTAATCGCCATAGTGGAAATAAAATACGCAACCAATCCTGTGAGCAATACAGCACTTGCCATATAATTATAGACGCGCAAAAAGTACGCACGCAGACCAGCATCAACGCCTACTGATGTAGCGGTTTTCATTGAATATTGTTGGAACATAGTATGACAACCTCCTTTTTAAGATTAAGATCCTTAAAATCTATGTTTATATCATAATATAGCATCATTAGATAAATTTTCAAGAAAAACACAAGAAATTATTTTAATTCACGCATTTTTCTTCTTATAGCAATAGTCTTTTAGTATCTTTGCTTTATTTTATGTCATTGCATGATATCTGTAGCAGAATAAAACCTTGCATAAAAAACAAGACTGCTTTATAGCTTTCGCTGTTGTTAAAAATAACAAAAAGTGATTACATAAGTATTTGCATAGTATAACCAAACATTACAAGGAATGAATATGGGTGGAGCAGATTTGTGGGTGTGGGGTATTTTTCTCGCCGTTATTGTCGTATTGCTGGCGTTTGATCTTGGTGTCTTGAACAAAAAAGATCATGAAATGAGCATGGGGGAGAGTGCGCGCCTATCACTTTTTTATATAAGCATCGGATTAGCCTTTGGTCTATTTATTTGGGTGCAGTTTGATGCAAATCGTGCCTTCCAATATTATACAGGATTTATTTTAGAGAAAACTCTATCTCTTGATAATATCTTCGTGATTGCCTTGATTTTTGGTTATTTTAACATACCACGTGAGTTTCAACATCGGGTGTTATTTTGGGGGATTATTGGAGCAATCATCTTGCGGGCGATCTTGATCGGCGCAGGTTCTGCCATTGTTGCTGAGTTTGAATGGGTACTATATATTTTCGCAGCATTCCTCATTTTCACAGGCATCAAGATGTTGAAATCAGGTGATGAGGATGAAGAACCCGATCTTTCACAGAATAAAGTCTTGAAATTCTTGCGTTCACGCTATGCTATTACGGATGATATTCACGGCAATAAATTCGCGGTGATGTTGCCTAATGCCCAAGGAGTGATAACAAAACATTTCACCCCGTTATTCGTCGCCTTGGTGCTGGTCGAGTGCGCAGATGTGGTGTTTGCTTTGGATTCTGTTCCTGCCATTTTCATGATCACCAACGATACATTCGTTATTTACACGAGTAATATCTTTGCGATTTTAGGATTACGGGCGATGTTCTTTATCCTTTCTGCGGCACTTAAGCGTTTTGAATATCTACAATTTGCCTTATCGATATTGCTGATCTTCATTGGTTCAAAAATCTTCCTTGCGCATATTTTGTTCCCTGAGACGCATAAATTCCCGGCAGGCTTATCACTCGGTATTACGGTTGGGATTTTGGCAGCAGGGGTGATTTATTCATTGATCAAAACCAAAGATACGCACACGTCAGAATAATATGCATCTGATTCTTGATAGCACAACGCATAGATTACATGCGCAGGATCATTCTATCCGTTGCGCTATCGGTAAAGGCGGGGTCATCGATGCGCATGATAAGCGCGAAGGTGATGGTAAAACGCCACTAGGTACATATCCCCTTCGTGCGCTTTATATCCGCCCTGATCGTATTGCGGATGTGCCTGCATGTGGGTTGGCAGTCACCACCCTACGGTCTGATATGGGATGGTGTGACGATCCACGCCACGGCGCATATAATCAGCTTGTTCCCCTGCCTTTTGATGCGTCTCATGAGCTGTTATGGCGAGAAGATAACCGCTATGATCTTATCATTCCCTTAGGGTATAATGATGCACCGATCGTGCCGTATCGTGGTAGTGCGATTTTCTTTCATGTGGCATCAGAAACCTATAGCCCTACAGAAGGGTGCGTAGCTATTGCAGCGCATGATTTTCTATCGCTTTTGCCGAATATTTCTGCAAATAGTATGATGACAATTCGATGAAACTATGGTATAGTTTGCCCTTATATTCTTTTTCTTATAGTATAGACAAACTACTATGAGAACTATTGTTGTTATCGCGTCATCAACAGGAGTAATTTTATGGCGAAGTCTGCTCGTTATGCACAGGTGAATAATCCCATGGTTCAAGCATTGGTAACGGGGCGTTATCGATTTGAAACGAAAGAACAGGCTGCTGCAAAATTAGAAGAATTAAAAAAATGCTTCACCGCTGCCCGTCGTGATGCGCTCGAACATGCACCTGAAGATAAAATTTGCGCTATTTTTTGGATCGCAGGTTTTTCGGTCAGTGAAGAAGATGAAAAAAACGGATTTATGGGGCATTATGCCTTTGTGACTGTTGAGGAATTGCCCAATGGCTTATATGCCCTAAGCTGCGTAAAATTGCATGAGGAGTTGCGTTTTCACCCACGGCGCATACGTCCCAAATCGCGTATGCCTAATTGGGGGCATCCTATATTACGTAACGTGCAGAAAAAGAAGCATTATCCCACTTTAGAAGAAGCGCAAGCCTGCCTTGATGCGCTGCAATTAGAATATCCTGAAGTATGTATTCCCAATGAGAATAAAATATACATTATGATCTATGATCGCAATGTGAACCCTGAAGATCCTGCTACAAAATATGTTCTCAAAATCGTGACGCATAAAGAGGGCGGTTATTTATTAGAATGTACCTTAAACACGTCACAAGGAAGGATGGGGCCGAATAAAAACGCGAAGAAGAAGCCCCCTGCCCTTCCATCAACGCTTGAGAAAAACAGAGACGAGCAAGAAGCGAAAGGATATTTTGCGTCGATGGTTTCGCTCAAGCGCAAAAAGCCCAGTGGCAAAAAATAACAGCACGTAAGGGGCTGTATACTCATCGCACATAAAGATACGTAGTATCAACATGTGGAAACGATGAGTATTTTTAATGAAATATACCCTTCATTTCACTTATAAGGATTCAAGTCCTTAAAGTGAAATGGGTATATTCAACGATTCTGTGAACACAGCCCCTTAGGTTCTAGAACCTGACTTATCATCCATTACTTCTAAGATATGGCAATCCTTCTAAGCCAAGCTCCTCAATATCCAGACCTTTTTCTTCCTGCATCGAATCGATGCGAAGCCCCATCGTCTGCTTCAAAACACCCCAAAGAATCATGCTGCACACAATAGAAAAGAGTGCATAGGCTACCACGCCCGTGAGCTGCACCATCAACGTTGCCGTACTGTTCGTCCATGCAACGATTAATGTTCCCCACACACCGCACACTAAATGCACAGGAATTGCCCCAACTACATCATCCAATTTTGCACGTTCAAGCAAGGATGTGCTGACTATCATAAGGATTCCTCCCACAGCCCCGATAATCGTTGCTTGCATCATGGTAGGCGCGAGCGGTTCTGCGGTGATACTGACTAAGCCTGCCAACGCGCCATTGAGAGTAAGGTAGGCATCTATTTTTTTACGCATCATCAACGTGCATAGCATAACCGCAACCACTCCAGCGGCGGCGGCAGCATTGGTGTTGACGAAAATATTAGAAATCGCCAGTACATCTGTTGCCGTGCTAAAAGATAATTGCGAACCACCATTAAATGCAAGCCAACCTAGCCACAAGATAAACGTTCCCAAACATACGGTAATAACATTAGAGGGAGGAATCGCAACAGGTTTGCCTTGTTCATCAAAGCGTCCTGCCCGCGCACCCGTGAGCCATACGGCAATAAGGGCGCACCATCCACCAACCGAATGCACGAGCGTAGAGCCTGAAAAATCTTGGAAGCCCATCACATGCAACCAACCACCACCCCATTTCCATGAAGCGGCAATAGGGTAAATAAAACCACTCATACATGCGGTAAACACAAAAAATGTCAAGATTTTCATACGTTCAGCAACAGCACCTGAAACAATGGAAGCAGCGGTTGCAACGAACACCATCTGAAAGAACCAATAAGCAGAGGATGCATATTTTTGGGTGACATAATCCCCAGCGTGTGCTGCCGTATCATTGGGCGACCATATGCCAAATGAGCCAACATATCCGCCATCGACACCTTCATACATTAAATTATAGCCAAACAGATAAAAGACAATGGCTGCAATCGCATAAAGCACAAGGTTTTTCAGCACAATAACACCCACATTTTTGTACCGCACCATGCCCGCTTCAAGCATCGCAAAACCACACGACATGAACATCACAAACATGCCAAAGATAAGAAGCATAAAAGAGTTGATGATATAGGTAGCTTCTGGTGAAAAGCCTGATACTACCGCAGGTGCAGCCTCTTGCGCGTGTGCCATCGGTGCAAAAAAGATGCCACTCATTAAAGCGCATCCAAAAATGGAGGGGATGATTTTTTTGTTCATAGGTTTGTTCTTAAAGTCATGAATGAAATATATCTAACTGCCTTCTTATAATCGAATCATATCGCAATGCAACAATTTTTTACATTTTATCCATGGTTCGTAAGTATTTTTTACATGTCTGCGTTATATAATTATTTACATGGCGATGATATTGAGTTATTGTAGCATACAAGATGGGCGCAGTTGTGAAAATTCAAGAACATTCAAGGGAACGGTTACCAGTGACGGAGACTGGCGGATTTCGTCGTGGCTTTATGTTTGTATTGTCCTCTCCTTCAGGGGCAGGCAAGACAACCCTGTCGCGTCGTTTGTTGCAGCAAGATAACGGCATTAGAATGTCTGTTTCTGCCACCACTCGCGCACCACGTGACGGTGAAATCGATGGCAAAGATTATTCCTTTATAACGCAAGATGCTTTTGATGCACTTATTGAGCAACGTGCTTTTATCGAACATGCCACCGTCTTTAATCATTCTTATGGCACGCCTGCGACTTTTGTTGAAGAATCGCTGACGGCGGGTATTGATGTACTCTTTGATATTGACTGGCAGGGAACAAAGCAGCTTTCTGATCATTGCCGTGAAGATTTGGTAAGTGTATTTATTCTGCCCCCTTCGATGCAAGAATTAGAGCAACGCTTGCGCGGACGTGGAAAAGATGATGATGATGTGGTGCGCTTTAGGATGCAACGTGCGAGCAATGAAATTTCGCATTGGCGTGAATATGATTATGTCGTTGTGAATCGTGATCTTGAAGAAACATTAGCAAGCATTACAAGTATTCTGCACGCGGAACGGTTACGTCGTTTACGTCAATCCTCTTTAGATCATTTTGTTGAATCTTTGTTTGCGCAATCACGACAAATAGGCTATGACTAAGAACCTGTTTAGAATTTTTTATTATGAGGCGAAAATGGCAGATTTGCGAGAACCGCAACGGAGTGTACTTAAGGTACATGAGTAGCGGAAGCGCAGCAAAACGTCATTTGCAGCCCATAAGAGAGAGATTCGGGGCAGGTTCTAAACTTCGTTTGAGGTCTATCCGAGCATTGTTATGTCTTTACTTTCGTCTTATTTTTCTTTCGCGCACCAGTTGGCTGATCAAGCATGTGAAATTGCGCAGTCTTTTTTTCGTAATGCCGCGCATGATGCCGAATTGAAGGCAGATTCCAGCCCTGTGACGCTTGCAGATAAATTGATTGAACATGCCTTGCGTGAACGCATTATGCATCAGTATCATTATCATGGTATTATTGGTGAAGAAGCGCACGCCCATCAAGCGGATGCGGATTATCAATGGATTATCGATCCCATTGACGGAACACGCGCTTTTGCTTCGGGCATTCCTACTTTTAGCACGCTCATTGGTCTTATGCACCGCAAAGAAATGTTGCTTGGTGTGGTTGTGCAACCATTCACGCAAGAGCGTTGGTGGGGTGATAATAATACGGCGCGCACCCATAATAAGCCCCTTTGTGGCGCAGCAACACGCATGTTGCATCATGCTAAATTGGCAACCACCTCACCTTTTTTGTTTAAGGATGAGGAATATGCGGTGTTTGATTTTTTACGTCGTCACACGGCGATCCAAAATTATGGTGGCGATGCGTATAATTATATGATGCTTGCTAGCGGTCATATTGATGTTGTCCTTGAGGCGGGCTTAAAACCTTATGATATTCTTCCCCTTCTTCCCATTCTTCGCGGTGCGCGTGCCATGATCAGCGATTGGCATGGTAGACCACTTTGCGTCTCGGAACTCATTCATAATGATTCGATCAATGTGCTAGCGACAGCAAATAAAGCCTTGCATGAACGTACCTTAGATAGCATTCAAGCGTTGCTTTAGGAAAAGCTAATCAACTCTATATGTTGGGGGATTGTGAAAAATGCGAATATGCATCAAACTTAAAAATGGTGCCGGCTGGGGGACTCGAACTCCCGACCTGATGATTACAAATCAACTGCTCTACCAACTGAGCTAAGCCGGCACATCTTTGGATGAACGAGAACATAACGTCTTTGATTTCATTCGTCAACTGTTTCTTTGCATTTTTTTTATTTTTTTGATCGCAAGAAAATCACCTTGACAAAATTGCCACGTGTGCTATGGTTCGTTTAGAGTTTCTCTTAGTACGTTCGTTGGTTCGTTGTTTTTAGACCAATTTTCCAGACATCATGGTTATGTTGTTAGCGCGTCATAGAGTACTGACGCAATCCGACATTTTTTTAAGGAAAAACAACACCATGACGTTATTTACAGAACTACAACTGCGCCCAGAAATCATGCGCGCATTGGATCAGTGTTCCTTCACGGAAGCAACTCCGATTCAAGCAGCCACGATTCCTCTTGCCTTGGCAGGACGCGATATTTTAGGTACGGCACAAACAGGAACAGGGAAAACCGCAGCCTTTGGTATCCCCCTTATCACACGTTTATTAGACAACCCCCAAGAAGCTGCCTTGGTGCTTACCCCGACACGGGAATTAGCCACACAGGTACTCACCACATTGCGCAATCTTATTGATCGTGAAACGCGTATGCGGGTGGCATTGTTAATTGGTGGTGATTCCATGACCAAACAATTAGCGCAACTCCATGCGAAGCCTCGCTTGATTGTCGCAACTCCGGGGCGATTAAATGATCATTTGCGCCGTCAAAGCGTTTCCTTGCGTAATGTCCGCTTTTTGGTGTTGGATGAAACCGACCGCATGTTAGATATGGGATTTGGTATTCAGATTGATGATATTTTGCATCATATGCCACAATCACGTCAAACCCTGCTATTTTCTGCGACATTACCCGGCAATATCATGCAACTTGCAGGGCGTTATATGAACAATCCAGAACGCATCGCCGTTGGATCAGTGAATACACCTGCTGCAGATATTGAGCAAGAAACGCTGCATATGCCGCAATCAGAGAAATATCGTCGCTTAGTTGAGCAACTCGATCAGCGTGAAGGATCGGTGATTGTGTTCGTTCGCACCAAAAATGATGCCGATCATCTTTCAGCTAAATTGCAAGAATTAAACTATTCCGCCGATGCATTACATGGTGATTTACGCCAACGCCAACGTGACCGCGCCATTAAAGCGTTTCGTGCGCAACAAACGCGCATCATGGTAGCAACGGATATTGCGGCACGTGGATTAGATATTCCTCATATTGAGCATGTGATCAACTATGACATGCCACAATGCCCAGAAGATTATGTGCATCGTATTGGGCGTACTGCACGCGCAGGTGCGCACGGTAGCGCGTTAAACTTCGTTTCCCCGCATGATAGCAAAAAATGGCACGCTATTTGCCGTATGTTGCAACCGAAAGATGGTTCAGGATCATCCTATGGCGGATCTCATGGCGGATCTTCTCGTGCGCCGGGGCGGTCAGGTGAATATTCTTCCAGACCAAAGCGTCAGGGCGATGCGCGTACTCCCTATGCAAATAAAAATGCTGAACGTACATCATCCTCGCCATACGCTCCAAAAAAAGATTTTGGTCGTCCAGAGCGCGCTAATCGTGATGGTTTTGATAGCAGAAAACCACGCGAAGATCGTCCACGTGATGGTTATAATGCCCCATCTGCCAATGGCTATCAAGGCAAAGATCGCCCACATAGAGACTGCCAATGGCTATCAAGGCAAAGATCGCCCACATAGAGAAGGGCAAGCAGAGAGAACGCCATTTAGAAAACCGCGTGAAGATGGCTTTGAGAGCAGAAAACCACGTGAAGATCGTCCACGTGATGGCTATAATGCCCCATCTGCCAATGGCTATAAAGGGAGAGATCGTTCTGATTCTCAAGCGAGCGGTTCTTCTGCTGACCGTTCTTACGGAGGTGAACGCCCTCGCTCGAACACGAATGATACTGCCGCAGTAACGCCATTCAAAAAGCCACGCACGGATCGTAATCGTTCCGATGCACCATCACGCGATGGGGTGCGTTTTGAGAAAAAAGCTGGCGCAAGCCCAAGACGCGATGGTCATTCAACCGATGCACGTCGCACCCAAGCAGGCGCGCCTTCGCGTCGTCCTCAAGGTGGGCAAGGTGGAAAAAGACCATCACGTCGTCCTGCTGCATAACGCGACTAAAGCACTATAACTATAGATGCCCACTTTCGGTTTGTTAAAACTGGGAGTGGGCATCATTTTTCATGTGCAAATAACGTATGAACGTGTTATATAGTCGTTTGACAAAAAAATGTCTCATTTTTCATGTCAAGAAACGACTATAACACTATGAACTATAGTGTTTGTGAATAGATTGATGATAAAATATGACCACTGATCCGAATAATCTCCCCCTAAAAGCCTTACTTATTGATAGCTGGTATGACACCTACCTCGGCGTTGTCATTCTGATTCGTGTTTTTGCGGGGACAATCCGTAAAGGGCAGAAAATCCGCATGATGTCCTCAGGCGCAAGCCATACGGTGGATGATGTCGGAGTATTCACCCCCAAAAAGCTAAGCGTACCCGATTTAGGACCCGGTGAAGTAGGATTCATCATCACGGGTATTAAACAAGTGGCGGATACTCATATCGGCGATACCATCACCGATGATGCCAAGCCCACTGCTGAGGCACTGAAAGGATTTAAGCCAAGTCAACCCGTAGTATTTTGTGGATTATACCCCACCGATAGCAGCGAATATGATCATTTGAAGCAAAGCATCAGTAAATTACACCTCAATGATGCAAGTTTTCATTATGAGGTGGAAAGCTCAACGGCATTGGGTATGGGCTTTCGTTGTGGATTCTTGGGGTTACTGCACCTAGAAATCATCCAAGAACGCTTAGAGCGCGAATATGATGTTGATCTCATCACCACCGCACCAAGTGTTGTCTATGAAATGACCATGTCAGACGGCACGGAGAAAGAATTGCATAATCCCGCTGATATGCCTGATCCTACACGCATCAAAGAAATGCGCGAACCGTGGATCAAAGGCACGATTCTTGTGCCAGATGAATATTTGGGGAATGTACTATCCCTATGCACCGAAAAGCGTGGCATTCAAGAAGAACTCACCTATGTGGGGGGGCGTGCGATGGTGGTATACCGCTTGCCGCTCAATGAAGTGGTATTTGATTTCTATGACCGCCTCAAGTCTTGTTCACGTGGCTATGCAAGTTTTGATTATCAGATTGCAGGCTACGAAGAAGGCGATTTAGTGAAACTCACCGTGATGGTGAATGGCGAAACGGTGGATGCGTTATCTTTGATTGTGCATAAATCACAAGCAGAGCATCGTGGGCGGGCATTTTGCAAACGCCTGAAGGATTTAATCCCGCAGCATATGTTCAAAATCCCCATCCAAGCCGCGATTGGTGGCAAAATCATTGCCCGTGAAACCATCTCAGCACTCCGCAAAGATGTCACGGCAAAATGCTATGGTGGGGATATATCGCGCAAACGTAAATTATTGGATAAGCAGAAAAAAGGTAAAAAGAAGATGCGTTCCATTGGTAATGTGGATATTCCACAATCTGCCTTTATCGCAGCCCTCCGCATGAATGATGAGGGGTAGTGGGGATGCGTGATGGGATACTCCGCATAGGTTCACGCAAAAGCCCGCTAGCGCAACGCCAAGTTGAGTTATGCGCGGAGGCTCTTATGCCGCATTTGCCTGAAGGCACGCGCATCGAACGCCTCGTTTTTGAAACATCAGGTGATCATTATCTTGCGGGGGCATTGTCCGATATTGGTACAAAAGGATTATTCACCAAAGAAATTGAACATGCCTTGCTGAATGATGAGATTGATATAGCCGTGCATTCCATGAAAGATATGGCAACGCAGCTCCCTGAAGGTTTAACCCTTGCTGCGATGTTGCCACGGGATGATGTGCGGGATGTGTTCCTCTCGCTGAAAGCCCCCTCGCTTGCAGAATTACCACAAGGCGCAGTGGTGGGAACATCCTCATTGCGTCGCGCTGTGCAGATTCTCCATGCGCGCCCCGATATACGCATCGTCACCTATCGTGGTAATCTAAAGCGTCGTATTGATAAACTACGTGAGGGGGAAGTGGATGCCACTTTGCTTGCTGCCGCCGGGCTGGATCGTTTAGGATATTACTTAACCTATGCCTACCGTATGGATTGCGATACCATGCTACCTGCCGTAGCACAAGGTGCGATTGGGCTGCAATGCCGTATGGATGATACCGCAACGCAATCTTTATGTGCCTTAGTTGATGATGCACACACCTCACACGCTGTGAACTTAGAGCGCGCTTTTTTGCGTCATCTTGATGGATCGTGCCGCACCCCGATTGCAGGGTACGCCGTATGGGATGATGACCAATCGCAGGTGACATTGCACGGCTTGCTCGCTGATCCTGAAGGAAAATGCGTGGTACGAGATACCATGCATAGTCGTGCTGAAGATGCCTACATTATGGCGCATAAGCTCGCATTAAAGCTGCAAGCCATGCTGGCATCATGACGCGCTATCTATGGAACACACGCCCGCAGCCACAAGCAACACGCACGCATGATTATCTGACGCGCCACGGTATTTTAGTCCATAGTGATGCGGTGATGCAGCTTGCGCCCATCCCTGATGTAGCCTTGCTCGCATGGGATAGGCTAAGCAGCTATGATGCGTTAATCCTCACCAGTGAGATGGCATTGCGCATTCTCTGCACCCATCACCCTCATTATAAAGGATGTATCTATGTGGTGGGCGAAGCATTAGCACGGCGCACCCGTGATGCAGCCTATCCGCAGGTAGTTGCAGGTGCAGGAAGTGCCACGACGATTCCTGCCCTCATTGCTCCGCATCATCAGCACCTGCTCTATCTTCGGGCAGAAGAAACAGCCCATAATATGCGTGCGATGCTACCGCATAAAGAATTAGATGAATGGGTAGTCTATCACGCGACACCCTCCCCCAGCCTTACGCCACAGACGATCCAGTTGCTCAATGATGGTGCGATGCACTCTATACTCTGCACTTCTGCTCGTGGTGTGGATGCGCTGATGCACCATATGCAGCACTATGCCATCATCCCATCACTTCGCACATGCACGGCACTGTGCTATAGTGAGGCGATTGCGCAGCGGCTAGATCATGCTTTATGGGGAACTATAAGAATATGCAATGCACCCAGCGATGAAGCGGTGCAGAAGCTGATCCGCTATGATGCTCCCCTATAAATAGGAGGCATCATAGAGAACCTTTTAAGGATCACCAAATTCAATAAGTTGATTCGGTGAATCGTTGGATGGTCTTGAAGACGGTGTTTGCATTGCCGCGATGGCAACAAAAACAAAAAACACCACCAAAATCAAACCGAAACAACCACCACCTTTTTTAGGAGAAGATGAAGCGCGTCGCGCTTCTTGGTTTCTCTTTCCCAAATTGGCATAATGACTTGGGGTTTGTTCAATTTCTTGACGCTCAGCCTCGTACTTAGCAAGATCATCGTTCAGTGTCATAAAATTAATGGGTGTCTATGTAGACAGAAAGAATTTCAGATTTTACTATAGCATAAACATTATAATAAACAATTACTTTTTTGAAAATTCTACATAAGTCTATCTTCTTATCATACCCGTGATAAGCTGGTATCCATAAACTACTGGTGCTACTGGATGCCTGCCTACGCAGGCATGACGAATCTAGTGAAAATTTTACATAAGTCTATCTTCTTGTCATACCCGCGAAGGCGGGTATCCAGATCAATTTTTGCTTACTGGATGCCTGCCTTACGCCAAGCATGACGAGCAAGGTCTCATGGACAAGAGTCCGCCTTTTTTCCTACGCCCCATTCACCAAAGCCAATATATTTTCTTGCATATTGTTGCTCTGCACACGCATAAGCACATTACCATTGATTTTCAATAGGGCTTGCGCAAACTCAGCGGAAGTCTTGGCAATATCCGTATCAAATAAGCTGCTATTAATCGAAGTCATCGCGTTCATACTACGCGTTGAATGCTCGTAGCGCAATTCTGACTCTGACTGAAGATTGCCCACATAGGTACGATAAAATGCCACCCGCGCGGAGGCTTCTTCTAGGGTAATCTTGGCATCTTCTGCTTGCGCCATGCTATCCAACGACATGGTTGGTGTGCGTGTAAATAATTTATTCGTGCGCAGATTCAATATCTCATAACTTAGTGGCTCATGAAGATGACCTTCAGAATGAAAATCTAATGTACGTGCTATCATCGGTGATTTTAGCGTATAATTGCCATCGGCGAATTCTATCTCATCAATATGACGCAACAGATCTCTACCATTGGGGCTTCCCGAACGTAAATCTTCAATCATGAACTCATCTTCTGAGATCTGCGTAATCCTATAATCTGTTTTATTCCCGCTATATTCTGCAATGTCCAGATATTCAGCCGCCCCGAGCAACGTATCATTCCCATCAGAACCAGAGCCACCAGCACTAGGCGATAAAAAATCACTACCATCAAGGATTTGCATACCTTGCCCGGCAATATCAGAACGCACCTCAAATTTTTCTAACCCGTCTCGATCAAAATAAATGATTTCAATGCTATGAACTCCCGGATCTAAGTGAATCGTTGCCGTTTCCACAAAAGAGGTACATCCACAAAATTGATCCACAACGATTTGTCCATTGATACTCACACTAAAGCCTTGGCTACCCTGTGCAGAAAAAGTATAAAGTCTCGCTTCCTCCACCGCAATCGAACCACGCATACGAAATGCCAAATTATCCACTACCGTGCTACTTGCTGTTGCCATATTACTCACGGAACTTGCATCATTTCCTAAAAATTCTGCAAGTGTGCTATCATTACCCGTATAATTCAATGATGTAGCGCGATAATTTAGGAATAAATTATTAGAGTCTGCCACCACACTATTCGCATCATTAATATTATGTATTGTTGAACCATTGCGAAAAACTTCAACGTCCAATGCGTTCACTTGCAAACCGCTGCGGAATATATCCCCTCCCCCAGCACCATTCATTATATCATTGCCTGCGCCACCAGAGATAGTATCGCTTCCCACGCCGCCTACCAATACATCATTGCCAACACCACCTGCTCGATTCAATCCCCGTGCCTCTAAACCAAATTCCCGTGAACTTATACCACCATTTAACACATGCACATCACCAAAACGCGTCGCAAAGGCAATGCGATCAATTTCTTCTGATAATGTTTGAAACTCCACGGAAAGCGCGTTACGTTCTGCGGACGTGATCGTACTCGAACTCGCCGTATTAGCAACGGTTCTCATGCGTGTGAGCAATTCATCGATGGTGGCAAGCCCATCATCCACCACACTAAGCATGGTTGAAGCGGTCGCCATATTCTTCGCACCATAGCGAAAATTTGACTCATGAAACCTAAAGCGACTGCTAATATGATAGATGCTTTCTTCATTATGCTTATGCCCCACGCGACTTCCCGAAGAAAGTTGATGGATATTCTGTTGCAACGAATTCGAGGTTCTTCGCAAATGATCATTCAGCGTTTGTGCGGAAAAAGATTGTTGTAGTGAAATCATAGGAACACTCATTGTTTTAATTTTTTTATTGAGACTTCTGCATAACCTATAAAACCGATCAATTCGTCATTCCTGCGAAGGCAGGAATCCAATACCAACAATAGTTTATGGATACCAACCTTACGCCGAGCCTGACAAGATGATAGACGTATGCAGAAGCCTCTTATTCTCTCCATTATAACTAAAAATCCTATAATTAATGGTTAATCATTAATCAATCTTAGCATATTTTGTTGCATATTATGTGTCTGAACGCGCATCAGAACATTACTATTGGTTTTCATAAGTTCTTGCGTGTACTCCGAAGAAGTTTTGGCAAAATCCGTATCAAACAAGCTGCTGTCAATCTGCTCCATGCTATGCATTGTTCGCATAGATTCTTCATAGCGCATTTCTGATTTTGCGTGCAGATTATTCACATAATTGCGCAAAAAGGCAACACGCTCTTCTGCTTGCGTTAATGTAGTCTGAGCATCCGATGCTTGCTGTGCGCTCGCTAATGACATCGTCGGTGTACGTTCAAATAATCTATGGGATCGTACATTCAATATTTCATAGCTGATTGGATCAGAAGCAGTATTATCTCCAAAAAAATCTAACGTTTTTGGTCTATTCTCAGAGGTTAAATAATAATCACCATCAGCAAAGCGTACCATATCAATATGACGCAATGTGTCCGATCCATTGGGCGTTCCTACACGCATATCACTAATAAGAAACTCACCTTCTGAACGTTGGGTAATGGCATAATCTGCCCTATTCCCCCTAAATTGCGCAATATCAAAATCATCTGCCCCGCCTATGAGCGTATCATTGCCATCATTCGTACCTCCCGGCATGATGAAATGATTACTATCCATCACTTGCATTCCGCCTCCAGCTAAATTGGATCGCACGCGCAATCCTTGATTTCCGAATCCTTCAAAATAAATAAGTTGAAAATCATGCACGCCTGCTGTTAAATGAATAGGACTCGGTGTTTCTGTCGGATTTAATGGATCAAAACTACGCCCCCAACCATGATCTATCTGACGTACTCCACCAATATCTAAAGCAAATCCATCATCGGATGCGACATCAAAATCATATGATCCTGTCGTTTGCACCACAAGAGAACCACGAAACACCATAACTAGATTATCAAAAAGCGTATTACTTGTTGTGCTATTATTTAATGAAGCAGCATCTGCACCTAAAAAATCTACAACATCGCCTCCCCACATATTATGCATATAATCTAGGTTCGTTGCCCGAAAAACAAACGATCCCATTTTGCTACTAATGACTTCTTCTGCCGTAGTCAAATCACCTATGGACATAGAAGGGTCTGCATAGGGACGATAAATAATACCTTGTAACCCAGATTCCCCAGATTCTACATCAAAGACATCGCCGCCTCCCATCCCATGTAAAACATCATTGCCTCCACTGCCTATGATGGTATCGCTGCCCTCCGTTCCTCGTAATTGTTCTGCCGTTTGATCACCGTTCAAAACAAACCCACGCCCCCCTAGATTCCACTCATCTGACGATACGCCACCATTTAACAAATGCACATTGCCAAACGTGGTGTTGAGCGCGATGCGATCAATCTCATCGTTTAATGTCTGAAATTCAAGCATAAGATAATCACGTTCAGCTTGTGTAAGCGTGCTATTTTGTGCAGTCTGCGCTAAGGATTGCATCCGATTAATCATTTCTTCTATGGCGGTAAGCCCATCATTGGCAACACTGAGCAAACTCGATGCCGCAGCCATATTTTTTGCTTCATAGCGCAAATCATTTTCATGTACTCTAAAACGACTGCTAATATGATAGATGCTTTCGACATGATGTGTATGCCCCACCCGACTTCCCGAAGAAAGTTGCTGGATGTTATTGTGCAACGAAATTGACGTTCTTCGCAAATGATTATTGAGTGTTTGTGCAGAAAAAGATTGTTGTAGTGAAATCATAGTTAGTACCCGTAGCGTGTGAATGATTTATTTAAAATTAATCATTAATTAATCTAAGAATATTTTGTTGCATATTATGCGTCTGAACCCGCATCAACACATTACTATTCGTTTTCATGAGTTCTTGCGTGTATTCCGAGGAAGTTTTGGTAAAATCCGTATCAAACAAGGTGCTATCAATCTGCTCCATGCTATGCATTGCACGCATCGATTGTTCATAACGCACTTCTGATTCCATATGCAGATTGTTCACATAATTGCGAAGAAAAGCAATACGCGATGATGCATCTTCTAATGTTCTTTGGGTAGTTGCTGCTTGCGCCGCATCATCAAGTGACATTGCGGGGCTTCGGGCAAATAATCGCCGTGTGGACGTATCTAAAATCTCGTAACTTAATGGTCCACGGAGTGCATCCTCGCTATGAAAATCCAAATTTCGTGCTGCCGAGTTAGAGCTTAGAATATATTCATTATTCGCAAATTGCACCAGATCAATGTTGCGCAACACATCCCTTCCATGCGTACTTCCTGAACGCATATCTTCAACAATATATTCATTGCTTGAAATCCGTGTGATTCTGTAATCCTCGATATTGCCACTATAGCGGGCAACATCATAATCATTTACTCCACCAATCATTGTATCATCGCCGTCAGAACCCGTGCCAGCCATTAAGAAATGACTGCTATTCATAATTTGCATCGCTCCCCCGCCTAAGTTAGATTCTACAAACAACTCTTCACCACCACCTCGTTCAAAATAGATGAGTTCAAAATAATGCAACCCTGCCGTTAATGTGATTGAACCATCACTCGATCCCACGCGCCCATCATGATATTGCATAAATGTGTTTCCACCGATATTCAAAGCAAAGCCATCATCCGAAGTAACACGAAAATCATACGTTCCTGCATTTTGAACGATGAGAGAGCCACGAAACACGAGTGCTAAATGCTCAAAATCTGTTGCACTTGCTGTTACTGTATTGCTTACTGAAGCGTTATCTGCACCCAAAAAAGTTGAAATATAAGTTAGTCCTCCGGGAGTTGAATAACTTAACCCTGTTGAACGAAAAGTGACTAAAAGATTAGCTGGGTCTGCTATTGCGCTTCGTGCTTCGGTCATATTATTTACGCCCTGCCAAGGATCAAGGGGATCATAAATCAGACCTTGCAATCCCGCTCCCCCTGCTCCCGCTTCAAATACCGTCCCCCCCTCTAAACCATATAAGAGATCCGCACCTGAACTTCCAATCACGGTGCGCCCTCCTAGCCCCAAAGTCCCACCCAATAATGTTGCGGCCGTTGCATCAGAACGCATCGTCGCAACCGATCCTTCGTTCAATCGCCGCGCTGCTGCTCCGCCATCTAATAAGTTAATTCCCCCAAATTGTGTATTGAGGGAAATGCGATCAATTTCATCCGATAATGTCTGCAATTCAACTGAAAGCGCATTACGTTCTGCGTGCGTGATCGTACTATTTTTTGCAGTCTCCGCCAAAAATTGCATACGCATCACTATCTCATCTATCTGCGCAAGCCCGTTATCAACCGCACTCAGCATACTAGAAGCGGCAGCCATATTTTTCGCACTATGCTTATGGTTCATTTCATGCAGTTTGAAGCGACTGCTAATATGATAGATGCTTTCTGCATGATGTGTATGCCCCACCCGACTTCCCGAAGAAAGCTGATTAATGGTGTTTTGTAAAGAAGTCGATGTTCTTTTCAAATGATTATTAAGCGTGTGCGCGGAAAAAGATTGTTGTAGTGAAATCATAGAACTACCCAAGTCATCTAATGGAATATATTTTTTTATGATTTCGCACCTCACATAGACGCACCTCACCATAAAATAAACTTTTGTTATCTGCACTCTACAAGAAACAGATTAAAATAATAATAAAAATTCACGCAATGCGCGTGATGTTGTGTGAAATTATGTTTTTGTACATCTAATCAAAAATAATATTTGATTTCTTTTTGATATACATCTATACTGAAAGAGTACATGTTTTATACGATTTAGTACATTATTTTCTTTAGGCACTGCCTTCTCTGATGTACTGGTTCATCGTGTAAAACGATTCTCCAACGAACAATCATGTTTACAAAAGTACTGAGCGATTTGCAAAACCTGTCCGATCTTACCAAAAATAGCTGGTTGGTTTTGGATGCAGAACATACGATCGAAACCATTTCGTCAAAAGCCTTGTGCGGATACGAAATTGGTCAACGTGATTTTGTAAAGATGCGCACAATCATAGGAGAGCAATCTCTTGTGCTGAAACGCATTTGCCTCAATGATGATGAGCGATGGTTGTTAACGGACGAATTGCGTTCGAGCAACATCGATTACGTTGCTCTGCCTTCTTACTCCTTCTCATTTGAAGCAGGCAAACAAGTAAGAACAGGGACAGCGTTTTATGCAAACATCCAGTTTGCCACAACTCTAAACGCTATCGACATTCGTCGAAACGCAGATGAGTTATCCGAAAATCTCTTGGCACTATACCAAGAGCATTGTGACTAAAAAAACCGTTGCGCCTTCATCGGCGTAACGGTTTTTTCGGTTCATAAGGTGGCTATAAACCTATCGCTACGCGCTATAATTGTAAAATTTACGCAACAAAAAAGAAAATGAGTTAAATGCCCCATCATTTATAAACAAAGCGAACGATAATTATTAACGCGCACTCATTATAAAGTCAAGGAAACCATCTAATCTCTCGAAAAAGAACGTTCTGATTGACTCGCGATCATTTTCTGCACCTCACGCTGAATGCTCCAATCCAGATAAAAACTAACATCAGGATGCTTTTGCAATATCGTTGCAGGTATGTCTTGTGTGACATCGCCATATAAGGCATCATGTACGGCGTGGGTTTTGTTGGTTTTAGCCGTATTATTCGCCAACACAATGATGCGCTTGGCACTCATAATCGTGGCAGGTCCCATGGATAATGCCTCTGTGGGAACTTGCTCATGATCATCATCAAAAAAACGGGCATTATCATTGCGCGTTTGTTCCGTAAGCTGTGTGATGTGCGTCCCCAACGTAAAATCCGTTCCCGGTTCACAAAAACCAATATGCCCATTCGCACCGATCCCAAGCACTTGCAGATCAATCCCGCCCGCATCCTTGATGCCTTGTTCATAGCGCGCACATTCTGCTTCTAAATCAACTGCATTGCCATTGGGAATATGGATGCGTTCAGGGTTGGCATTGACGTTGCTGAATAGATGTTCATGCATAAAATGATGATAGGATTGCGGGTGATCATGCGGGATTCCTACATATTCATCTAAATTGAAAAAAGTTGCCTGTGAAAAATCAAGCCCTTCTTCCTCATGCATACGCACAAGTTCGGCATACATCCCTATGGGCGTACTGCCTGTGGCAAGTCCAATCACCGCATCGGGTTTGCTGTGCAGCAATGCAGCAATTTCGTGGGCAGCTTTTTTACTCATTGCGGCATAATTTGCAGAAATAATCGTATCAGGTGTTTCAATATGTGTCATAATCTCTCTCAACTACGGATGCGGGTTTTGGCAAGCATTTCTGCCATCCATGCATCATCGCGGTGACGTAAGGCTTTGGTGCGCCGTCCATAGATGTTTTTGGGGCGTTTTGGGTGTCGCTTCAGATCCCACATATAATCTGGGTCATCGCTATCCCATAAGAGTTCAAACATGAAATTGCTCAAGCTATTAGCAAGCACGCAATCGATAAAATCTTGCTGCACCAACACCCCAAAACTGCCAAAACGCTTATCTTGGAACATGCGCAAATCCTTCACTACCTCAGGCTTGAAGGCATATTTGATGTAATCAATATTATCACTTGCGGAT
>RDZH01000035.1 GCA_004293935.1 Alphaproteobacteria bacterium | reverse complement strand
GATCCCGATAGGCTCCACCAGGTACACACGACGCAGTGCGGCTCCGGCCAGCGCGCTCACCATATCCGATAGATGAAACGAAACCAGATCCTGCTTCGGCAGGTTAGGCGATCGTGCCGGTTAGCCGGCGTCGCCGATCTTTGACATTGTGAATGGGTTTTTAAATCGATGCCGTGGCGGTATCGTCGTGCTGGTGCAGGCCTTCGGGTTTGTGGCTGGGCGGCGCATATCATCACATTAATCAAATTGATTATCTGGCTGAGATAATTCTCCTCATCATCGCAAGACGCCAGGCTCTATGCAGGCCTGTCGTTGATGGTGTGGATTCTCAAGCGTGAGGTAAGAGCATTTGGTGGATGCCTTGGCATGTACAGGCGAAGAAGGACGTGGCACGCTGCGATAAGCGTCGGGGAGTTGTGAGCAAACTTTGATCCGGCGATTTCCGAATGGGGAAACCCACCTTCACCATTTCTTCCAGTATCCTTTCGGGGATGCCGGGCGAGGTGGATAAGGTATCACCGAGCTGAATAAAATAGGCTTGGTGAAGCGAACCCGGGGAACTGAAACATCTCAGTACCCGGAGGAAAAGACATCAACAGAGATTCCCGTAGTAGTGGCGAGCGAACCGGGACCAGGCCAGTGCCTTCATTTCAACTAGCAGAACACTCTGGAAAGTGTGGCCGTAGCGGGTGACAGCCCCGTATGCGAAAGTGATGATGAAGGACTAGAGTAGGGCGGGACACGTGAAATCCTGTCTGAACATGGGGGGACCACCCTCCAAGCCTAAATACTCGTACATGACCGATAGCGAACACAGTACCGTGAGGGAAAGGTGAAAAGCACCCCGATTAGGGGAGTGAAACAGTACCTGAAACCGGATGCTTACAAGCAGTTGGAGCCCCATAGGGGGTGACAGCGTACCTCTTGCATAATGGGTCAGTGACTTAATCTAGCATGCGAGCTTAAGCCGTTAGGTGTAGGCGAAGCGAAAGCGAGTCTGAATAGGGCGACTGAGTATGTTGGATTAGACCCGAAACCCGGCGATCTAGGCATGAGCAGGTTGAAGGTGCGGTAACACGCACTGGAGGACCGAACCGTTTAATGTTGAAAAATTATCGGATGACTTGTGTTTAGGGGTGAAAGGCCAATCAAGCCGGGAAATAGCTGGTTCTCCGCGAAATCTATTGAGGTAGAGCGTCAGATGTATGCCGATGGGGGTAGAGCACTGGATGGGCTAGGGCTGCGCGAGCGGTACCAAACCTAACCAAACTCCGAATACCATCGAGTCTTGTCTGGCAGACAGACGGCGGGTGCTAAGGTCCGTCGTCAAAAGGGAAACAGCCCTAACCTACAGCTAAGGTCCCCAAGTCATATCTAAGTGGGAAAGCATGTGGGAATCCCAAAACAACCAGGAGGTTGGCTTAGAAGCAGCCATCCTTTAAAGAAAGCGTAACAGCTCACTGGTCTAAATAAGGGTTCCTGCGGCGAAGATGTAACGGGGCTAAAGATATGCACCGAAGCTTAGGGTTGCAGTTTACTGCAGCGGTAGCGGAGCGTTCCGTAAGCGAGTGAAGGAGAAGGGTAACCGACTCTGGACGTATCGGAAGTGCGAATGCTGACATGAGTAGCGACTAACAGGGTGAGATACCCTGTCGCCGAAAGACCAAGGGTTCCTACGCAATGCTAATCAGCGTAGGGTGAGCCGGCCCCTAAGACGAGCCCGAAGGGGGTAGTCGATGGGAACCACGTTAATATTCGTGGGCCTGGAGATGTGTGACGGAGCGCGGAAGTTGTTCTCCCTTATTGGATTGGGAGGGCAGCCAAGTGGTTCCAGGAAATAGCCTCTCCATATAGACCGTACCCGAAACCGGCACAGGTGGTCAGGTAGAGTATACCAAGGCGCTTGAGAGAAGTATCCTGAAGGAACTCGGCAAATTGCCTCCGTACCTTCGGAAGAAGGAGGCCCCATC
>RDZH01000023.1 GCA_004293935.1 Alphaproteobacteria bacterium | reverse complement strand
CTTGGCGTAGTCTTGGCGTTACCATGCAATACACTTCCCATAAATTGGTCTCCTTTAGATCATTATAGCATATGCCATAAGAAAAAGGAACTAAACATGCATAGCCATTCACGCAATTCTGAAACAGAATTTGCAATAGTGTTTCACTTTTATATCAGGTGCTATCAAAGCACCCATATTGACAATACAATCTTTTTCTGCTATCTTAATTAAGACTGTAAGGAGAACTACATCATGCCACGCACTGCTACCGAACATTCTAGCCGCTTCCCTATCCAAGCACCGCCATTGGAGAAAGCGCGTCTAATACGTGCTGCCGCCCTAGAGAACACCACGTTGAAAGATTTTGTGCTGCAAAACGCTCTGCGTGCAGCAGAAGCGGTCATTGAAAAGGCTGAACGGATGCAGCTTAATGAGGAACAGACCCGTTTTATGATGGACGTGTTAGATAACCCGCCCGCGCCTAATGCTAAACTGCTTGCAGCGGCACACGCCTTAGCGATGCGCAGCTAATGCTTCCAGATTGGCACGAAGAAGCGATTGCGAAACAGCATGACCGCAAAGGCTTTGATTGCGGGGTAGATGCACTCAACCTGTTTCTAGCAAAATATGCACGGCAAGCGCATGAAGGTGGCGCATCAAAAACCTATGTTGCCGTGGATAAGAGCGATACCACTACCATTCACGGTTTCTACACATTAAGTCCAGCACACATAGAGTGCCACATTGTCCCTGCCACTGCTCGCCCGTCAGGAGGCGGCAATCATCCTATTGGCGGTTTCCGTCTTGGACGGTTAGCAACCAGCAAAAACTTGCAAGGAAAAGGATTAGGTGGTCAACTTCTGATTTCCGCTGCTCGTCGCTGCATCCTCGCCTCACAACAAGTAGGCGGCACGCTGCTTTTGATAGACGCAAAAGATCAGCAAGCGGCAAACTGGTACAAAGCCTATGGCGCACTGCCGATCCCGCAAACTCCACTGTCACTTGTGCTGCCGTACAGCACCATCACCCAAGCCATGCAACAGGCGGGAAAACCCATCCTTTGAAACAGAATTACATATAGTGTTTCACCACTATATGGCAGAATCCAGAAACTCCCTCACCGTAATAATCGGAATGCCGCGATAGGAATGCAATACCAGCAGATCCTTATCCCCTGTCACCAACGCATCCGCTTTCCCGTTTACTGCCAGCTCCAAAAACATATCATCCTTTGCATCACGACATGCCACGATTACCTCATGAATCGCCACATATTCGGCAGCAAGGATAAAATCCTCTATAAACGCTATATGTCCATACCCGTTCTTGTCAGAACGGTTGCACCAAGTAGTTTTTTGATGGGTGATTAGGAGCAAAAAAACCATGAGAAATTTCGCCTATTCAACAATAAATAACATGGATTGAACATGAACATTTGTGCATAAAACATAGTTGCGGAGTGCAAAAAGCTATGATAAGGATAGAGATATGATAACCAAGAAATCGATAAAGCACACGATACTTACTCTATGTATGGTGATTATCACACATTGTGCAGCACAGACACAAGCCATATCTTCCGATGCTTTATGGAAGCCTGATGTGAGTTTTGAGCAACGTTGGAAGACTATTCGCAGTTATTATAGCAAATATCCGTTGATTGTGAGTGCTACGATAGAAAAAATCGAGCAGGTGGATGGAGCAACGCACCTGATGATGATGCCACACTCGGTTTACAAAGGAATGCACGAACGGGAAATTGCATTCCCTGTGATGTATAATGGCATGAAGGAATATAAGGTTGGTGACGCGGGGCTTTTTTATCTGAATGTCGATGAAGATGGCAAGGCGTGGCTTGATGATAAAAATTGTGTGCAGTTAGGGTATCTAGCGCATATTGAAACTCGGTTTTTTGCAGAGGAGCAATATTATGTAGTGATGTCTGATCGCGCTAACTCTCTTGAATTATCAAGAGATGATAAGCGTTTAGTACATGCTATGACGCATAGAAAGCTATTCCCCGAAAGCAATTTTCGAGAAATTAAACATGCAACCTTAGTGCAAGTGATCAAAACGCCGATAGAAGATGAATGTCATTTATTATTTGAAAAAGGCGGCATAGACTTCACAAGTAGCTTTAGTCGCTATGATTTACCCAAAAAACCTGATTTATGCCCGCATAATATCGGGCAATATTACGATTTATATTTTACTAGCAATTTCCCCATCGAAAAATCGGGTAATTCTACTGGAATGTTAGATTTCATATGTCCACACAACAAAAACTAACGCCTATTCAACATAACGCAAAGCGCGCTATAGCACACATTATCGATAGGGTTACCTATCGATAATCTGCTACAGTTTTTTACTGCATGTTCACAACGTACTAAATATAGTGCGCATAAACATCAATCAGCTTTTGTGTGATGCGAAAGTTGCCGTTATAGTCTACTTTCACGTAGCCGTTGACAGCGAAATAGTGGAATGCGGTCACGTATCCCAAGCGAACTCGAAGGTTTTGCAATGGGCGATTATAGACGCTCACCGCAAAACTATTATAGTTCGTACCCTGATCTTCAAACTGGCTATGGCTGATCAGCATGTTCCAATCATCACCATGGCGCGCAAGGAACGCGACAATTTGTGCCATCAAGATTTCCTTTTCAAGGTTTTTGAAAACCGAGCTGTGGAAATCAACACGCACATCAGACGGGCGAAAATTTTTCATGATCTGTATTTGGTAGGTTTACACATCCCAAATATCTACACCACACGCATGAAGTAAGACCATAGTCTATAAAAAAAATGGTACTTCACAAACAAATGAAGTGTAAACAAGGGTAAGCCGTATATATAAAAAGATATTAACCAGAAGTCAAGTTATTTTTTCTCATTGCAAAAAAGTAGAAGCTAGGCTAAAAAAGGGCTATGATTGATTTTGCAGAGCGTTACATCCCGTCTGAACGGGAATCTTTTTGGCAACAACAATGGGAACGCAACGGCGTGTACCGCTGGCGTGGCGATGTACCTAGGAGCGAATCCTATGTGATTGACACCCCCCCGCCAACCGTATCAGGCTTGCTGCATATGGGGCATATTTATAGCTACACTCACACGGATTTCATGGCACGCTATATGCGTATGAAAGGGCGGGATGTATTCTATCCAATGGGGTTTGATGATAATGGTTTGCCGACTGAACGTCTTGTTGAGAAGGTGAAAAAGATTCGCGCTAAGGATGTTTCACGTGAAACATTTATACAACAATGCGAGGAGATTTCTGCTGAAGCACGATCGGAGTTTCGCGCATTATTTACCGCGACTGCACTTTCTGTTGATTGGAACTTAGAGTACCACACCATCAGCGCATCATCACGCCGTATTTCGCAAGCATCGTTCCTTGATTTGGTAGAGCGCGACCATGTCTATCGCACGCTGCAACCGATGTTATGGGATGTGATTGATCAAACGGCACTCGCACAAGCGGAAGTCGAAGATAAAGAGATGGAAGGCGTGTTTTGTGACATACGCTTTGCGGTGGAGGATAGCACCGATTCTTTTGTGATCGCCACCACACGCCCTGAAATGCTCCCCGCTTGCGTGGCGATTTTTTATCACCCTGATGATGCCCGTTATGCCCATTTGGCAGGAAAAAATGCGGTTGTGCCGTTGTTTGGGCTGCGCGTACCGATTCTCACTGATGAAACGGTAGAGCCAGAAAAGGGTACAGGCATCATGATGTGCTGCACGTTTGGCGATGAAGCCGATGTGGTGAAATGGCGTACCCATAAATTAGACATGCGCATGATTTTGAATAATTATGGCAAATTAACCATCGATGATGAACGCTTGCAGGGTTTGACTGCCAAAAATGCCCGTGCCAAGATGATTGAATTGCTGGAAGAAGCAGGAGTCTTGCTTGCCAAAAAGCCTATCATGCACGCCGTGAAATGTGCCGAGCGTTCGGGCGCACCTTTAGAAATTATTCCTACTTATCAATGGTTTGTGAAGGTTCTTGACCATAAAGAAGCACTTAAAGAGCGCAATCATTCGATTAGCTGGAAACCTGATTGGATGCATAAACGCCTTGATCAATGGATCGATGGCTTGAATTGGGATTGGTGTATTTCACGTCAACGTTATTATGGCGTGCCGTTCCCCGTATGGTACTCCAAACGCGTGGGCGAAGAAGGTAAAGCGATTTTTGCTGCGCCGCACCAACTGCCCGTCAATCCGTTGGTGGATCTACCTGAAGGCTATAGCCGTGATGAGGTTGATGCTGATATGGATGTGATGGATACATGGGCAACCAGTAGCCTTACGCCACAACTTAGCGCACATGCCGTGAACCGTGAGAGCGCGGAAAATAAAACACGGTTTGATGCCTTGTTCCCCGCTGATATACGCCCGCAAGCACATGAAATTATCCGTACATGGGCATTCTATACGTTGGTGAAAGCGCATCTGCATAATCAATCCATTCCGTGGCATGAAACCATGATTTCGGGATGGTGCTTGGCTGCGGATAAATCCAAAATGTCAAAATCTAAGGGCAACACCATCACGCCTACCGCACTCTTGCAAGAAAAAGGCGCGGATGCGGTGCGTTATTGGGCATCCACTGCAAAACTTGGTACGGATACAGCTTTTTCGGAAGATGTACTAAAAATTGGCAATAAGTTGGTGAATAAATTGTGGAATGCTTGCAAATTTGCTGCTATCCCCCTTGCTGCGATGCACCAATCAAGCGCAACAGCGCATGAAGCCATGCATAGCGGAATCATCACCCACCGTCTTGATCAATGGGTGATCGGGCGCATTCATCAAGCGATTATTGCCTATGACGCTGCATTTGCTGACTATGATTATGCAGCAGCGCGCACCATTGCTGAAGATGTATTCTGGAATGATCTCTGTGATAATTATCTGGAATTGGTGAAATCACGCGCCTATGGCAATATGGGTGAACACGCACAGCAATCCGCGTGCCATACATTATGGCATGTGCTGAATGCGATAGTGAAATTATTCGCTCCTTTTGTACCGCATATTACGGAAGAATTATTTTCCACCATCTATGTGCAGGAATATACGGAAAAAACGTCCATCCATGCCCGTGGCATGTTCCCCAACGCGACTGCCTACCCAGTGACAACCGAAGCAGAGCGTCAAGGCACTGCCATCGTACTCTTGTTGGAATTGGTGCGTAAAGCTAAATCAGAACAAGGCGTTTCCATCAAATATCCTATTGATTGCGCTTATATCACCACGGAAATATTTGATAGTTTATGTGACGATGCCCGCGCTGATTTATGTGCTGCAGGGAACATCACACGCTTAATGGCGGGAGCAAGTGATGCAGTTCACAAACAGATGCATCACGAAACCCACGCCATGCAACTTGGTATAGTCTTTTCTCAAACAAAGGATGTCGCATGAAAATCTCCCATTGTACCTTCTTATTTCTCCTGAGCGTCTTTTTTATGGGAGCAAATGCCCATGCGGAACATAATTGTGCGCGTGATGCTTTTGCCTTTGCTTCTTTGAAAGGAGTCGCGCATGGAGCAGCATTCATGACATTGCACAACCCCACAAAACACGAGTGGAACATCACCAAAGTCACATCAGATCGCGCCGCACGCACAGAGCTTCATGATCATGAACATAACGCCCAAGGGGTGATGCGTATGGTGCATCTTAAACAATTAACAATCCCCGCAGGAGCAAGCGTCTCTCTTGCCCCTAGTGGCAAGCATGTGATGCTTTTTGATGTAAAAACCCCGCTCGTAGCAGGAGAATCTTTTACAGTTGTTTTTTCTGATAATAACCATATAGTATGCACAGTGCCTATTACTGTGCGTGATCGCTAATTTTTTTATACCGCACTACTGGATTCTATGAAGCTATCACATTTCTTTGTCTCTTTAAGTGCTATGACGCTCTTGTTCGTGCAGTCTGCGTATGGGCGGGATCATATGCGCATTGTAGGTTCTTCCACCGTCTATCCCTTTGTTGCTACCGTTGCTGAACGCTTTAGCGACCGCACGGGAATCACTGCTCCTATTGTAGAATCTATTGGTACGGGGGCTGGTTTCATGGAATTTTGCAAAGGCGTTGGGGAGCGCACGCCTGATATGGTGAACGCATCGCGCCCTATCAAAGAATCTGAACGCACCTTATGCCATGATCATGATGTTGGGGCGATTTATGAGATCCCCATTGGCAAAGATGGTGTTGTCATCGCAAGCAGCAAACAAGGTGCGCCCTTGCCTTTGACCTTATCCCATATCTTCTTAGCCCTTGCAGCGAAAGTGCCGCATGAAGGCAAACTTATTGCCAACCCCTATAAAAACTGGCATGATATTGACCCTGCCTTACCAAACGATCCCATCTTATTTTACGGCCCTGCTGCCACATCGGGTACACGGGACGCTTTTGTGGAATTGGCAATGCAACCACCATGCGAACATCTCCCTGAATTTATTGCAGCCTATCCCGACAAAAGCGCACGCGGCAAAGCCTGCCATATGCTGCGTGAAGATGGAGTCTATAGCGAGGCAGGTGAAAATGATAATTTAATTATTCAAAAACTCGTCCTCAACCCAAAGACGGTTGGTATCTTCGGTTTTAGCTATCTTGAACAAAATGCCCATAGCCTCATGGCGCACCCCATCAATGGCATAGAACCTACCTATGATAGCATTTTCACAGGCTCATACCCCATCGCACGTACTTTATTTGTCTATGCAAAAGAACGGCATATGCGTGAAGTGAAGGGCATGAGAGAGTTTCTTGATGAACTTACCAGCGACACTGCCCTTGCTGATGATGGCTATCTTGTCTGGAAAGGACTCATCCCCCCACATGCAGCAGATCGCATCAAAGTCCGCACCCTATTAGGCTTGGACACTAAGCAAAGAGAACATCCCAACAAAAAAGATTAAATAACATGTAATATTCCACTATAGTTACAAAAGAAAAGATTTTTTTAAGCAGTTTTTGTTATTTTTTTGAATAACATTCATCAAATTGACATATTAGCTTGCTACACTACATATAATAAAGAAACAACCACCATGATGTATCATGGAACATATAAAAAATACTGAGGTGAATTTTATGGGATTATCAGACGCTTTTAGAGAAATCAGACGTGCAACACGCGATGTTCGTGGCGCGCTTGGCGATATTGAAAATATTGAAAGTGATAGAAGCAAGCGCGAAGAACAAGTCCAACGTAATCGTGCAAGGGCAGAGGAAAGTCGCTATGATCGTGAGCGTGGTGGGCTTGCGCGGGAAGAGCTGGAAGATGGCATACGCGGCTCGCACCAAAGACTCAACCAAGCACCTATGGGATACAGCCCTATGTCAAACAGAAGTTCAAATAGAGATGGCGGATCATCGCGTCAAGAAGATCGTGCTGATCAGCAAGAAATGCGCGATGCAAAAAGATTCGTTGGTCATCTTGGCAAACTTTCCCCTCAAGAATTGCAAAACCTCTTGGAGGCAATGGAAGCACATCGTGGCAAACCCTACGAGAAAGATTTGCAAAATGGTACATTAGCTCGTGGAGAATCCCTCAAACTTTCACACGATATTCTTGAATATGCGCGTGAAAATGGCTTTGATGCGAAAAAAATTGCGCGTGGCAATCGTGCAGAGCTTGATAAACTGTATGATAAATTACATGATCAATATGCTTCACGAGAAGCGTTGCAAGCACAACAACAAACACCACTGCAAACTACTCAGGAGCAAGGAGCGCAACCCGCAGCAGCACCAACAGCAAGTGCTAATGCGTCAGTAACCGTTAATATTGCAGGTCAAACCCCTACTACAACCCCTACACCAACTACAGGTCAGACCCCTGCCCCAACGCAATCAACTACAGTTGCACCAGAACCGCAACGACCAGTCTTGGATCTTAAGCCTGAACCAAAACTTACGGAGCGCGTTGAAGGTTTATTTACCAAGCTGGAGTTGAATGGCGAGCAAACGGATAAAACCTATCGTAGCCTCAAAGGTGCGCTTGAGCAAGTTGGCGTGACAGTCAAGGGCGCGCCCATTGATGAGTTCGCTGCCTACACCGCTGCAAAAAATCCTGAGCTTGCAAAGCAATTAATGCAAGATGATGATAAAAAAGCCATGGCTGCACTCAAAGAGTCCTCTACCACTTTGCAAACTGAGGCGAATAAATCCCTTGAAGCGGAAAAAGCTAAGCCAAAAGAGGTCGCGGTTAATCCTGAAAATAAAAGAAAACGCGAAGATTACCATGCTCGTTTGGAGGTCAATGCGACGGAAACCGCTGCATTTAACTCAGAATCCCGTATGATTATGGACATTCATACCGCTAAAAAGAACGGCAATGATACGTTCCTTCAAGATAAAGAAGTTGCCGCCTTTATGGAAAATTACCAAAAAAGCACGGGGCGCAGCGTCTTTGCAACACATCCCTACACTCGGGAAGCACTCAGCCCAGAGCAACAACCACAACGCGGTCAAGGTCAAACCAATGGTCATCAGATTATGCCAACAGGAGGTACATTTGTGCGTGAAGGTGGCAAAGTTACCGTCCACCGTGATGGCAATACCTTAACAGAAGAACAAGCACGTCAAGAAGATGCTGCTCTTGCGCAAAATGCCCGTGCAGGGAAATTGGCGAAGCCTGATAGTCGTCCTGAAATAGGGCGCGATCAAGCTGCTCAACCTTCTGTTGTTGTTGAACAAAAACAAGGTGCTGCCGAGCAACAACCAACAACACCAACAGCGGAGCATAAAGTCCATCCGACCATACGCCTCACCCCAATCAAACCAGAGGATGTGAAGATGGAAGGGCAGAATTCTGTTTCATTGAACGTCACCAAAGATGCCGCATCAGCAGATGTCACATCTACACAGACGGGAACTGCCGTTGCGGGAGCAGCCGCAGGGAAAGATGGAACAGTAGCAGCAGGTGCAGCAGGTACGAATATTTCACCTGAAGTACGTGCGAAACTTGGATCAATAAAATTAGATGGGATCAAGGTTGAAGATGCTAATAATGGCGTTGTCACACCAAGTGTCACCAATGGCGCAGCTCCTGCCAAGGTAGAAGCTCAGCGTTAAGATCAACTAGCGACTATACCCCTAATGTTCGTTTTTTAAGAACCCGCCCCGAATCTTTTTATTATGAGGCGAAAATGGTGGTTTTTGAGAACCGCAACTTCAGTAGTACATAGAAGTACATGAGTAGCGGAAGCACAAAAAACCGCCATTTGCAGACCATAAGAGAGAGATTCGGGGGCAGGTTCTAGGCGTGCATTAGGGGTTTTCTGCGTTTAAGCGGAGGAGTATATAGAGTGCTTCCATTATTTATAGTCATTTGGTTGTCAAACGACACTATTAGATGCATAAGCAGTTTTTTTATGATAGAATGAACAAAGTATGAAACATTACACCACCCTCATTCGCATTAAAAAACAAGAAATTGATGCTTTACGCAAACAACTGATGGAGTTTGTGCGGCAACAAGAAATTCTTGAACAATTACTTCAGAATCTGCAAAAAGAACTTGAGGATGAAACTGCCTTAGCGGAAGCACTCACCGATATGGGGGTATTTTTTGGTGATTATTCGGAGGCAAACAAAAAGAAACAAGAACAAATCTATGAGAAGATTTATGCATTAGAGCAGAAAATTGCGGAATTGAATCATAAAATTATGATTGCTTTTGGGGAGCAAAAAAAGATAGAATTAGTACAAGCAGCAAAAGAAGAAGAAGAACGGCAGCTACGAGAGCTTCGGGAACAACAATTTCTTGATAATCTTGCCACAACACGATGGAAATCGCCTCATGACGCACACTATGGTTAGATTATGCCTCCTCCTATGCTCCGTGGGGGGACTCGCAGGCTGTATTCATAGCTCGCGTGTGCAGCTTGATTATATTGAAGTTCGTGATGAATGCCGATCCATCTCCGAAAATAGTCTCAGTGAACGCGCTGCAAAAGAACGCATCAATATAGAAAATACTCCTCAGGGGGCAAAAAATCGTAATGCCTTATTAGCACAGATTTTCAGTGAATGTATGCGCGAACGTGGCTGGACGGTTGCTGCTCCTCGCTCAGCAAAACGCCCCCCTGCCCCGCCACCCGCACAGCCTGCACAGCCAACCACGCCCCCTAATCCCATCCGCTACATGCCAGCAGAAACGCCGATGCCTGCGGGTCGTCGTCCGATTAATCCTGCTTATAGCACGTTTCGATAGATCCTAGTAGTCGTTTGACAAAAAAAACTGGTATTTCGGATGATTCTTGCTATACTCAGATTGCATTTATAGCATTTTCACTTTTTATCAATCATCCAAAGATTGGATAAAAAGTGATGTCATGCTATTTTTTATAAGATTATAGTGTTTCTTTCGTTTTTCTTGAACACGATGAAAAGCATGATAGTCTTGATAAATGAAAAGCGAAAACACTATAATTATCAGGAGTTCCTATGACCACCTCAAAAGAAGTAATAGCACAGCTCAACATTTTGTTGAAGAATGAACTCACCGCGATCAATCAATATTTCCTTCATGCAAAAATGCTGAAGCATTTAGGCTACGCCACCTTTGCCGCACAAGAACATGCGGAATCTATTGAAGAAATGAAACATGCTGATCAGATTATGGAACGTATTTTCATGATTGGCGGGCTGCCCAATTTGCAAGATATTGGAAAATTACGCATTGGTGAAAACCCGATTGAAATCATCCGTTGCGATCATGCGATGGAGCTTGAAGTGGTGCGCGATTTACGCGAGGCGCACCGCATATGCGAAGAAGCACGTGACCCCATCAGCACCAATCTTGTGGAAATGATTCTTGATGCCGAAGAACGTCATCTTGAGGGGTTGAATGCTCGTCTTGCGCATATTGACGTATTAGGCGTGCAGGTGTTTTTGCAAACTTTGTTGTAAATCCACTTGAATTAATTCTAAAACCAACTATAACCATTGGCGCAGAATCAGGATATTCTGCCCAATGTTCACGATGGAAGCCATAAATGAATACCACAGAAAACCTACCCAATGATAGCATCACTGACCCAGAAAATACTTTATTGATTCAAACAAAATATGGCACGATTGTGGTGGAACTTCTTCCCGAACGCGCACCGAACCATGTGGCACGCCTCAAGGAATTGGCGCGTGAGAAATTCTATGATGGCGTAGTATTCCACCGTGTTATTGATGGCTTTATGGCACAAACAGGTGACCCAACAGGCACAGGCACAGGCGGTTCTAAATTGCCGAATCTTGCACAGGAATTCAACGATATGCATCATGATCGGGGTGTGTTATCGATGGCGCGTTCCAGCAATCCTAATTCAGCTAATAGCCAGTTTTTCATCGTGTTGAAAGCAGCACCGCATTTGGATCGTCAATATACAGCGTTTGGGCGCGTAGTATCAGGCATGGAGTTTGTGGATAAAATCAAGAAAAGTGATGATCCCTATAGTGGCATGGTGAAACATCCAGATAAAATGATTAGCGTGCGTGTTGCCGCTGATGCTGCCAATGCATCTGAAGAAAGTGCATCCGAAGAACCTGCACCTAAAAAGAAGAAAAAATAATTATTATTCTGCTCTAACTATCAAAAAAAGGATATGTCTATGCGTACCATGATGAAATTATGTGCTGTTTTGATGATGGGAATGTTCATGAATAATGCAGCTATGGCAGCAGATCCCGAGAATATAGTGTTAATTGAAACCAAATATGGAACAATCGTTGCGGAACTGTTCCCAGAAAAAGCACCGAACCATGTGGCACGTATCAAAGAATTAGCGCGCAAAAAATTCTATGATGGCGTGCTATTCCACCGCGTCATTGATGGCTTTATGGCACAAACAGGTGACCCAACAGGCACAGGAACAGGAAATTCAGATTTACCTGATTTGAAAGCGGAATTTAACGATATGCGTCATGAGCGTGGTGTATTATCGATGGCGCGTTCTGGTAATCCCAATTCCGCTAATAGCCAATTTTTCATTATGTTGGAAGCTGCACCCCATTTGGATCGTCAATATACAGCGTTTGGGCGTGTGGTATCGGGCATGGAATTTGTGGATAAAATCAAGAAAGGTGATGCTGCAAGCAATGGCTCTGTGCAAAATCCTGATAAAATGATCAGCGTGCGTGTTGCAGCAGACGTGCAGAAAACTGATCCAGCCCCGAAAGCGAATTAACGGCGCGTGCGTACTGATCTTTTTGACTTCCATCTACCCGAGGAGTTGATTGCGCAACATCCTTTAGCTGATCGATCAGCGGGTCGTTTGTTGCATGTCTGTGCCGATGCGCTGCATGATCGTATGGTGACGGATGTGCCTTCTTTGTTTGATGAGCGCGATGTGCTGGTTTTTAACAATAGTAAGGTTATTCCTGCACGCTTATTCGGAATGCGGGGTGAAGTGCGCATTGAGTTTTTGCTTCATAAAGAGCGTGCAGCACAAACATGGACGGCGTTCGCTAAACCTGCAAAACGCTTATCCGTGGGTGATGTGGTGCAGATAGCGGAAGATATGTGGGCGCATGTGCAGGAAAAATGCCCCACGGGTGAGGTGGTGTTGCAGTTTAATGCCCCCACCCGCGAAGTGTTTTTAGAGCAATTAGTGCGTTATGGGCATATTCCCCTGCCCCCCTATATGAAGCGACCTGATGCACAGGAAGATAAGGAACGCTATCAGACCGTCTATGCGAAATATGAGGGTTCGGTTGCCGCTCCGACGGCGGGCTTGCATTTCACGGAATCGTTGTTGGAGGCATTGCGGGCGCGTGGCGTGGGCATGGAATATGTGACGCTGCATGTAGGCGGGGGAACGTTCCTGCCCGTGAAGGTTGACGATACAAATGATCATGTCATGCATAGTGAATATGCGGTATTATCCGCTGATGTTGCGCAGCGGCTCAACCAAGCACGGGCTGAAGGTAAACGCATTGTTGCCATTGGCACGACGTCAATGCGCACCCTTGAATCTGCTGCGGATGATGCAGGCATCATCCAGCCTTTTGCGTCTGAGACCAGTATTTTCATCACACCTTCCTACCGTTTTAAGGTGGTGGATCGCTTAATGACCAATTTCCACTTACCCAAATCTACCCTTTTTATGTTAGTCAGTGCCTTTTCTGGCTTAGAGCGTATGCACCATGCCTATGCCCATGCGATTGCACAAAAATACCGTTTTTATTCCTATGGCGATGCGAGTTTATTAGAACGATGCCCTTAAATTTTACCCTCCATGCCCATGATGGTTTAGCACGCCGTGGCACACTTTCCACGGCACATGGCGATATACGCACTCCTGCCTTTATGCCTGTTGGCACGGCAGCAACCGTGAAAGGCTTGACGCCCGAAATGGTTGCGGATACGGGAGCGGATGTGCTGTTGGGCAATACCTATCATTTGATGCTACGCCCCACCGCAGAACGTGTGCAGCGTCTTGGTGGTTTGCACCAATTTATGCAATGGCATAAGCCCATCCTCACCGATTCGGGGGGATTTCAAGTGATGTCTTTGGGGGATTTACGCAAAATCAGTGAGCATGGTGTGGAATTCAAATCACATATTGATGGATCAAAGCACATGCTTACCCCTGAGCGCGCTACTGAGATCCAATATATGCTCGATAGCAACATTACGATGGTATTGGATGAATGCACCGCCTATCCCGCCACCTATGCACAAGCGCAAAGTTCCATGGAACGCTCAATGCGATGGGCGCAGCGTTGCAAGGATGCGTTCATTGCGCGTGATGGCTACGGACTATTCGGCATTCAGCAAGGAAGCATGTATCGTGATTTACGTGCCGCAAGCAGTGAGTGCTTGCAATCTATTGGCTTTGATGGCTATGCGATTGGCGGTTTAGCAGTCGGCGAAGGGCAAGAAGTGATGTTTGGGGTGCTGGATGATGCCGTGGGGATGCTTCCCACAGAGCGTCCGCGTTATTTGATGGGCGTTGGCAAACCGCTGGATATTATCGGTGCTGTGATGCGCGGGGTGGATATGTTTGATTGCGTCATTCCTACACGTTCAGGGCGTTTTGGGCGTGCTTATACGAGTTATGGTGAAATCAATATCCTCAATGCACGTTTTGCCGATGATGACCAACCCTTAGATGCAGCCGTATCTGGGCGTGCCTCACAATTTAGCCGTGCCTATCTGCATCATTTATTCAAAGCAAAAGAAATGCTTGGACCAATTCTGCTCAGTTGGCACAATGTCGCTTTTTATCAACAGATGATGCACGAGATTCGTCATAGCATTGAACAAGGTACATTCCATGAGGTAGTGGCGCGTTATCAGATGGCGTATATATAGTACTTATCAGCTACGGGCTATATATAAAAAAGATTGACAAAGTACCGCGAACAGTTTATAAACGCCACTTCTCTTTGTGTATGCTTCATGTGTGAATGCACCTTTTTAATAATAAAGAAAGCAATTTCTACACATCGCCTTACCATTGAGTGTCCCGTTATTACGTCCCACATAGGGCGAAAAACACTATGGCTTGCGTACGATTGTTCAGCTCCAAAGAATTACCTGACGGCACAAAAGTGATGCGTTTGGAAGTTATGGGTTCACCCCATCTTCGCCCAAATGATCTGCTTTCCTTAGCCGCGCAACAGGTGACACTGACGATCCATCAGAATGGTCGCATTCAACCAGAAATTCATTGGCGTGATGAATCCTTTCCTAGCTTTTATCCATTCCTTGAATGGCCAAGCCGAAAGGTGGCAACATGGCACGAAGTCGTGTCACAAGCCAACTACGTTTCTGATGATGCACCTGCGCGAAGGTGGTATGCTTATGACCGTTACCACCAGAATATCTTATGGGAAAACTGGTTCATTGGACCATCACTCAACCAAGGCTTTCGTGTCATTCGTCACTGGATTACTAATACGGAGATCGAAGGCGAGTTGAACATAAGCTACCGCTTGGAATATAGCAAGGCGACATCGGATATATGGGCAACTTTGGTGACAAAAAGCTCATTAGACGACCCACTGCTTCATAATTTAATGAAGCGTTCACGCTATGAGTTTCCTGAAAACTCTGCTGAGAGCGAGACTTTACTGAATGAGTTATTCGCATTAATACGCGGATAACCACAACAGCTTAAAAAAACCTCTGCACTTCGGTGTGGGGGTTTTTTTATGTCAAAAATGGCGTGATTATTTTTGAACACGTCCTACAATCCGTTCTTGCTAAAATCAACAAACCATATTATATACTCAATGGGTATAAATAGTTCCTCTGAAGTGTCGGGGTGTGGCGCAGCCTGGTTTAGCGCGCACGCCTGGGGGGCGTGAGGTCGCTGGTTCGAATCCAGTCACCCCGACCATTTTATCCAAGCATTTCTGTGGGATGCAGAGAAAAATCGCATCATAGCAACAGGGCAAAATCCAGCTATTTTGTGCCTTTTTTGGTAAATGTACGGCACAATCTCGACACAGTAAAGTTTCAATCATGCTATCCGTGCGGGTGAAGCAAAGCCCTTGCAATTTGTATGACGTTGTATTACAATCAACGAAAGATAGGAGAATAATATATGTTGTCTGTGCGATTACCTGAGGATCTTGAAGCGCGATTTGAACGGTTTGTAGCTTCTCATGACCATCCAAAAAGTTTTTACGTGAAGCAAGCAATCGCTGCTTTTCTTGATGATATGGAAGATGGCGAAGAAGCAACAAAGCGATTACTTGACCCGAATGCAGAATACTGCACCACTGAAGAATTATTGAAAGAATTACATGACCTATAAATTCGTTTGGGACAAAAAAACCAAAAAAGACTTGAGAAACATTGACGCGCATGAACGTGATCGTATTATTAAAAAATGCAACGAAATCTTGACTAAAGACCCCAAAATTGGTTCGCAGCTTGTAGGCTATCATGGACTTCGGCGCATTCGTGTAGGTGATTATCGCATCATCTATAGCATCTATGAGGAAATCGTCACAGTACGGATTATTAAAATTTGACATAGGCGTGACGTATATGAAGATCATTGATTATACCCTCACTTCCACAATCAGGCTGTTATTTGGGGAAAATTGCGTAAGTCCTAACTATAATACGCCTTCCTGCATTTTTTGTAAGCTCATTTGTGCTTGTGCGCGAATTGCTCGTTGTTTTTCTGGTGCAAATTTATCCCACGTGGAAAAAACATACGGCATACGTTGATTGCCTCGGAATATAGATTCATGACGCACCATAAAATCCCAATAGAGCGCATTGAAAGGACATGCCTTTTCGCCTGTCATTTGCTCAGGATCATAGCGACATTTCTCACAATAATTGCTCATGCGGTGAATATATTTCCCACTTGCAGCGTAAGGTTTGCTCGCAACCGCGCCACCATCGCCATACAATGCCATCCCTAATGTGTTGGGCATTTCCACCCATTCATAGGCATCGGAATAAACCGCTAAATACCACGCCTGCACCTCTGTCACATCTAGCCCCGCAAGCAAGGCAAAATTGCCTGTGACCATCAAACGTTGAATATGGTGCGAATAGGCATGTTCGCGTGTGTGACGCACAGTTTCAGCGATGCAGAACATATGAGTCTGTGCGCCCCAGTAAAAATCTGGTAGAGGACGCGTTGCATTCAGATAATTGCGCGTACCATATTCAGGCATGAACTGCCAATACATACCGCGTATATATTCCCGCCAACCGAGAATCTGACGAATAAATCCCTCAACGGCGTTCAGTGGGGCTGCACCTGTACGATACGCATCTTCCACTTTTTGGCATAATTCTAAAGGCAGAAGCAGACCCGCATTAAGATAGCTTGAAATCAGCGAATGATAAAGATAAGGTTCACGTGCTACCATCGCATCTTGATAATCACCAAAATGAGGCAAGAGGTTTTGGATAAAATGCTCAAACTCCATCAATGCTTGCGCACGGGTTACCGCATAATGAAACGGCTCTAACGTCCCGAAATGATGACTGAATCGTGCATGTACTAACGTCAATACTTCACGTGTGATACTGGATTGTGCATGGCGTATACGCTTCGGTACAGTCATGCCTGATTTTGGAGGTTTACGATTTTCTTTATCATAATTCCATTCCCCCCCTGTAGGGCTACCATCAGGTTCAATCAATATCCCATATTTTTTGCGCATCTCACGATAAAAAAACTCCATACGGAATTGCTTTTTATCCTTTATCCACGCGGCAAATTCTTCATGGGTAGCAAGAAATCGATTATCAGGAAGAATGTCAACAGGAATAGCAAAGCATCTCTGCCACTCCTTCATCATTTCATTCACGCGATATTCTCCTGCCTCATGAACCACGATACGTTGTGGTTGCACAGCATGGATGGCACGCATCACCTCCCCCGTAAAGCTGCCTGTATTCTGAGGATCATCGAGTTTTATGTAGCGTACACATACGCCATCATGATGCAGCATATCCGCAAAATGGCGCATAGCAGAAAATAAAAAAGCGATCTTTTTGGGGTGATGCGGTACATAGGTGGCTTCTTCCATCACTTCACAAAGCATCACCGTATCATGCGTTTTGTCGATCTCCTGCAAGGATGTGAGCGATTGCGATAATTGATCGCCGAGGATCACACGAAGTGATGACATTATTCCGCCTCATGCTGTACTAATATAGATCGCGCCTCATGTTTGGTGGATCGCCCCGAAACACGTTTACGCCACAGACGAAAACTGCTCGCCTTCAGATTGCTGCGCATAATTTTAATGACTTCCGCCTCATTCAAGCCGCACTCTTTTTTAATGTTATCAAAAGATATGTCATCCGCCCACGCCATGCGGATAATATCACTTATAAATGCTTCGGTATAATGTTGCGTCATTGCTGTACCTTTAGGTTCTGTTAGACATTATAAATCCATACTCAGTTGCTGTATACCATTATTTTTTGTCGCTTTCGTGCGCGGTAGCGGGCGGTTACGGCTGCCAAGTTTTTGGTTCACGGTGTGCGATACCTCTTTGAATCCATCCTGTTTCCAACGCTTGGAGATTTCAGCGCGTGCATGGCGTATCGCTACTTCGTGATCCACAATAGGAGGTGGATAATGAGGCGGGGGTGTTTCCATGCGCCATGGTTGGTGAATAAAATTATCGGGTACGTGTTTTAATTCTGGCACGTAGCGACGAATAAACTTCCCCTGCGGATCATGATCAATGGATTGCTTAATCGGGTTATACATGCGCACGGCATTGATGCCCGTAATGCCTGATTGCATGTGAAACTGCGAATAATGAATCCCTGCTTCATAATCGGTAAAAAGCTGGGCAAGAAATGGAGCGGTTTTGCGCCAATCCAGCCATAAATCATAACTTGCGAAGCTCACCAGCATGGCGCGCATACGGAACGTAATCCAGCCATTGGCATGAAGGGAGCGCATACAAGCATCCACCAGCGGATAGCCCGTTGTCCCTGTGTTCCACGCCGCAAACCAATCTTCTCTAAAATATGGCTCACGCATCCCCTCAAATGCGGGGTGCATACAGCGAAATTCAATATCGGGCTGCTGTTCGAGCTTTTGAATAAAATGACAATGCCATGCCAATCGTGAAAGAAATGCCGAAAGATTACGCATGAACGATTCTGCATCAGAGTCATGTATGCCTGCAAGAGTGCGCATCTTGGCTTTGGTTGCTTGTTCAACCTCTCGTAGCGATAATGTACCAAAAGTGATATGCGCACTTAAACGCGAGCAATGACGCGCCGAAAATCCGGGCTTAGAAATGCTCTGCATATAGTTGCGTCCGCGTTCTTTAAGGAAGGATTCGAGCGTTTTGAGTGCCTCTTTGCGCCCCCCTGATTGTACTGTGCCGATATTCATAGAACCAAACATCGGATGATTTTTTGCAGGTAACTCCGCTGACGCACAAAAAGGCACTGCGGTAAGTAGGGGAGATGCCATGATGGGTGCGCTCATGCGATTATCGCGCATGGTTGCCCAGCCATCACGGCTTGTTAATCGACGCACGACACCGTTTGATGGTCGTTCATGCCAGATGATGTTATGAGAACGACACCACCCCGCCACTGCACGATCACGAGCATACGTCCAGCCATTGCCAGTTTCTTCATGCGACCATAAGGTGAAATTTCCAAGATCGTACCGTAATTGCTCAAGTACCTCAGTGGCTTCCCCTATACGCACCATAAGAGGTGCGCCCAACGCTGCGCTATCACGCTGCAGATCACACAATGAATCATGAATAAAGTGCCAATGACGACGAGAGCTATCAGGTAATGCCCATAATTGCGGTTCAATAATATAAAGTGGTATCACATGCCCTGCTTTAGCTGCCTCTGCAAGGGGAGTGTGATCATGCACCCGCAAATCACGCTTAAACCACACAATATTCACCGATGCTGCCATCATGACATCCTAAGAATAGCGTACATCATAGATTTATTTATAGATTTATTTGAGTGCATCAATTTGCTCTTTGCTATAACGAGGCAACAGCCCCCTGCGCGCTCGAGACGCATTACTTTTTATCATTTGGTTTCTAATTAACATGTTCTCATAATGTTTACGGCGGAGACTTATAATCTTTTTAATCATATGATTAATATGCCCTAAAACAGTAGAGGCAATGATGCGTGTTCCCGCCTGATTAGGGTGCAGTTCATTCGCTTGCAACAACAAAGGATCATGGATAATATCTTGTAAAATATAAGGCATAAAAAGCATCTGAGGATTACTCTCTGCCATTCGTGCCATCACTGCATTATAGGAAGAAATATAGCCATACCCAGCACTTTGAGGGGCGCGTGTTCCAATGAAAAGCAAATAGATTCCCGCACGTTTTACATCATTGAGGATAATAGTCAGATTATTCATAATCACATCATTATCCACTTTCCTAAGCGCATCATTCAACCCAAGGCATATCACCATAATGTCGGGTTTAAGTGCTATCGCCTCTCTCACGCGCTTCAAAGCCGTGGTTGTCGTTTCACCGTCACGCGCCATGGTGAGATAAAGACGCTTATTCACATTAGTCGAGCCATCTTGGAACGCATGTTCCACCTGCTTGGGGAGCGATGCAACCTCTGGATTAGGCAAGCCATACCCATTAAAATACCCATCCCCAAAAAAAAGCACCCTCACAGGTTTTCCTTTATGAAATTTATTCTGTGGATTCCATATTTTTTCTAGTTTTTTGTCATGTTCGCTTGGGGCGCACATGCCCGCTAAAGGCATAGTGAGAGCCACGATCATAACAAAGAAAAGGAATAATACACGCATATGCGTTATTATAGAGATGCAACATATAAACACAAGTTTCATACCATGCACTACGCTATAACTATACTGAAACATTAGGCATTGTGATATAATCATTGCAGCATACGCGATACTATGCTAAAATTAACGCTTCCCTAGATGTTTTTTGAACATCCTTTTATTTTTCCCCTATGTTGTTTTAACATCTAGGGCTTGTTCACCATTCGTGGATTTTAATTACAATGCTTATTACCAGTATTGATAGTCAGGCTTTTTCATCCAAAAATACGGAAGTGAAGGTAAAAAACCCTAGCTCTCAAAAGGCTTCTTTGGTTTTTTATGTGCATGATGAGGTGCTTGCCTCACATGTGCTTAAGTCACGAGAAACTTTTGTGATTACGGCATCGATTGTTGCCTCGTTATTTGCACAAACCGATGAATTACTTGTATATTATAGCCTCATGGCTGGAAATGACTGCATTGAGAAGGGTATGATTAATAGGAAGCCGCACATGCGCTTCTAATACGAAGAAAAATAGGTTTGTTCTTAATAGAGCAAGCCTATTTTTTTGAAAAAAGAATAATCTGAGATTAAAAGTCGGTAGCATGTCGATAAAACTACATAAATGTAGCATTATATCGACATGCCAATGGACTTAGGTTACGAGACTAGATTGGGAAACAATCTGGGAAATCCCGTAGCAAATTGAAATTGCCTTGCTCCATGGTGAGCGGACCACACATGATTTTCCAATCAATATTGTGCGTGCCTATCTCATCGTCACAACGCAATGCGAGATCGCGAGCAACAGAAGCAAAATTGAATTCTTGATCTGGCTCAATGATGTAGCAGGCGATAACGCCTATTGCATTTGAAAAAACAACACATGCCATACTCGAAATCGGGCAGGCAACAGAGCGAGTCACAGGATCGTTCGGAAAAGAAGGGTCTGTAACCGAGGTTTGGTTGGTAGAAACCATTATTATTAAACTCCACAAGAACGTGAACAAACCCTAGATGTCATAACAACACAGGGAAATAATTAAAAAGGATGTCAAAAAACATCTAGGGAAGTGGTGTGTGTAGCATAGCTCTACCGGACATGCAACAATTATATCACTTGTGTCATATTAATTTTTTGTCATGTTACGCACTCATTTTTGGTCTCAAGTACGCATCTATCGCACATAAGAGGCAAAACTAACACGTCCCTATCCTATATAGCATTTTCACTTTTTATCAATCATCCAACGATTGGATAACAAGTGATGTCATGCTATGTTTTATAAGATTATAGTGTTTCTTTCGTTTTTTCTTTAACACGAGGTTACACGCATGATAGTCTTGATAAATGAAAAACGAAAACACTATAATTCATTTGTTTTATCTGTATGATTGTGCCATAGATAAAAAAACAAAAAAATTACCCTCAGAAAGAGTTATAAGTGCATGAAGCAAATTGCGGTGATTGGTAGTGGTATTTCAGGTTTAGGAGCAGCTTATCTTCTGCATCCGCACCATCATGTGACATTATATGAAAAAGAGGCGCGCCTTGGCGGACATGCCCGCACTATTGATGTGACGCATAATGGCGTGACGATGCCTGTCGATACGGGCTTCATCGTCTTTAATTACCGTAATTATCCGCATCTGACGGGATTATTTGCCACACTCAATGTACCCGTACAAAAAAGCGATATGTCGCTGGGCTTAAGTTTAGAGGGCGGGGCATTTGAATGGGGATGCGCCGATCTGAATGCCGTTTTTGCGCAACGTTCGCATCTGTTTAGTCCGCGTTTTTGGGCTATGATTACGCATATTATGCGATTTAACAAAAATGCTGAAGCAATGGTGCTAGCCAACCCACATATGACGTTGAATGATTTATTGAACGCCCTCAAGATGAATCATGATTTTCGTCATCGCTTTTTGCTCCCCACTGCGGGTGCTATCTGGAGTTCCTCCCCTGATCAAATCCTTGATTTTCCCGCGCAAAGTTTTATCAACTTCTTTAAGAATCATGGCTTACTCACGGTGAATGATCAACCGCAATGGTACACAGTGAGTGGCGGAAGCCGTGAATATGTGAAGCGCGTTGCTGACTGTTTTGCGCCTGAACAAATCCGCACCTCTTGCCCCATTGCCCAAATCATCCGCCATGATGATGGCGTTGAGGTGCGTACAACCACGGGGGAGAGTACGCTCTATGATGAGGTGGTGATTGCCTCGCATAGCGACCAAGCACTAAAGATGTTGCACCAACCAAGTGCAGAAGAACAACGTATTTTATCACATATCCCCTATCAAACCAATCGCGCTTATGTACATCATGACCCCGCACTCATGCCCAAACGTACCGCATGTTGGGCAAGCTGGAATTATATGTGCGACGAAGCGATTGATGAGCGCGCCCGCATTAGCGTGACCTATTGGATGAATCGCTTGCAAGGTATCGATAAACGCCATCCGATTTTTGTCACACTTAATCCTTCGCGCCCACCCAAAGAGGAGTTCATAGTAGAACAAACAAGTTTTGAACATCCCGTCTATAGCATGGATATGCTCGCAGCGCAAAAAGAGATGCCACAAATTCAAGGGATTGATCGCATCTGGTATTGCGGTGCATATCAGCGTTATGGCTTCCATGAAGATGGGTTGCATAGTGCGGTGGAGGTGGCAAAGCAATTAGGATGTGCAACGCCATGGTAATTGAGCATGGATTATTACGGGCGCAAATTGTGCATCATCGTAACGAGCCACATAAAAATAGCTTTCGTTATCATGTTTATTACCTTGCGTTCCCTTTGTCCCGAATGGCTGAAATTGCACAGAGCAAATTATGCAAAGTGAACCAACTATCCTTGATGAGCTATTATGAGAAAGATCATGGAGCTACATCGATGTCTAATGAGGTATGGGCGCGAGGAATGTTGAAAGAATGGAATCTAGATCACGTATGCGATGGTGAGATTACGCTAGTGACGATGCCACGCATCTTGGGCTATCAGTTCAACCCTGTTTCGTTCTGGTTTTGTTGTGATAAAGCAGGGGAAGTGCGCGCCGTATTATCAGAAGTGCATAATACGTTTGGGGAAGCACATATTTATGTTAGCTACCACGATGATCATCGCCCCATTGCTGCTGATGATTGGATGGAATCAGTGAAGATGTTTCACGTCTCACCTTTTATGCGTATTGATGGAACGTACCGCTACCGTTTCATCTTCTCTGATACAAAAATTGCGGTATGGATTATTTATGAACAAAATGATGGCGTAGTGCTGCATACCTCGCTGATCGGTACGCGCCATCCGCTCAATGCCCGCAATCTTGCTTATTGTTTTGTGCGTTACCCGTTGGTGACGTTCAAAGTGATGGCATTGATTCACTGGCAAGCACTTAAACTTGCCCTTAAAGGCGTGCGTTATCATCGCAAGCCACCACAACAACCCATACGTCAATCGCGTTAACCCTCAAGGAGCATCATTATTATGACATCTCTGCACCATTTAATATTCACGTCATACCCGCGAAATTACTACTGGATTCCTGCCTACGCAGGAATGACAACAACAACGAATGTACGATTTATATAGAGGCATTATGTCTATGATTCAGAATAAAATTATTTCCATATTCTTACATCAACTTGAACGATTAGAGCATGGATCACTCAGGCTTGTTACTCCCGAAGGTAAGGAATATCACTTTGTGGGCAAGCACGCGGGAGTCGATGCAGAAATGATTTTGCATGATTGGGTGGTGATTCTGAATGCTGCTCGCCGTGGGGATATTGGGCTTGGAGAAGATTATGCAGAAGGTTTATGGGAAAGCCGCGATATTGGGCATTTAATTGAGTTATTTTTGCGCAATATGGATGTGTTTGATAGCTTTGCGCATGGTAATATGCTGAATCGCCTAGCCTTTCGGATGATAAACCTTATGCGCATGAACCGCAGATCACAGAGCAAACGCAACATCAAAGCACATTATGATGTTGGCAATGATTTCTATCAATTATGGCTTGATGAAACCATGACCTATTCTTCCGCTCTTTATGCGGATGGCGTGACCGACTTAGCCGCAGCACAGCGCGCAAAATATAACCGCATTTTGGATAAAATCCAGCATCATTATGACCATGCGAACGTACTTGAGATCGGTTGTGGCTGGGGTGGATTTGCGGAAACCGCTGCACACGCGTACCATCATGTCACTGCCCTCACCATATCACCATCGCAATATGATTTTGCGAAAAAACGCCTTGAGCGTCAGGGCTTGAGCAACCGCGCCATGCCACATTTGCGCGATTATCGTGATGAACGGGGAACATTTGATGCGATTGTATCGATTGAGATGTTTGAAGCGGTAGGGGAACGCTATTGGAAAACTTATTTTGATACAATACGCAACCGTCTAAGCACAGAAGGTACTGCCATCATTCAAACCATTACGATTGATGATGCCATTTTCCCCGATTATCGCACGCGCAGTGATTATATTCGTCAATATACATTCCCCGGAGGGATGCTGCCATCGGTTGCACGCTTCAAAGAGGATGCCACCAAAGCGGGTTTGCAGTGCAAAGAAATATTTGCGTTCGGATTAGATTATGCCCGTACCTTGCGTGATTGGTTAGCGCGGTTTGATGCCAATAATGATGCTATTCGGGCAATGGGCTATAGTGATTCTTTCATGCGTTCATGGCGTTTTTATCTTGGTATGTGCATTGGGGCATTTTGTGCGGAGCGCACCAACGTTGTGCAAGTGGAACTTGGTCATGCGTAAATTAGCGATAGCTTGGCTGGGATTGTTGCTGAGTGTGGGGGATGCCTACGCTACTCCCCTACCCGCGTGCGTTGCATCCCATCATATCAGCACACGCCAACCTTACGGCAGTGCCGCGTTGAATAAATTATTTTTTCACGTCTATGATGCAGAGCTTTGGGTAGATGATGCGCATCGTGCTAATTTTAATCCATCCGATCCACAGGGGCGCTATGCCCTACATCTCACCTATTATGTTGATATTGATGCAGCGGATTTCTTGGAACGCACCTTAGAGGAATTAGAGCGACAACCCGATGTCACCCCTGCCATGAACAAAGCGTTTCATGATCAACTTACCCTCATCTATCCTGATGTAGCGGATGGTCAGAGCATCACAGCCGTGCATGATCCCGATAAGGGGATGATTTTGTGTCATCAAGGTGTGGTGCGTGGTGGCATAAAAGATGCTGCCATGATTCGTGCATTTTTCGCTATTTGGCTAGGGGAGCATAGTTCAGAACCTGCACTGCGCGATAAATTGCTGGGAGTAACCACACCATGATTTCTTTGATGACGATGATACGTGCAAGTTTTGTGGGCATACCACTTGCTTTTGTAGGCTTACCGCTATATCTGCATGTACCCCATGTGTATGCTACGGTGTACGGCGTTGATGTCGCGTGGTTAGGTGCGTTAATCATGATGGCGCGCATGTTCGATGCTGTACAAGATCCATGGATTGGACGATGGCTTGATCGCACGTCATGGTCATTATCGTCAATCATGATAGGTGCTGGATGCGTTTTGATCCCTAGTTTTGTTGGCTTATTCACTGTACCTGCATGGGCAGAACAATGGATCATGGGCTGGATGATGCTGATGATCCTACTTGTCTGTACCTCGTTCAGCATTATCATGATTGCACTTTATGCCGCAGGAATTTTGATTGCCCCCACAAACCAACAAACACAATTATCCAGCGTGCGTGAAGGATGTTGGGTGCTTGGCTTAGTGGCTGCTGCAAGCCTTCCTACCATATTGGTGCAATCATGGGGGGATCGTATGGGCTATCATTATTTTAGCCTGATATTCATCCCTATTGCAATCATTGGTATTGGGATCACGGCGCACGCATTGCGGTCTCTTAACACCTCATCCATAAACAACCAAGAACAAGGATCATGGCGTATGCTTGTGCAGGATAGATCGATTCGGCGTATCTTGACGTTGTTTTGCATCAATTCCATGCCAACCAGCATCACCAGTATCTTGTTCTTATTTTATGTTGAAGATGTTCTGGATGCAAAAGATCAGTCGGGCTTTATGCTGCTTACCTATTTTGCAGCTTCTGCCCTGAGTTTGCCCCTATGGTCACGTGCATCGCTTCGTTTTGGTCTGATGCGCTGCTTGAGCGTGGGGATGCTGCTCGCGGTGTTTTCCTTTAGTTGCGCCTATGGCTTAGGTCGTGGGGATGCGCTTGCTTTTTATGTCATTTGCTTGATGTCGGGTATTGCTGTTGGTGCAGATTTGTGCCTCATGCCCGCACTTTATGGCAATGCACTAAGTGTTTATCCACAGATGCGCAATCTTGGTTTTAGCTTATGGCATTTCTTAAATAAATCGATGATGGCTCTTGCTGCTGGCATTGTATTGCCCGTCCTTGCATGGTACGGCTACCGCCCATCTATGGCAGGGGATGCAAACATCATGCCTTTACTTACTGCCTATACTCTCATTCCATGTGGAATAAAAATAATTTCTGTCATGTTCTGCATATGGATGCACAAACGAGGTGATGTATGAATTGTTGCTATTTCGGCATGTTCTGGCGTAATATCTCATTGATGCGCGTTTGCCATCCTGCCCCTGTTGCCTTGAATGCTTCCAATAAATCAGGATCAAGGCGGATGGAAACTTGCTTACGTTTATCTGGCTTTGCAGGTCTGCCAACACGTTTTTCTTCCAATACCTTGAAGAAAGCGGGGGGTAGCAAATCTGATGCTTTAATTTTCGGGGCATTCTCCCATTCTTCTTCCGTGAATGGCGGAGAATCATCTTCATCAAGTAGCACAGATGTACCATCGTCATATGCAATATATTCTTCTTTGCCTGTATATTTATTGATAGCCATAATTTTTCCACGAACATTTCTAGGCACTCTAGAGATTCCGTCATTCCTGCGTAGGCAGGAATCCAGTAACTATCACCCGTTATGGATTCCCGCCTTCGCGGGAATGACGTTCAGGAAGATTTTTCGTATCATCCCACTCAATATGCATCTAATATATGTATCACTTTTATTGCTGCATGTCAATTTTTTATAAGGAACAACTCAATGAAATTACTACGCACTCTCCTCTTGCTTCCCCTACTCACTGCGTGCGCACCTGATGTCGAATCATTCAAAGATGTGCAACCAAAACTTGATATACGCGAATATCTCAATGGCACGCTTAAAGCACATGGCATGATTTATGATTGGCGTGGTCGTCCATCGCGCCATTTCACCGCAACCATCAAAGCATCGTGGGAAGGGAATAAAGGCACGCTTGATGAGGTGTTCCATTTCAGCGATGGTACAACCGATACGCGTGTATGGACGCTACAATTTAGCGATGAACATCATTTCCAAGGTACGGCGGGTGATGTGAAAGGTATCGCTAAAGGAAGCCAATATGGTAATGCCGTCAATTTTGATTATGTCCTCAACCATAAGCAAGAGGATGGATCAACCATTGCGCTTAGCGTTGATGATTGGATGTATTTAACCGCTGATAATGTGCTGTTGAATCGTAGCTATTTACGCAAATTTGGTTTGCCTGTGGGTGAAGTACAGATTGCCTTTACTAAGGAGTCACACGAATGAAGCGCGATTGGAAGGGGGAGCATATTTGGCTCATTGGGGCAAGCCATGGCATTGGGGAAGCACTGGCAATCCGTATGATTGAAGCAGGGGCAACTATTTCGGTAAGTGGTCGCAGTCACGCCCCGCTTGAAGCATTAGAGACACGCGCTCCTGAGCGGGTGCGCTGCATTCTCTGTGATGTCACGGATGATGCATCCTTAATGCAGGCATACGCCCAAGCACAATCATTTCGCCCCATCACCATGATGCTCTACAATGCGGGTGCTTATGAACCGATGAGTGCGCGTGACTTTGACCTTGCGCACGTACAAGCCATGATTGATGTGAATCTGATGGGAGCAGTGCGTGCCGTGCATCATGTGCTTCCTGATATGGTGGCACGCAATCACGGGGCGATTGCCTTGGTAGGTAGTGTCGCAGGATTTCGCGGGCTTCCGCGCGCCATGGGCTATGGGTTAAGCAAAGCAGCACTGATTCATATGGCAGAAAATCTCCGCATTGACCTTGACGGAACTGCCATCACCACCCACATCATTAATCCAGGCTTTGTGAAAACACGCTTGACGGATAAAAACCATTTCCCTATGCCCTGCATGATCAGCGTCGATCACGCTGCTACGTACATTATGAAGGGCTTGAGCCGTGGGGATTATGACATCCATTTCCCTAAACGCTTTACCTATGTTTTGAAAACATTAGGATTATTACCGCATCGCGCCTATTTTTCGATTATCAATAAGCTATAGAACCTACATCATGATGCAGGTGGCTCATAATACCGCCCCATCACAATCGCCACTTCATAGAGCGCATAAAGTGCCGCAAATAACCCAAGCTGGGAAAGCACATCAGGTGGGGTAAGAAATGCTGCAATAATCAACAAAATCACAATCGCATAGCGTCTTCCCGATCGTAGAGTTGCAGTACGGATCATACCTGCACGAATCATCAATAATAAGATGATGGGAAGCTGAAAGGCCAAGCCAAACGCACAAATGATGCTCATGATAAGGTTGAGATATTCCCCCAATTTTGCCTCTAACTCGACGGGCAATGCCCCCCCCTGCCCACTTAGCTCAAAACTGACAAAAAACTTCCATGCCGCAGGAAAAATATAAAAATAGGCAAGTGCCGCCCCAAGATAAAATAATAGGGGTGCAGCAATGACAAAAGGCAAGACGACATGCCGCTCATGACGGTATAACCCCGGAGCAACAAAGCGATAAAGTTGAAACGCAAGCACAGGAAACGCCACAAGAAATCCCGCAAAAAAGGCAAGAGATAGATAGGTCAAAAAAGCCTCAGGCAAGCTGGTGAAGATAAGCCGTTTATCCTGCGGATTAGCAAAAGCCTCTTGTAGCGGAAGCGTCAACCAATATAACACATGCTCCACCACCAGATAGCACGCAATAGATGCACCTATCCACACCGCAAGACCAATCAGCATACGATTGCGCAACTCAGTCAGATGCGATACCACATTATGCTTGGTGAGTATGGGCGCGTCACTCATGGGGTGATTCCTTCGTAGTATCATGAGTAGAAGGCGGTGTGCGATAATGCGCTAACTCAGATACATCATAGGCTTCATAATATGTGCCATCATCACCACGAATCAAACTGACGGGCTTTAACGGTTCTTCCATTTCTGGGTCGTCGATGATCTGCATGACTTGCTGTTGAATATCATGAGTCGTTTGATGCAATGAACGCCACATACGGCGAACTGAACGCGCAACAACGGGCAGCTCTTCTGGACCAAGCACCACAAGCCCCACAAGTACCACCACCAAAATTTCCCCGAAGGATAATTCAAACATTAGGCAACTTTGGTATGTACGCTCAACGCATGAAGTGTCGTTCCCATATCCGCACCAAATGCATCATAGACCATCTTATGTTGCTTCACCCGTGAGATATTGTTGAACAAAGAAGATGTGACCGTCACTTGCCAATGATCATTATCCCCTGCTAAATCCACTAACTCAATCTGAGCATCAGGTATGGCATGTTTGATGCGTTTTGTCATTTCTTCTGCTGGTAATGGCATGATAGCTCCCTACATTGATATATCCAGAATCATAGAATATTTTCACGAATGATCAAGACATAAATTGAGGCATCCACGCTTCATGCATCGTGCGCAATTCTGCTACCGTTGCAATAGTTTCTTGATTCACGATCAAGCTACCACCTCCGACCGCACCAATCACCGCACACGGCACGTTCTGTTCTTCTGCCCATGTTTGCACCGATGCAACCGAGGATGGCGGAACAGCAAGTACATAACGCGCTTGATCTTCACCAAACAACATCGCCCATGCATTATTTTTATAAGGAAGGTTCACGGTTGCACCCATGCCACCTGCCATCACCATTTCAGCAATAGCAATCATCAAGCCACCATCTGATACATCATGGCACGCAGAAATCAGACCCTTCAAAATCAATTTGCGTACAAACAACCCATGTAATCGTTCCTGTTCCAGCACGACTTTAGGAGGCAAACCCGCACGCACTTGTGCGACATCACGCAAAAATAACGATGCCCCCAAATGCCCTTTCGTCTCACCAACAAGCATCAAAACATCACCTGCTTTGTTCACGCCAATGGTAATCGCATCTTCTACATCCGCAATAACACCGACCCCGCCAATGGCAGGAGTTGGTAAAATAGATGCACCGTTGGTTTCATTATAAAGCGATACATTGCCCGAGACGACAGGAAAATCCAACACACGGCACGCCTCTGCCATCCCTTGCAACGAACCAACCAACTGCCCCATAATTTCAGGCTTTTCAGGATTACCAAAATTCAAGCAATTCGTGATCGCAATAGGTTCTGCCCCCGTTGCAATAATGTTACGCCAACATTCAGCAACCGCTTGTTTTCCACCTTCAAAAGGGGAAGCCTTGCAATAACGTGGGGTGCAATCTGTGCTGATAGCAAGCCCTTTGCTCATCCCTTGAATGCGCACAACCGATGCATCGCATGACGGCTTCACAATCGTATTATTCATCACGCGATGATCATATTGCTCCCATATCCAGCGTTTACTTGCCAGATCAGGCAACGCCAACATGCGCTTCATCACATCAGTGAGTGACGTTTCTTTGATTGACCATGCGGGCAAGGCTTCATCCGCGCAGACAATCTGATAGGGGCGATCAAGCACAGGAGACGCTGTTGAAATAGGCGCAATCGGCATATCGCCTACCACCTCACCGCGCCATTTCAGCACCATTCTTCCCGTATCGGTAAGCGTACCAATCGTCGCAAAATCTAAATCCCATTTGCGGAAAATAGCATATGCCATCTCTACGCTATCTGGACGCAACACCATCAACATCCGTTCTTGGCTTTCTGAGAGCATAATCTCATAGGGTGTCATACCCGTTTCACGTTGCGGCACATCATCCAGCACTAATTCAATGCCTAAACCACCTTTACCCGCCATTTCAAGTGAAGAACAGGTTAAACCTGCCGCGCCCATATCTTGAATGGAAATCACGGCATCAGTTTGCATCAATTCCAAGCACGCCTCAATCAGCAATTTTTCTGTAAAGGGATCACCCACTTGCACGGTTGGGCGTTTTTCTTCGGAGTTCTCATCAAACTCCGCAGATGCCATGGTTGCCCCATGAATGCCATCACGCCCCGTTTTCGCTCCGACATAGACGACAGGATTCCCAAGACCCGCCGCCGCAGAATAAAAAATCTTATCTTGATCCGCTAAGCCTACTGCCATCGCATTCACTAAAATATTACCATTATAGGCTTCATCAAAATTGGTTTCTCCACCAATAGTAGGAACGCCAACGCAATTTCCATATCCACCAATGCCACGCACCACGCCAGAGACCAAATGCTTTGTACGCGGGTGAGTGGGCGCACCAAAACGCAAAGCATTCATGAGTGCAATCGGACGCGCTCCCATAGTGAACACATCGCGAAGAATACCGCCCACGCCCGTTGCTGCCCCCTGATAAGGCTCAATAAAAGACGGGTGATTATGGCTTTCCATTTTGAAAATCACCGCTTGCCCGTCACCAATATCGATAACCCCTGCATTTTCTCCGGGACCACAAATCACTTTCGCCCCAGTGGTTGGTAATTGCGACAACCATTTGCGCGTCGTTTTGTAGGAACAATGCTCACTCCACATCACCGAAAAAATCCCCAATTCCACAAGATTCGGTACTCTTCCAAGGATTTCATGAATCGATTGATATTCTTCTTTCGTTAAACCATGTTCTAATGCCACGGATTCATTTACATCATGCGGTTGTTTCTGCACAGTCTGCCCCATAAAAACTCATCATTAATCTAGTATCATTAGACGATCATCATCCATAGTGATAATATCGCCAGAATTCAAAGCATCATACCATAGCACGCTTACATCAAAAGGCAAGTCTAAATACATATGGATCGTTAACTCCGTAATCGCCACCCTTGCGAAAATAAACGCTGTACGATCCATGATAAGACGATATTCACTACCGCAAGTAGGATCATGCCCACAAAAACATCACCATCACTATGACCCGTCAGCGCAAAACGAAAGCCATCAATCATATAAAAAAATGGGTTATAATAGCTTATATTCTGCCAAAAAGGCGGTAATTGTTGAATAGAATAAAATGTTCCTGAAAGAAAAGAAAGCGGAGTCACGAGATAATTGGTAAAAGCAGAGAGCTGATCAAAGCCCTGTGCATAAATACCGCCCAACATACCAAGCAAAGCCAACATCATACTTGCCATGACAACATAATAAAACCCAATGAAGGGATAATAGATAGTAAATGGTACAAACACATACATTGCCAGCATCACCCCTACCCCCACAGCCAAACCACGGGTAATGCCACCCGCAACAATGCCAAGAGTAATTTCCCATCCTTTCAGAGGGGGCATAAGAATATCAATAATCACACCCTGAATCTTTGCCAGCATTAAGGAAGATGACGAATTAGCAAAAGCATTCTGCACCACAGCCATCATCACAAGCCCCGGAGCAACAAAAACATCAAAGGGCAGATCACCTACAGTGCGCTTATTCTCTCCCATCGCAAGGGTTAGCACCGCAAGAAATAATAAGGTCGAAATAATCGGAGAAATAAGCGTCTGATTCCACACCTTAGAAAAACGCCACACTTCACGATGATAGACCGTCAACACCCCAATCCAATTTGGGGTGTTGCCCTGCATCAATGGCACTTTATGCGGCGACACGTGCCGTCGCTCCGTTTGCTAAATAGCGCGCTACTTCAAGCATACGGCAAGAGAATCCCCACTCATTATCATACCACGAAGCAATCCGACCCATCGTTTTATTCACCACAAAAATAGATGTTAAATCTACCGTGCTGCTATTTGGGTTATGTGTATAGTCAATAGATACTAACGGCTCTGTTGTCACGCCTAAAATGCCCTGCATTGATCCTTGAGCGGCATCAATGCACGCCTGTGCAATCGCTTCTTTGCTGAGTGGCTTACTTGCAGTAAAGGTTAAATCCACAAGAGATACATTCGGTGTTGGCACACGCACCGCCGTTCCATCGAGCTTGCCATTCAATTCAGGCAATACTGCACCAAGTGCCTTTGCTGCACCCGTGCTGGTTGGAATCATCGACATAGCCGCAGCACGCGCACGGCGCAAATCGGCATGTCCTGCATCAACCACTGGCTGATCATTCGTGTAAGAATGTATGGTGGTCATAAAGCCGCTTTCAATGCCAAACGTGTCATTCAAAACTTTTGCCAACGGTGCTAAACAATTTGTCGTGCATGAACCATTAGAAATAATCGCATCGCTTGCAAGAATCGTGGCATGATTGACACCAAACACAACGGTTTTCATCTCATCTTTTGGCGGAGCAGAAAGGATCACACGCTTTGCGCCCCCTTTGATATGCGCACCACATTTATCAATCGATGTAAAGATTCCTGTGCATTCCAACACAATATCAACACCATATTTATCCCAACCAATCGCTTCAGGATTGCGCTCAGACAAAACAGGAAAACGCTGTGAACCGAAGGTAATCTGATTGCCTTGAACTTCAACACCGCCAGTAAAACGCCCATGTACTGAATCATATTTCAACAAATGCGCAATGCTTTCCACGGGGGTAAGATCATTCACCGCACCTACTTTAATATCAGAAAAGCCTTGCTCCTCCAATGCGCGCAGCACGCAACGCCCAATACGCCCTAAACCATTTATACCAATCGTTACCATAATCTCTCCGTCAATAATAGTTAAATAAGCTCTTGCACTGCACGCACTACGGCTTGTGATGTAAGCCCCATATGGCGATACACATCCTTAGCAGGTGCAGATGTTCCAAAATGATCCAAACCAACAAACGCCCCACGCGCACCCAAGATACGATGCCACCCAAAGGAGCAGGCGGCCTCAATACCGACAACTGGAAGATTCTGCGGGATCAGCGAGGTTCTGTATTCTTCTGTTTGTTCAAAAAATAATTCCATGCATGGCATAGAAACGACACGCACATGAACGCCCATTTGCTGCAATAGTTCATAGGCTTCTATAGCAAGAGAGACTTCCGAACCCGTAGCAACAAGCACGGCGCGATCATCGTCTGATTGCCGTAAAGCATACGCACCATACGCCACCTTATTTTCTTGCGCATACTCATAACGCAACTGTGGCAATGCTTGCCGTGTTAATGCCAAAACTGAAGGCTTAGTACGCGCTGCAATCGCTAATGCCCACGCTTCAATCGTCTCGATGCGATCCGCAGGACGAAAGACATTCAGATGCGGCATCGCACGTAAAGAGGCAAGATGCTCAATCGGTTGATGTGTTGGTCCATCTTCTCCAACACCAATCGAATCATGCGTCATCACATAAATAACACCAAGATTCATTAAGGCACTCAAACGCATGGCAGGGCGCATATAATCAGCAAACACAAGAAATGTGCCGCCATACGCTATACACCCACCATAGAGTGCCAAACCATTCATGATCGCCCCCATAGCATGTTCACGGATACCGTAATAGACATAGCGTCCATCAGGCTTAGCAGGAGTCATTCCTTCCAATGCAGAAGTTTTCGTTAAGTTTGAACCTGTTAAATCCGCTGATCCTCCTATGAGTTCAGGAATATGGGCAGTGAGAATTTCCAATATTTTTGCAGAAGACTGACGTGTCGCCTCATTCACAGGCTGCGCGCATGTAGCTTCTTTCATTTCCTCTAATGCTGCAACCCAAGCATGGGGCAATGCTCCCGACATAAGACGCTCAAAATCAGCGCGCTTTTCTTCTGGAAGTGCCGCATAACGTTCGCACCATGCATCATAATCACGCTTATTATCCTGCACGCTTTCACGCCACGCATCATAGATAGTTTGCGGGACTTCAAAAGGTGCGTAATTCCAATCAAGTGCCTCACGCGCTCCAGCAATTTCATCTTTGCCCAAGGGTGATCCATGGCTCGAAGATGTGCCTTTTTTCGTTGGCGCACCATAGGCGATAGTTGTTTTACACGCGATAAATGAAGGGGCATCGCTTGCACGTGCTTTGAACAAAGCCTCCGTAATTTTAACGGGATCATGACCATCGACTTCATGCACATCAAAACCTAATGCACGGCAGCGCGCACAATGATTTTCTGAAGTAGCAAGCGAGGTTGAACCATCAATCGTGATACCATTATCATCAAACAAAATAATCAGTTTATCGAGTTTTTGATGCGCCGCAAAGGACAAGGCTTCCTGCGCAATGCCTTCCATTAAGCACCCATCACCAACCACAACATAGGTGTGATGATGAATAATATCTTCACCCATCAAGCTACGCATTCTACGCTCAGCAAGTGCCATCCCCACAGCATTGGCAAGCCCCTGCCCCAAAGGCCCTGTTGTGGTTTCGATGCCTGCAGCATGACCATATTCAGGATGACCACAGGTTTTTGAACCTAATTGACGAAAACGCTGCAATTCTTCGATTGTCATGTCTGCATACCCCGTTAAATGCAACAGAGAATAAAGCAGCATTGAACCATGCCCAACCGATAAAATAAAGCGATCCCGATTCGGCCATTGCGGAACATCAGGATTGTGACGTAGCAATTCCGTCCACAAGACGGTAGCAACATCCGCAAACCCCATAGGCATCCCCGGATGACCAGAATTAGCCTTCTCTACGGCATCCATAGAAAGGGCGCGCACAGCATTTGCCATAGAACGAATAGAAACTGAAGAATGTGCATATGTCATAAGCAAATGGTGTAGCACTATTTTGTACAGATTAAAAGCCAAAAATGGCAGTTGCAGTCAAATAAAAACACGAGCTATGATGTTGCTGTTGCCTATAGTGCTTCTATTATATCATGACCGATAAATCGGCAAAGATAAATAGTTAAAAGCACTATAAAATCATAGTATTATAGTCGTTTCTTGACGTAAAAAATGAGTCATTTTTTTGTCAAACGACTATAATAAGCAAGGTGCAGAAAGAAACCACGACAAACGCGTATTAAGACACAGGATAAAAGAAGCACAGAGGGTATTTCAATCACGGCATGAAGCCACAAAGAAGGGGCATAGCGTAATTCAAGCCATACAGCGAAAGCCCCCACCACCACGCCTATAATGAGTATGGCAATATACACCGATGCATCGCCTAAATCGCACCCCTTTGCACTCCACCCACATGCAGGGCAAGCATCATAGGGTTCAAGGAACGACCGAAATAATGATGCACCCCCACATGCAGGGCAATGACCTCGTAGCCATGAGGCACGTTGATGTTCGATCACGCCCCCCACCAATAGACGAATACAAACAAAAACAACCACACCACGTCAACAAAATGCCAATACCATGCGGCAAATTCTAACCCCAAATGCCCTTCCTGAGAAAGCGTGCCACGCATAGAACGCACTAAATTGACCGCGATAAACATCGTCCCAATCAGAACATGCGCACCATGAAAACCTGTAGCAAGATAGAATGTCGCGCCATAGACTGTGTCCTTCATAGCAAAGGTAGCATGAGAATATTCTAATGCTTGCAGAGCCGTAAAAATAACGCCTAATGCAACAGTCAGTGCCAAACCACGCGTCACATCGCTTTTTTTATTGTGCAGAATAGCGTAATGCGCCCAGTTGAGGGTAGTGCCAGAAAAGAGCAAAATCAAGGTATTGAGCAATGGCAAATCCCAAGCATTCATCGTTTCAATGCCTTTAGGGGGCCACGACGCAACGCCCGTCAATACATCCCACGGACCATCCGTAATAAAAATACGAGGGAATAAGCTAGCATTAAAGAACGCCCAAAAAAATGCCACAAAGAACATGACCTCGGAAGCAATAAATAGCGTCATACCAAAGCGCAAACCGCTCTGCACCACATGATTATGCGCTTTATCGAAGATTCCTTCCCGAATAGTAGAACGCCACCAATAAAAGCAACAGATAAGCACGGCCAATAAACCCGCCATAGTCACGGGCATACCCCACATATGCTTATGCATCCACATCACGCCACCCACCACAAGTAACAACAGACTAAAGGATGTTGCAATAGGATAGGGGCTTGGCTCTAAAACATGATAGGGATGACTTTGTTCGTGTGATGCACTCATAATCGCTCCTTAAATGAAGTTCTATATTTTATCTTCTTTTACTTGAAAAAACGTATAAGACAAGATGATATTTTTCACTTCATCCATATCATCTTCGTTCACAAGCGCGGGATCAAGATAAAAAGAAACTGCAAAACGCATTGTCTCATTTGGTTTAAGTTTTTGATTTTCATAGCAAAAGCATTTTGTTTTGATGAAAAAACTACCAGCCTTATGTGGCGTAACATTAAAAGTTGATGTCCCTGTGAGGGTATGATTGCTCAAATTCTTAGCCTCAAAAAAAGCCAGTTTTCTTTCACCAAGGCGCAATGTGATGTGTTTTTGCAACGAAGTGAACGACCATGGTAAATCACTATGCACATCAGTATTAAATCCAACTGTCACTGTGCGTGCGAGTATGGGAACATCGCCCTCCCTCGCATTGGTCATAGGAGTTCCGCCATAACCTGTCATTTTGCAAAACATATTATAAAGAGGAACGGCGGCATAACTCAGCATAACCATCCCCATCACCAGCATCATGAGGCTTGCCGCAAGAGAATAGTTTTTCGTCGCAATCGAACGCATAGGCATTATGCCCCTATCTGAACAGAAAATTTCATGATCGTTACGTAATAAAGCAAAGCAAAAATGGTTAATAAAATCACCAGTAATATATAATTTTTTTTACGTTTGATTTTATGTATGTGATTATAAGGCATATATATTAATGTTCCTCACTCGGAGAAGATTCTTGTTCATGCATAGCGAGACGGATACCATCCAAAATCACAAGACATAATGTTGTAAAAAGTGATCCAATGATGAAACTCACTCCCATCAATAGAATCACTTCATAGGAAAATGACGTAATATCTAGCTGATTAGTACAATGTACAACATGCTCTGCCGTCTCATTATGTATCGATGTGGTAGGATGCGCGCTCACAAAATCTCCTTAATCTCATGAAATCATAGAAAATACTGAATAAGGTGAACATCACATACAATCATACCAAATAAAGCAAACAAGTACAGAATAGAAAAACCAAAAAGCCGCATAGAAGATCGCTTATTGGGAGTGCGCCATAAATTCCACGCCTTCACGAAAAAAATACCACCAAGAACCATTGCGCCTACGCCATAAAATTCAGAGCGATACCCCAAAAGATACGGCAAGAGCGTAACAAACACCAGCACTATCGTATAAAAAAGAATATGGTTTAAGGTGCTGCGCTCCCCTTTTACTGCTGGAAGCATGGGGATAGAGGCATTTTTATAATCATCATGACGGTATAAGGCTAATGCCCAAAAATGTGGCGGAGTCCACATAAAGATGATGAGGACATATAAAATCGGTTCTAATTGGATAACGGGATGCACACTCAACCACCCGATTAACGGAGGAAATGCACCCGCCGCTCCACCGATGACAATATTTTGAGGAGTAGAACGCTTTAATAGCATGGTGTAGAACACCGCGTAAAACCAAATGGCAAACGCTAATAATCCTGCCGCCGCCCAATTTGCACTCAACCCCAAAAGCATAACGGACAAAGCGGAAAGTATCAAACCTAATGCCAAAACATCCTGTTCTGATATGACACCAGAAGGAATGGGGCGTTTTTGCGTGCGATTCATGATCCGATCAATATCTGCATCATACCACATATTAATGGCAGCTCCACCACCCGATCCTAGGGCGATGGCTAAGACAATCAACACACCTTGTGAGAAGGAACATGATATGGGAGCAGCATATAACCCAACCCACGCCGTGAACACTACCAAGGACATAACGCCCGGCTTAAGAAGCATCCAATAATCTCGAATAGATGCTTCCCGTGTTTCAGCATAAGGATGAGTTGCGGTAGCGACCATTAATGCGATCCTTGTGGGGCAATGTGAGGAATTGTTTCAAACGTATGAAATGCTGGCGGAGAAGATACCGTCCATTCAATCGTTGTTGCACCAACACCCCACGGATTATCACCAGCTTTCACCTTATCAGTGAAAATACGCAACACTACATAGAGGAAGAAAATAGCTCCGAACCCTGCAATATACGATCCAATAGATGAAATATAATTCCAATGAGCATAAACATCAGGATAATCAGGAATACGGCGTGGCATCCCTGCTAAGCCTAAGAAATGTTGCGGGAAGAAGGTAAGGTTTGTGCCAATAAAGAAGATCCAGAAATGTATTTTCCCTAACGTCTCATTATATTGATAGCCACAGATTTTACCAATCCAATAATAGAAGCCTGCAAATACCCCAAATAATGCCCCAAGCGACATCGCATAATGGAAATGCGCCACCACATAATAGGTATCATGCATGGAAATATCCACAGCAGCGTTCGCAAGCACAATACCCGTCACTCCCCCTACGGTAAAGAGAAAGATGAAGCCAATCGCAAAGAGCATAGGCGTTGTAAAGACTATCGAACCACCCCACATAGTTGCAATCCATGTGAAGATTTTAATGCCCGTTGGCACGGCAATCAACATTGTTGCAAACATATAATAGGCGCGTGTATCGGCACTCATGCCCACAGTGAACATATGGTGCGCCCACACAACGAACCCTAAAACACCGATAATACTCATGGCAAACACCATGCCATTATATCCAAAAATTGGCTTGCGGGAGAAGGTAGCAACCACTTCACTGATAATTCCAAACGCTGGAAGAATCAATACATATACTTCAGGATGCCCAAAAAACCAGAATAGATGTTGATATAAAATCGGATCACCGCCACCCGCTGGATCAAAAAACTGCGTACCAAAATTACGATCAGTCAGCGTCATGGTGATCGCACCACCAAGTACGGGCAGCGAGAGCAATAACAAAATAGCCGTGAGCAAAATCGCCCAACAAAACAACGGCATACGCAATAAGGTCATACCCGGAGCGCGCATATTGAACACAGTCACAATGATGTTTATCGAACCAAGAATGGAAGAAACACCCGCCAAATGCAGTGAGAAAATTGCCAAATCCACCGATGCATCAGGATGTGAAATGATATTCGATAGTGGCGGATACATCGTCCAGCCCGTACCTGCACCATTACCAATGAATGCTGAACCAATCAACAACAAGATAGAGGGAACAAGCAACCAGAAGCTGATATTATTCATACGCGGAAACGCCATATCAGGCGCACCAATCATGATAGGAACAAACCAATTACCAAATCCACCAAACAAGGCAGGAATAATCAGGAAGAACACCATCAAAATTGCGTGAGCGGTTACAAAAACATTATAAAGTTGATAATTTCCGCCAAAATACTGATCACCCGGCTCAGCAAGTTCCATACGCAATGCGATCGAAAAGGCCGCACCAAGCAACCCAGCAATAACGGCAAATATCAAATATAATGTGCCGATATCCTTATGGTTCGTTGAAAACAACCAACGACGATAACCTGTCGGGGTATGATGATCATGATGATGATCGTGATGTGCTGCTGCGTTCATAAATGATGCTCCTACGCTCATTTTTTCTTCGTTTTAATCTATTTGCGCTACTTTTGCAATAGGGCTATTTCCAAATCCATAGTTCCCCTGTTTCGCTTGCTCCACCCATTTAGCGAATGTTTCAGGTTCAACCACGCGTACTTCAATAGGCATAAAACCATGCTTTACACCACATAATTCTGAACATTGCCCATAATAAATGCCAACTTGATTCGCTTGAAACCATGTTTCATTGAGTCGCCCCGGAACACAATCCGTTTTCACACCAAATGCAGGCATAGCAAAACTGTGAATCACATCGCCCCCCGTAAGCAAAACGCGTACTTTCGCACCTTTTGGCACAACAATAGGGTTATCCACGGAAAGGAGGCGCGTTTCACCCTCTTTCAAATCCTTTTCTTCTTTCATATAAGATGTATATTCATCAATGCCGTGATCAGGATAAGAATATCCCCAATACCATTGATAGCCCGTCACTTTGATTGTCATGTCAGGGTCAGGCACTCTATCCATGTAATAATGCAACTTCAAGGAAGGGATGAAAATAGAAATAAGAATCAGCACAGGCACAGCGATCCAGATAATCTCAAGGAATGTATTATGCGTGGTGGTACTGGGCTTAGTATTCTTTTTGGCACTGAAGCGGATACACACATAAATAAGGAGAGCCGTTACAAAAATAGTGATTACTGTGATAATCCAGAAAATATAATCATGCTCCGCAATCAGTTGTTCCATCACAGGAGTGACTGGCTCTTGATAAGTCATTTGTTTTTCAACCGCCATACCGCGCACTTGACGTTCTTCATCGCTGAGCATAATCAGTGCAGGTGAGCTAGGGGCTTCCTGCGCAACGGCAGGTGATATGACACAGATAAGTGCGACCATCAGCACCATCGTAAATAATTTTAGTTTCATCGCCATTACAATACCTTATATAAGACTATGGTTATGCAGTTTAGCATCGCATTTGTTCAAACGCAATAGTTGCACCTATAAATAGCCATTTTTACGCACATGTAAAGGTTTTTTCTGGAATCTATGCCACAGTTACGCTATGCAGATAGATATGGATAAGAATTTTGATTTTTTTGATGGGGCATCGCGTGGCGTGGTGTCTATGGATCGTGAGCGTGTGCAGCGTATGATTGCCGATGCTCTTACAGGTATGGATGATGGCGAATTATTCTGTGAATATGACCAAACGGAAGTGGTTTCCTATGATGATGGCTGCATTCGCAATGCAAGCTACAGCACCTCACAGGGCTTTGGGCTGCGTTCCGTTTCAGGGGAAACATGTGGCTTTGCTCATGCCAATGAGTTGAGTGAAGAAGCCATTGTACGCGCTGCACAGACGGTACGGGCTATTGCAAAAACACCACAATCGCATAATATTTCCGTAGCCGTGAATCGTGCGCCCAAACCACTTTATACGGATGTCAATCCCATTCACGAATTAGCCTTTGCACATAAGGTCGATTTATTAGGTGAAATTGATGCCTATTTACGTGCCAAAGATAGCAGAGTGAAGCAAGTATCGGCTTCTATTGTTGGCAATTTTCAAGTAGTGGAAATTATCCGCCCCGATCATGATGCGGTGCGTGATACGCGCCCATTGGTGCGGCTCAACATCTCTGTCGTCGTGGAACAAAATGGTCGCATGGAATCAGGATCATCAGGTGCAGGTGCGCGCACAGGATATAACCATTATGTCACACCACAGCAATGGAAAAAACAAGCAGACGAAGCACTACGTCAAGCACTCGTAAATCTTGAAGCTCGCCCTGCCCCGGCTGGTGAATTACCTGTCGTGTTGGGCGGTGGATGGTGTGGCGTGCTTTTGCATGAAGCAGTAGGGCATGGATTAGAGGGTGATTTCAACCGCAAAGGGACTTCGACTTTCTCAGGGCGTATTGGTGAGCGAGTGGCATCAAAAGGTGTCACCGTGGTTGATGATGGTACGATCGAACATCGTCGTGGATCACTCACGATTGATGATGAGGGAACGGCTACGGCGTATAATGTTCTGATTGAGGATGGCATCTTGAAAGGCTATATGCAGGATCGCATGAATGCCCGTTTGATGGGGGTACAACCCACGGGTAATGGTCGTAGGGAATCCTACGCGCATCTTCCTATGCCACGTATGACCAATACCTATATGCTTGCAGGAACAGAAGACCCGCAAGAAATGATCCGTAGCGTGAAACGTGGAATTTATGCCGTACATTTTGGTGGTGGGCAGGTAGATATTACGTCTGGTAAATTCGTATTTTCTGCCTCTGAAGCCTATATGATTGAAGATGGCGTGATTACCTATCCCATCAAAGGCGCGACATTAATCGGCAATGGTCCAGAAGTCATGCAGCGCATTACCGCAATCGGCAATGATCTATCCCTAGATGATGGCGTAGGGACATGCGGTAAAGCAGGGCAATCTGTGCCTGTGGGTGTTGGGCAACCATCACTCTTGATTGATCGCATGACGATTGGTGGCACGGAGCTGAGTGAATAGATGGTCTGAGACTTCTGCATAACTCTCAATTCTTGTCATGCCAGCGAAGGCTGGTATCCATAACAACGCTTCTAACTGGACTCCTGCCTTCGCAGGAGTGACGAGGATACGTAAAAAACAATATAGCACGTTTCGATAGGTTGGTTCTTTTTGACGAACACGCCTATTGAAAATTCGTGGCACTCGTTCATATGGTTATAGCGTGAACTCAGACGCGCTTTATAATCACCTATTATTGTGAGAGACCCTCAAAAGCCTCTCACACTACTAGCCTCTATTCCAAACTACATTGCACGCTGACCAAGTTCTTGAGAACGCCCAATGGTTGGAACAGGTGGAGGAGCGAGATTTCCTAACTGATTCAATCCAACTTCAACCCCCTGCCCTGCATTCTGCGCAGTCATATTAAGCTGCTGAAAAAGCGCGATAATTGGTTTTAACGACTCAAGAAGTGCTTCAAATGGATGTTTTGATGTGCTGGTAGGTTCAGGGCTAGCAGACCTAGAAGATACAGGAAATAACGCTTCTCCCGCTCCCGCACTACTCAATGCTGCGGGTGCTGCCCCAAACATCGTTCCACCTATCGCACCCACGGTAAGCATAGAGCCAAGATTTTCTTGCAACGCTTCTCGTTCTTTTACCGCTTGTTGCGTGCGTTCAACCACATGTGCCACCGCAGTAGGAAGCCCTGCCGTATCCACCGCTTCACCAATAGCCGCCCTACGAATCACATCACCTATCGTATTAGGATTAATTTGTGACAACTCATTTTCAGAAAGCCCATCAAGATCTTGAGGGGTAACAGCTCCACCAGAAGAAATACTAATAGCGTTGATGATTTTCTCTTTTTCAGCGGCGAACGCTCTCTCATCGGGATTAGAGAATGAGATATTCTCAACCGCAGGCTGTTGGGTTACGTCTCCAGCACCGAAAGGTTGAAGGGTGACAGGTGCAACAGGCGCACTCGATTCATTATCCCAAAGATTTACCATAGCATTCCCCAAATAAATTAACTTATATAAATAATTATATTCTCTATAGTAAATATACCATAATTAGTGCAGTTCGTCTAATAGTTTTTTATTAGAACATGATATTTTTATTATGCCATACTTTGTAGTTGTTTGGTTCCTTTTTCTTATGGCATAAGCTATACTGATCTAAAGGAGACCAATTTATGGGAAGTATATTGCATGGTAACGCCAAGACTACGCCAAAA
>RDZH01000034.1 GCA_004293935.1 Alphaproteobacteria bacterium | reverse complement strand
TGATGCATAACCCAAGGCTGTTACATCGATTTTATCGCCGCTGGTAAAATCAGTAATGCGATCCGATGCTAAGCGCGTGCTGTGTGTTGCTGAGGTGAATAGGAATGTATCATCGCCTAAGCCTCCTGTGAGGGTGTCATCACCTAAGCCCCCTATGATCGTATCACGATCTTCACCGCCGTTGATGTTATCATTACCTGCTGCGCCTTGGATGCTATCATCTCCTCTGCCCCCTATAAGCGTATCATTCCCTGATGATGAAATAATCGTATCATCACCATGCAAACCATGGATGATTCTGTTTTGTGTTCCCGTAACCTGAACATTATCCGCTTGTAACGTGGTATTGGTAACGGATGCTGCATCAAAAATAACATCACTCATACTCAGTTGTGACGCAAGTTCACCCTCCAGATAAAATGAAAAATCAGACGATGCGCGACCTGCTGCAAAAAATGTATTATTCATTGATGGGCGAGAATCAAAATAAATCTGTATCTCTGCACTATTTTTTGGAAGTTCGTAGGTGATACGATTAAAACCTAAACCAGACAAATCTATTATATCATCTCCGATTCTAAATTGTCGGATATAATCTGCTGCACTCATCGTAGAATGGGTACGCGCAGAAAAACGAATAATGTCGTTGCCATAACCGCCATCGATGGTATCGCGTCCTGCCTCACCATCGATCGTGTCATTACCATATCCACCATTGATTGAATCATGCCCATCATGCCCACGATAATGATTATTGCCATTGCTGCCACGTATGGTGTCATTTTGTGGTGATGCAATGACATGTTCGATATTCACGGCAGTAGTTTTGAATATCGTCGTGGATTCTGAATATTGGATTTCATCCTCATCAAGGGTGATCGACCAAGGTGAACGCGTTTGCCTCATATCTACAACATCTTCACCATCACCGCCATCTAATACATCACTTCCTTCCGTAATAACTAAAATATCATTACCTGCCCCGCCATAAAGTGAATCCGATAAACCAAAGAACGAATTATCTGCACCGCCATAGAGCGTATCATTGCCCGCACCACCATACAACACATCATATTGTGCCGTACCAATGATGGAATCATTGCCTGCTGTTGGTTGCGCTGGTGCAATTCTTGCGTGCAGTTCATGCGCTGTGAAGGTGACATTATCTCTTTCAAAGAAAATAGTTTCTATGGGATCATTCCCCCCAATAAGCTGATTGCGAATTGTGATAGAACCACTATTAGGTAATGTAATCAATAATTCATTCGCTGCCAAGTTGCTCTGCGCCCGACTAAAAGTTGCTTCGGTGCTGAGAATATCCCGAATCACAAGGCGATCAGGCGTTGCCGTCCACATATTGTCCCATGCTATCACCGTATCTTGTCCATCTCCGCGTGTATAGATTAATGATTGCGAGCCACCAAATGCCATGTCAATAGTATCATTACCAAGTCCGCCCATGATGGTATTATTTTGGATTGTGCCATAGATAACGTCATTGCCCGTGGTTTGTTGACGATTCACATAATGTTGGCTTAGCGATGCCCAATCATATGTGCCATCCGCAAAGGTAAAATATTGTATCGTTTCACCTGCTACGGAAAACTGCATCTTGATCGTGATGCTGTCATTGGTATTCAGTCGAATGCTTAAATCATTCCCGCCCCCTGCGCGTTGAAAACTCACTTGCGCAAGGCTAATATTGCCCGTAAAACGCACAGTTTCTTCTTTCATGGCAAAATAAGGATTGATTGTGTCATTCCCTCCGCCTACGCCAAATTCATAGATGTCTCCTCCACCTAAGCCATCGATAACATCATTACCCGCGCCTGATGTGAAAATATTTTTACCAGAATCCCCCGTAATGCTGTCATTGCCTGAAGTTTGCGCCCGTGCATAATACTGCCTATCTGTTTGGTTCCTTTTTCTTATGGCATAAGCTATACTGATCTAAAGGAGACCAATTTATGGGAAGTATATTGCATGGTAACGCCAAGACTACGCCA
>RDZH01000013.1 GCA_004293935.1 Alphaproteobacteria bacterium | reverse complement strand
ATCATCAAAAGAAGCTAAAGTCCTTGAAATTTATCTCACCCTACGATAAACTCGTTCAAGAATTTGACCAAAAACCCCATCTATTCAACATTAATCCAACCCATAAGTTGATGGGACTGAACACGTAGCGATAGGTTAGTTAAAAAACCTATCGACTAGGTCGCGCTATAAATATATGAAATATAGCACGAATTTTCAGTAGGGTTGCTCTTAAAAAAGAACAAACCTACTGAAACGTGCTATATAATGTACGGGCTATAATGTGCGTATGCTTGGCTGCATAGCCGCATGGCGTTCTCGCCACCAATGCACGCCTTGAGCAAGCGCATCCACCTGATCATCATGGGATGCATGAGGGAAACGCAATAATTCATCGCGCAAAGCTGGCATCCACGATGCATGACGTGGAAAAAGCACGTGTGCTGCTTCCAACATCGGGGTAATGCGTGCCACACGCGTTAGTTTATCGCCCTTCGGTTGAATCGGAATTAGTGTGAGTGATGGTTCTGTGCGTAATTCTTGCAGCAAGGATTGCCCACTTGCTTTATCCTCAATCAGCACAACATTGGGCTTCCAACGATGCGCCAAAGCAAGCACAGCACGCTTCAGTTCAGGATAATCAACGCGCCCCGCCCACACATCACGGATATACATCATCCCTGCCAATACACCAATGGTTACACACGCACTATAATCATGCTGCTCCCCTGTTTTAATCGCCGTATCCCAACTTTGCAGCGTATAGTCAAATGTATCGGGCATAATCGATACCTCATGAAGCCATTCTTGACGCACCACATCTCCATCCTGCGCCGTGGGTTGTTGTAGATATTGCGCTTGAAAAGCATGACTTCCCAAATCACGGCGTAATTGTTCTAATAATGCATGGGTTTCGCGTTTTGGCTGTAATAATTCCCCTGCTGCCATTTCTTTACGCCAATCTCCTATCGCAATGGATAAAGGTTGTTGCGCTAGTGCAGGCAATCGCACACATTCCCACCCACCTTTGTGCAGTAAATGCCCCGTGAGGTCATCCTCATGCAGACGTTGCATCACCAGCAACATACGCCCTTGATGTTTATCATTCAGCCGTGATGAAAGCGTATGGTCAAACCATTGATTGGCTCGATGACGATAATGCACCGAATGCGCTTGTGCGGGATTAAGCGGATCATCAATGATAATCACATCGCCCCCTTCCCCCGTGAGGCTGCCCCCAACAGACGTTGCAAGACGAAAGCCATGCTTTGTTGTCACAAATTTATGCTTCTCATTTTGCCCTGCCATCATCTGAAAATCTGAGAAGGCGTGCATAAACCATGGTTGTGTCACAAGCGAGCGCACATCAAGCGCATGTTTGATACTAATCGCTGAGGAATAGCTTGCCGTGATGATTTTCGTGGCAGGATCACGCCCCAACAAATAGGCACTCCATGCCACAGTAAGTGCCAAAGATTTCAGCGATCGTGGTGGCATATTAACAATGAACCGTGATGCAGGCGTGGCATCCATATAGCGGATCATTTCGTGCAATGCATCCAAATGCCAATTCGGGATAAAAGGTTGCGATGGATTGAGGCTATGAAAGGTCGCCCGCAAAAAACTTGGGAAATGGCTACGCAGTGCATGATGATAAGCACGACGCTGCATGAACGCACACGGATCAGATGAAGAAGAACGATAAGTCACTCTGCATCTTTAATGATCCGCATCACGCATGGGAAGGGGGGAATTTAGCGCAATGCCTCAATAATCGCTGCCAAGGCTTCCTTAGCCTTGCTACCATCTGCACCACCACCTTGCGCCATATCAGGCTTACCGCCACCTCCTGCTCCGCCCAAAATGGGTGTAGCAATCTGCACTAATGTAGGTGCTGGATAACGCGCTTGCACCTCGGCAGATACCGCTACCAAAACCGATCCTTTGCCCTCATCATTCGTCGTGAGTGCTACAATCGTATGGGTACGTCCATGCATCAACTCCATGGCAATGGCGCGCAATTCTTTTGCGGGCAGCCCATCCATATGACGCGTCAGTATGGTAATGTCGCCAATCTGCTGTTCCTGCACTTCACCACCTTGACTCATGGCAAAATCACGCTTTAATTGCGCCATCTCTTTTTGGCTAGATTTACGTTCTTCAAGTAGTGCCATGATGCGTGCCGGCACTTCCACCGTTGTTGCCGTAAGCATCTGTGCGGATTGCATCATTAAGCTACGTTGTTGGTGCATAAAGGCATAGGCATCAAGGCGTGTTGCCGCTTCAATACGCCTCACCCCTGCAGCAATCGCCGATTCTGAGGTGATGACAAACATCCCAATATCGCCTGTACGCTGCACATGTGTACCTCCGCATAATTCCACGGAATAGGCATCATGCCCCATACTCAATACGCGCACTTCCTCGCCATATTTTTCACCAAATAATGCCATTGCTCCTGCATTCATGGCATCTTCAGGGGTCATGATGCGCGTAGTCACTGCACTATTGCCCCAAATCTGAGCATTCACCATCTCTTCAATGCGTTGGATTTCTTCGGCACGTACTGCGCTATTATGGCTAAAATCGAATCGCAATTTATCTTCCGTCACCAGCGATCCTTTTTGCGATACATGCTCTCCTAGCACCGCACGTAATGCTGCATGAAGCAAATGCGTTGCTGAGTGATTCGCCCGAATCCGCTCCCTACGTTCAGAATCAATACGCACGTCTACGGTATCTCCCACACGGAGGCATCCACCCTCAATGCGCGCATGATGCACATATAATCCTGCCACAGGAATAGTCGTATCCGTAATAGCAATCGCTGCCCCCTGCTCGGTACTCATGCGCCCTGCATCACCAATTTGCCCGCCCGATTCACCATAGCATGGCGTTTGGTTAAGAATGATCTGCACCACATCACCCGCCTTAGCATCCGTCACTTCCGCCCCATCGCGCAAGATGCTCTGCACCAATGCCGATGCATGTTCTTGGGTGTAACCCAAAAACTCCGTCACACCATAGCGTTCATGCAGATCAAACCATAAGGCATCCGTCGCGTGCGCTCCTGAACCTTTCCATGCCGCACGCGCCCGTATACGTTGTTCATCCATCGCAGCATCAAAGCCTGCAACATCTACCTGCATCTGCGAACCGCGCAAAATATCTTGCGTTAAATCAAGTGGAAAACCATAGGTATCATAGAGCTTAAATGCTACATCACCTGAAAGCACGCCACCTACTGCAAGGGATTTCTTTTCTTCTTCCAGCAATTTCAAGCCACGCCCCAGCGTTTCACGGAAGCGTTCTTCTTCAGTGCGCAATGTCGCACGAATCAGTGCATCCGCACGCACCAATTCAGGGTACGCTGCCCCCATCACCCGTTGCAATGCGCCAACTAATTGGTGCATCACAGGCGTTTTTGCGCCCAACATATGCGCATGGCGCATCGCACGGCGCATAATCCGACGCAGCACATAGCCCCGTCCTTCATTGGCAGGCAAGACACCATCAGCAATCAAAAAGCTACATGATCGCAGATGATCCGCAATCACATGATAGGATGGCACATGCTGATCACTATAGGGCGTGCCAAGCACTAATTGCGCTTCACGAATCAATTCTTGAAATACATCCGTATGGTAATTATTATGCACGCCCTGCATCACCGATGCCATACGTTCTAACCCCATACCCGTATCCACACACGGCTTGGGTAAATTAATACGCGTATCCTTATCGACTTGCTCATATTGCATAAATACGAGATTCCATATTTCAACAAAGCGCGCCCCGAATAAATCATTGCCCTGTGCGTCCAACGCCCATTGCCCTTCGCCTGCATCCGCACCATGATCATAGAAGATTTCTGAACAAGGGCCGCACGGACCAGTATCACCCATTGACCAAAAATTATCTGATGTCGGCACGCGCAAAATACGTGCATCATCAAGCCCTGCGATTTTTTTCCATAAATCAAACGCTTCATCATCCGTATGATAGACGGTGACATAGAGTTTTTCTTTTTTCAATCCCAATTCTTTGGTGAGGAACGTCCATGCATGATGAATCGCATCTTCCTTAAAATAATCACCAAACGAGAAATTGCCCATCATTTCAAAAAACGTATGGTGACGTGCGGTATAGCCCACATTATCCAAATCATTATGCTTCCCCCCTGCCCGCACGCATTTTTGCGCAGAAGCATAACGCGGAGGGGTTGGTTGCGGCTCTTTGCCTGTAAAGATATTTTTGAACGGTACCATACCCGCATTCACAAACATCAGCGTCGGATCATTATGCGGTACAAGCGGTGCAGAAGTGATGACACTATGCCCCTCTTGTTCAAAATAAGATAAAAAACGCAAACGTATAGCTTCAACCTTCATGGTAGTCCCTTAAGATAATAAAAACATATAACTATCATAAAGATGCGTAGCATCGTGTGTGGATAAGATAGTTATTATTGAATATGATATACCGTTTATTCGCATTCAGATGCTACGAATCCTTATACGCAAACGGTATCATACCCTAGCATAGCGCATCTATGGATACTATGATTTTCGCAAAAATTGGCACAAGAAGATCAAGATTTTTCTGGTTTTGTGCGCATTTCCAACCATAAAAGCATCAAAACACCGCACACAATACACATATCAGCAACATTAAACGCGGGCCAATGGTATCCTGCCACATGCACATCAAAAAAATCTGCCACCGCACCATAGACAAAACGATCAATCACATTGCCCACTGCCCCACCAATAATCGCCCCCGTACAGATAAGCTTTGCCCGATCAAATGTACGACTCCAAATCAGCAACGTACAGCAAATAACACCCGAAAGCGCAGCGAGCATCCATTTCGCATCCCAGCCTGAAAACATACCAAAACTCACGCCACGATTCCACACCATGACGAGATTGAAAAAGGAGGTGAGCGTGACAGGCGGTCCATCAATAAGACCCACTTCAAAAAGCAAGTAATATTTGCTGATCTGATCACACAGCACCGACACCACAGCAGCCACAATAATAGCTGTAAACCTTACACGCGAACAAGATAAGGGCGAGGTTGAGGAAGATTTCATAGGATCATTTCAGCACAACATCATCAATTTACCGTGTTTGCGCAAGCAAATCACGAATTTCTTTCAAATACACTTCTGATGCAGGGGGTGCAGCAGGTTCAGCGGGTTTTTCTTCTGCTTTTTTGTACAGTTTATTGACATTTTTCACCAATATAAATACGGCAAACGATACGATTAAAAAGTTGATAATCGCATTAATGAACAGACCGATATTCAGAGTAATCGCTCCCGCCTTTTTGGCGGCATCAAGTGATGCAAAATCCATCACGCCTTCAGGAGATGCTTTAATCACAATAAACAAGTTAGAAAAATCGATACCATTCATGATAAAGCCGATTGGTGGCATAATCACATCTGCCACTAATGAGTTCACAATCGAGGTGAACGCAGCCCCCATGACAATACCAACGGCTAAATCAAGCACATTACCACGCATAATAAATGCTTTGAAATCATTAAACATAAGCATACCCTTAACTTAATAAAATAAAAAATACCCTTAACCTACTTTCCCCCTTAAGCGCAAGAAAAAAATTATTTTCTGCCAAACAATATTTCAATGTCCTTACGACTCAATTCAATATAGGTAGGTCGCCCATGATTACATTGCCCCGAAAAAGGCGTTGCTTCCATCGCACGTAACAAGGCATTCATTTCATCAAGCGTCATCGCCCGCCCTGCACGGATGCTTCCATGGCACGCCATAGAACTGCATACGGCTTCCAACCGTTCTTGCAACAACGCACTATGACCATGCTCTTTTATTTCATCGACAAGGGTGCGAATGATAGCCGTACTCGAGGTATCACGCAACAAAGCAGGTACTTCACGAATGACAATCGCCCCATGCCCAAACGTTTCACACACCAGCCCATAACGTGACCATTCTGCCTCATGCGCCATAAAAAGTCCAATATCTTCCTCATCCATTTCCATCACTTCGGGAATGAGCAGCACTTGTCGCGCTACATCGCCATGCAGCATTTGCTTTTTCAAGCGTTCATAGACCAGCCGTTCATGCGCGGCATGTTGATCCACCATCACCATACCATGCTCCGTTTGTGCAACAATATAGGTATGATGCAGTTGCGCCACCGCTGCCCCTAAGGGATGATGCACGATTGCGGGCATCGCTGCTGATGCTGCCTGATGCACATCCTGTGCCATGAGCGGCACGGTAGGCGTGCGGGCATCCTGCACCTGATGCCACAACGCAATAGCGGAAGGTGATGCGCTTCGTGTTTGCGGTTGCCATCCATAGGTCGATAAGGCTGGTTGATGCATCGGCATGTTCGATGATGCACGCCCCGCCGCATAGGCAACCCGTTCGCTTTGATGCGCACTTCGGTGCGATTGTCCCTCAAGCGCACGGCGTATACCACTAATAATCAATGATCGTACTGCTGCCTGATTGGTAAACCGTACCTCAGCCTTAGCAGGATGCACATTCACATCAACATCTTCATGGGGAACATCCAAAAACAACGCGCATACGGGATATTTATCCCGCGCCAACACATCATGATAGGCAGCACGCAACGCACCAAGCAGCAACCGATCCCGCACGGCACGCCCATTCACATAAAGATAATGCATCGTTGATGTGCCACGATGATAGGTCGGAAGCGATGTATAACCTTGCAGATGCATAGCATCGCGCTGTAGCTCCACACGCACGGCATTTTCACCCCATTCCCGCCCCATCAATGCAACCAGCCGTGGCAAGACACTATCCATCATATCCCCCTGCCGTGCATCAAGGGATAGTTTTTCCACACCATTATGATGCAGCGTGAAGGCAACATGCGGATGCGCCATGGCCATACGTTTGACCACATCCAGTACCGCGCTATACTCCGCCGTTTCACTTTTAAGAAACTTCAAGCGCGCTGGCACAAGATAGAATAAATCATCAACCCATAGATGCGTCCCTTGCACACATGCAACAGGCGCACTCTCACTCATCAGCCCATCCATCACCGAGATCGCCCAACCATGTTCGCTCATTGGTTGCCTGCTGTGCATCGTTAAGCGACTCACAGACGCAATCGACGGCAACGCCTCCCCACGAAAACCAAGATGCGCAATATGCACCAAATCATCAGACGGCAATTTAGACGTAGCATGACGCGTCAAGGCAAGGGGCAGTGAGGGCGCATCTATACCCCGCCCATTATCCGAGATATGAATGCGCCGTATTCCTCCCCCTTCTAGGCGTATCGCAATATTAGTCGCACCTGCATCAAGGGCATTTTCAATCAATTCCTTTACCACAGACGCGGGGCGTTCCACCACCTCACCTGCGGCAATCTGATTCACTAGATGATTAGGGAGAACACGAATAGAGGGATTAAAGGGTTGCATCGTCATAGCATTCAACTATAAATTGCTCCCGCTAAAGATGCTAGAAAAAAACTTGCATCGATGTTGTTTTTATGATACAAAATTCGGAGACCTATATCTTTTTGCACAGCAAAACTATTTTCTTATGGATTTGATCGAACTGATTGACTCTATCGACTGGCATAATGTTGCACGTTTTTTATGCATCATCGCTTTCTTTGGCTACGCCAACATGGTGCGTCAATCGCAAATCGCACTGTCATTTTTAGGCATGGCTTCTTGTGCTTTTCTTTTCATCGTTTGGGAAGAAATGGTTGTTTTTCCCTTGGATAGCATCCAGTGGATTTTGGCGTACATGGTGCTAAGTGTTGGATTTTTATCCGCACTTACTATCATCGGCATGTTGTGGGTGCTTTTATTTACTGCACTCATACTCGCCGTGATTATCTTAAGCGCACTTTTTGTGTTGCTTGTGATGTAATCTAGCTGTCATGTACTCTCCCCCCTTGGGTAGGGTACGTGATGCGAAGTCCCTTACTATTTCTGCACGGCAGACCATTTTTATGCATCCGATTCACTCTATTGACTGGTTCAACGCTGCACGTTTTTTGTGTGTCCTGTCCTTTTTAGGATACGCCTTAAAAAGCAATCGTATCATTGGCTTTTTTGGCATGATCTGGTGTAGCTTTCTATTCATGACATGGGAACAAATGGCTAGTTTTCCCTTTGATACATGGCCATGGATCTCGTCCTATGTTGTCCTCAGTGGCGGATTTTTTGACATCCCCCTAGGATCAAAAACCAAACAACGCTAAAAATACCCACTTCACTTTAAGGACTTAAGTCCTTGAAGTGAAGGGTATATATCCCCCTCCCCACCACGCAGTCACTAACGAGGCAGATACCCCACATCACCAAAAATAATACGTCGTTGTTGATGTATCCCGCCGCGATGCATCCCATGATGCATTCTGGATGACCACGGGTTTGCTCTGCGCATATGCGGATCATAGCTGTGCGGTTGATAGCTATACCCTCCGCCACGCATAGGGGGGAACATCTGATCTTCTTCACAATGAGGCTGCTGCCAACCCCATGCACGCCCAACGCGTGCGGGCGGGGCATAAAGAGTAGAAGGAGGCGGCACAACATATGTTCCGTCAGGCAAAAAATAACCCTGCCGTGACATACGTTGCCTATCCATACGCTCTAGTGGTCCTTCCGCGAGGGGGTCATGAAACACATTCGGCATTCCCATCATCTCTGGTGATTGCGGTTGCCACGGTTGTTGATCCCATGCGCGCGCCCCAGCTACATTTCCTAGGCAACAGATAAGACACAGCACACGCGCCCAATAATATGTTTGAAATAGATTTTTTCGCATGATCCTTGCCCTCAATCTGGTTTTTATCCATTGTATCACAGTTGTTGGAATAGAAAAAATAAATAGTTTGCGATAAAAGAAGAAAATTGGTATTGACATTATGATGATAGTGCGTATTATGCGCTCTTAATTTACATTTTAGCATAAGTCAGGGAAAAGATACAGTGGCACGTATTGCAGGCGTAAATATTCCATCAGCTAAGCGTTTAGAAATTGCGCTTACCTACATTCACGGACTCGGTAGAGCTCGTGCTATAGAAATTTGTCAGAAAACAGGCATTGATGCAAGTCGTCGTGTGAATCAACTTACGGATTCGGAAGTTATTCGCATCCGCGAAGTGATTGATGCTGATTACACCGTAGAAGGTGAATTGCGCCGTGAAGTGGGCATGAACATTAAGCGTCTTATGGATTTAGGATGCTATCGTGGTCTGCGTCATCGTCGTAAGTTGCCTGTTCGTGGTCAGCGCACGCATACAAATGCACGCACACGTAAAGGTAAAGCAGTCCCTATCGCTGGTAAGAAGAAGTAGTCATGGCAAAAGAAACCGCAAAATTAAAGAAAAAAGATCGCAAAAACATACCTTATGGTATTGCGCATGTGAACGCATCGTTCAACAATACCATCATTACCGTAACAGATCCTCATGGCAATGCCGTGTCGTGGTCTTCTGCGGGAAGTCATGGATTTAAGGGTTCAAAGAAGGCGACTCCTTATGCTGCGCAAGTAACGGCAGAAGATGCAGGGCGCAAGGCAATGGATCATGGCATGAAAACCATTGAAATTCGCGTAAAAGGTCCGGGAAGCGGTCGTGAGTCCGCATTGCGCGCGTTTCAAACTGTTGGTTTTACGGTAACTTCCATTCGTGATGTGACACCAGTTCCGCACAATGGTTGCCGCCCTCCGAAACGTCGTCGTGTGTAATCTATTTATTCGTTGCATTCACTCGTCTTAATCCCGTAGAGGAACATAATTATGGCAAATATGCTCAATAAAAATTGGCAGGATTTGATTAAGCCCAGCAAAATTGAAGTTAGTTCTTCTGGTTCACATAACCGTAAAGCTACCTTGATTGCTGAACCGCTTGAGCGTGGCTTTGGTATCACTCTTGGTGTGGCATTGCGTCGCATTCTCCTTTCATCGATCCAAGGAGCTGCCGTTACCGCCATTAAAATGGATGGTGTAGTGCATGAATTTTCTGCCGTGCCGGGTATTCGTGAAGATGTCACTAGCATCATTTTGAACATCAAAGAGTTGCGCTTAAAAGCTCATACACCAGAGCGCAAAAAAATGACGCTTAACGTTAAAGGTCCCGGTGAAATCACGGCTGCGCGTATCGTTACCGATAGTGATGTAGAAGTCATCAATAAAGATTTGGTGATCTGCACACTCGACAAAGGGGCGGAAATCAATATGGTGTTGTTTGTGGAAGTGGGCAAAGGTTATATCCCTGCTTCCAGTAATCGTGATTCTGATCAGCCTATTGGTGTAATTCCTATCGATTCTATCTTCTCACCTGTGCTGAATGTTTCCTATCGTGTAGAAAATGCACGTGTGGGCAACAGAACAGATTATGATAAATTGATCCTTGACATCACTACTGATGGCTCGATTACTCCTGATGATTCTGTTGCTTTGGCAGCGCGTATCTTGCAAGATCAGTTGCGTCTTTTTGTCAATTTTGAAGATATGCCAGTGGATCGTGATATTATTGATCGTCACGATTTACCGTTTAGCCATTATTTGCTCAAGAAAGTTGATGAACTTGAACTTTCTGTACGTTCTGCAAATTGCTTGAAAAACGACAATATCGTCTATATTGGTGACTTGGTGCAAAAAACCGAAGGCGAAATGCTAAAAACTCCGAATTTTGGTCGTAAATCTTTGAATGAAATCAAAGAAGTATTGGTCAATATGGGGCTTCGCTTTGGCATGGAAGTTCCTGAATGGCCACCAGAAAATATCGAAGAATTGGCACGCCGTTTCGAAGAACCTTACTAATTTATTATTCAATAACACACGGATTACTATTATGCGTCACAACATGAAAGGTCGTAAATTAAACAGAACTTCTTCTCATAGGAAGGCTATGTTTGCTAATATGGCTGCTGCTCTTATCAAACATGAGCAAATTACGACTACATTGCCAAAAGCAAAAGAATTGCGTCCGTATGTGGAGAAATTAATCACTTTGGCAAAACGCGGTGATCTTCATGCGCGTCGTCAAGCGATTGCTGCCATTCGTGATATTGGTATGGTAGATAAATTATTTGCTACGCTCGGATCACGCTACCAAGACAGACAAGGTGGCTATATTCGCGTACTAAAAGCTGGTTTTCGCTATGGGGATAATGCTCCTTTAGCGATCATCGAGTTCGTGGATCGTGATGTTTCGGCAAAGGGGAAAGATTCAGGCTTAATTATTGACGATGAATCAGAGTCTTTGGCAGCGTAATGGGCTTTTCTGCTTAAACTAAGCACTGCTTATCGTTTTTTTCGCTTGCGAATTGAACCTATCTTGTAAAATAACTATTCTTGAATATTTTTGGCTTCGTGTCACCGATAGTAGATATATAGTCGTTCGACAAAAAATGCCTCATTTTTTAGTCACACGACTATAGTCGAAGCATTATATAGCACGTAGCGATAGATTCGTTAAAGAGCCTATCGGCTAGGTCATGCTATAACCATAGGAATGATAGCACAAATGTTTGATAGGCATGTTCTTGAAAAAGAACCAACCCACTAAAACATACTATATATACCTTGCAAAAGCCCTATCTTTGCTCTATGAACAGCTTCATAGGTGCTTGTAAAGCGCAGGATTCCAAGCATAGGTACGATCTATGCCCCATTTTTTCTATTTGGATTTTTTATGACACACGAAGTTCGCAATATCGCTATTATCGCTCACGTAGATCACGGCAAAACCACGCTTGTTGATACGATGCTCCGCCAAAGTGGTACATTCCGAGATAACCAACAAGTAGATGAACGCGTCATGGATTCCAATGCCCTTGAAAAAGAGCGTGGCATCACCATTCTTGCGAAATGTACGTCAGTTGAGTGGAATGGTACACGCATCAATATCGTTGATACTCCGGGTCACGCCGATTTTGGTGGAGAAGTAGAGCGTATTCTGCATATGGTGGATGGCGTAATTTTATTAACCGACGCAGCCGAAGGGCCGATGCCCCAAACAAAATTTGTTTTGGGTAAGGCACTCAAACAAGGCTTGCGCCCAATGGTTATCATCAATAAAGTGGATCGCCCCGATGGTCGCCCCGATGAAGTAGTCAATGAGGTGTTTGATCTATTCGCAGCGTTGAATGCTAATGATCAACAATTAGATTTCCCTATTCTGTACGCTTCAGGGCGTGATGGATGGTGCGCGCAAGAATTGGATGACCCACGCAAGGATTTAACGCCTTTGTTTGATTTGATTTTGCGTCACGTACCCACGCCACAATTAGATGAAGAAGCACCGTTCAGTATGTTGGTTACGTTGCTTGAATCTGATCCATTCTTGGGTCGTATGTTGACAGGGCGCATACAAAGCGGTAAAGTTAAAGTGAACATGCCCGTCAAAGCCTTGAATCTTGCAGGTGAGCAGATGGAAGCGGGTAAGTTAACAAAACTCTTATCCTTCCGTGGCATTCAACGCGTTCCCGTACAAGAAGCAAGCGCAGGGGATATTATCACCATCGCGGGCATGTCGGTTGCATCGGTGGCAGATACTATTGCTGATATCGCGGTCACTACGCCCGTGCCATCCACTCCGATTGATCCTCCCACCATGAGCATCACCCTCAGCGTGAATGATTCACCCTTTGCAGGTACTGAGGGAAGCAAAGTCACATCACGCATGATTCGTGATCGCCTCTTTGCTGAAGCAGAAACCAATGTTGCGATTACCGTCACTGAATCCGATGGCAAAGATGCCTTTGAAGTTGGTGGACGCGGGGAATTGCAATTAGGCGTGCTGATTGAAACCATGCGCCGTGAAGGCTTTGAGCTATCCGTTTCGCGTCCACGTGTATTGATGCGCGAAGAAGGCGGTGTCTTGCTTGAGCCGATCGAAGAAGTCGTAATCGATGTTGACGATGAATATAGCGGTGTTGTGGTAGAAAAAATGTCACAACGCAAGGCAGCGATGCAAGAAATGCGCCCAGCAGGTGCAGGTAAAACGCGCTTAGTCTTTTACGCGCCCTCACGTGGATTGATTGGCTACCAAAGTGAATTCTTAACGGATACACGCGGCACAGGTGTTATGAACCGCCTTTATCATAGCCATGAGCCGTATAAAGGTGATATTCAAGGGCGGCGCAATGGTGTGCTTATCTCTACCGATCAGGGGGAAGCTGTTGCCTATGCAATCTTCAACCTACAAGATCGTGGCGTGATGTTTATTAACCCACAAGAAAAAGTCTATATGGGCATGGTTGTGGGTGAGCATAATCGTGATAATGATCTTGAAATCAACGTACTCAAAGGCAAGCAATTAACCAATATTCGCGCATCGGGTACGGATGAAGCTATTCGCCTTATCCCACCACGCAGATTGACGCTTGAAGATATGATTTCTTATATTGAAGACGATGAATTGGTAGAAGTTACGCCAAAATCATTACGTTTGCGTAAAAAAATGCTTGATCCGAATGAGCGCAAGCGTACCTCACGGGATAAGAAAAAAATCGCAAGTTAAGCATACATACACACTCATGGATTGCCCTGTTCCTGCATTGAAGCATCTTGCACTCTTTGGTGCAACGGGTACGATTGGGGATAATACGCTTGATATTGTGCGTGCCTATCCCCAATATTATCGCATAGCCATCATGACGGCGCACCAAAACAGCAAAAAACTCATTGCGCTTGCCTTAGAGTTCATGCCCGATCATGTGGTTATTGCTAACGCGCAACATTATCATGAAGTGCGTGATGCCCTGCCCGCCACCATCATTGTAAGCGCAGGGGAAGATGCATTGGTGGATGCCGCATCGCTCCCCTATGATATGATGATCTCCGCCATTGTAGGTTTTTCTGCCTTACGCCCCACCATGGAAGCCATTCGTCATGGTCGCACGATTGCACTTGCCAACAAAGAATGTTTAGTCGCCGCAGGCACGTTATTTATGGATGCCTGTGCTGCCTATGGCGCAACCTTATTGCCTATTGATTCCGAACATAATGCCGTTTTCCAATTATGGCATGGCGTGCAGAATCGTCCCCCCCATTCGGTAACACTCACAGCATCGGGCGGGCCGTTTCGTACATGGAGTCTTGAGGCGTTATATGATGCCACCCCACAACAAGCGGTTGCCCATCCTAATTGGGTGATGGGAGCGAAAATCTCTGTTGATTCTGCAACCTTGATGAATAAAGGGCTTGAGCTTATTGAAGCGCGCTATATGTTCAATCTTGAACCCTCGCAATTACATGTGTTGGTGCATCCGCAATCGATTGTGCATTGCTTCATTCATTATGCCGATGGATCGCATCTAGCGCATATGAGTAACCCTGATATGCGCATTCCGCTTGCTTATGCGATGCATTATCCTGAACGCTTACGCCTTGACCTCCCGCCCCTTGATTTGGTGGCACGTGGTACATTAACCTTTGAGGCACCCGATCACACGCGCTTTCCCGCATTAGGTTTAGCTTTTGCAGCGATGCGAGAACCATCTTCTGCCCCCATCATGCTCAATGCAGCCAATGAAGTTGCCGTAGAGGCATTTTTAGGTGGAGCGATAGGTTTTATGGATATTCCTGCCATGATTGCACGCATTTTAGAGCAGAACGCGCAGCATTCGGTTTCTTCCCTTGACGAAGTCTACGAGATCAATCATAGTATAAGGATTGCAACAAAACGCCTTATCAGTCAGGCATCGTAAATTCATGGAACAATTTTTTTCACTCGGGCATACGGCTCTTTCTTTTTTCCTCATTATTTCTGTGATCGTATTCATTCATGAATTCGGGCATTATTTAGCTGCACGCCTATGTGGTGTCAAAATTGAGGCATTTGCGATCGGATTTGGCAAAGAAATTCTTGGTTGGACAGATAGAACAGGTACGCGTTGGAAGATTTGTTTAGCACCTTTGGGGGGCTACGTTAAAATGTATGGCGATTCCACCGAGGCAAGCACGCCCGATGTCGATGCCATGCGTACCATGACGGAAGAAGAACGGCGCATCAGCTTCCACCATAAAGCATTATGGCAAAAAGCGATTATTGTTAGTGCGGGACCAATAGCGAACTTTCTTCTGGCAATCAGCATCTTCACCTTTTTAATTTTCTCCTCAGGTTTGGATACCACAGAACCTCTCGTTGGTAAGGTGATGGAACATTCCGCCGCCGCTGAAGCGGGGATACGCGAGGGTGATCGCATTGCCGCAATTAATGATGAAGAGGTCAATGCATTTCGTGATATTTCCATGATCTTAGCAACCAATCTTGGTGTGGAAGTGCGCGTGCATATTGTTCGTGAAGGGCAGCCCTTGATCCTGCATGTCACACCGCGCATCACAGTAGAAGATGATGGTTTGGGCAATAAGGTAGAGCGTGCCATGTTGGGCATTTCCTCTCCCAAACTCACAGCGGAGAATGTTTCGCTCTTTGGTGCTATCAATGAATCCGTCAAACGCACTTATTCCATGATTGTGATGTCGTTAGAATTTCTACGGCAGGTGGTATCAGGCGAACGTAGTGCAGAACAGTTGAAAGGTCCGATAGGCATTGCGGATATGTCGGGCAAAGTGGCAAAAAAAGATGGCATGACGATCCTATGGTTTATGGCATTGCTCTCAGTCAATCTTGGCTTTATGAATATCTTGCCTATCCCACCTTTGGATGGTGGACATTTATTGTTTTATACGCTGGAGGGGCTACGCGGTCGTCCTATGGCGGAACAATTTCAAACATGGGGGTATCGCATAGGTTTTTTCCTTATTATGGCATTGATGGGATTCACCCTATTCAATGATATGCGGCAAATTATTTTTTCATAAGACCTCATCTTGTCGTTGCAAGACGCGCAATTTTTGAGTACAACATGGTATGATTAATATTGAACGCGCCCACAGAACAAGCAAGGTTTTTGACCTAACACCACTGATTGATGTGGTGTTTCTGCTTATGGTTTTTTTCATCCTCACGACAGGATATGTCGATGTTGAGGCATTGAAATTAGCCGTAAGCGAAGATAATACCGATGGTGCAGTTTCCACCGTGGAAGCTCCGATGCATGATTTAATTTTGCTTGACAGTGGTGCTGCGTTTTTGAATAAAAAATTAGTCTATCATAGCGATTTAGACGAAGCCATTGACCTTGCCTTTCACCAAACACAACAACGTCGCATTCGCGTGCGCTGTGAAGATAGCGTCAAAGTGCAGCTCTTGATTGATGTACTGGACATCATCAAACGTCGTGGCGGTGAAGATGTCAATGTCGCACGATGGAAGCGCACCCATCAGAAATTATAGGAAGCACCTCATATGGCATACCAAGTTGAAATAGAGCGCACCCGCAAAAAACCACGCACCGTGGGTTTAGTTCCCATGATCAATGTGATTCTGCTGATGCTTATTTTCTTTGTGATTACAGGGAAAATTGAACATGTCGATATTATTCCCGTGAATATCCCTATTTCCGAACAAAGCAGCCATACCGCTCTTGGGGAAGAAATCATCACGTTAGGGCGGCATGATGAAATTGTAGCAGGTGATGATGTGATGTTTAGCCTAGACGATTTGCATCGTTGGGTGCATGAGCGCATTAAGAAAAATCCTGCTGCACGTTTTACCATCAAAGCTGATGCGGACATGGAAGCCTATAAATTAATTGATATGATGAAATATATTGAGGATGCGGGCGCACAAGATGTGGTGCTAGCAGCGCAACAGCCATGAACACATTCATTCCCCCTGCCCATCCCCCTGCCCATCCATTTAGTTCTGCCTATCTTGAGCATCTTTCTCTGTTAGCGAAAGAAACCAAGGATCGCATGAAGGGCGTGCCTGCATTCTATATTTTTGTCATGCTCGCATTTGTGACGCATGTCACTATCTTAGTTCCTGTATATTTTCTTGTATTAAGCGAAGAAATCCCTAAAACACAACAGGTTCATCTCACCTTTGCGCAAGGAAAAACCTCTCAGCGTCCTACCCTCAACGACAAAGAATCGACCGCCACTGATAACGTCACCGATCAAATTGATAGCATCTTGGATGATGCTCCCCAAGAACACATGCGCCAAGATAGAGCGCGCCCACAACCAAAATCATCATCGACGAATAAGCAATCATCCGCTGTATCAGCCGTCGCTCCGACCCCGCGTCGCGCTTCAACACCACAACGCCGCAATCGTGATGAACCGCAAACATTGCGAGGCAACACAAACCGTTACGGCACAGTCAGTGCGATGAAGCAACGCCCCTTAGGAGCGACTAAGGGCATTGTCGCGGCACGTGGCGTGCTACGTGATAGCTTAAGTGAAGAAACCAAAAATATTGTGACCAAATATGAAGCATTGCTCTCAGGGTGGATTCATAGCCATCAAAAAAAGGAGCGTTATAATATTCCTATCGGCACTACCGCACGTGTTGTCATTCGTTTACGGATTAACCGTCAAGGATATGTCCAATTCAAAGTGATTGAACGCAGTTCGGGCTATGGTGATTTTGACCAAGTCGCTCTTGAAACCGTGCAGCTTGCATCGCCCGTTCCCGCCGTCCCCGTAGAATATCCCGGAGGTGACCAAGTCGAATTTTTGATCCCTATGAGCGTCACATTAGACTAGAATTATGTTGCTTCGCACTAGCGAGCGTAGTACGATAGTGCAACGGATCGTTTAGGGTTCGTATCTCTCTATTCTTACAATAGCGCACACCATCATTTTTCATCTATCCTCCACAGATATATGAAAAACGAACGTGCCATAGTTCACTTTTAATGATGTTATGAAAACTGCGATTGACCTCATTCAAGCAATGTGCGTTTATGAACCCAAGACGGATTATGAGTTGATCCGTCGCGCCTATGATTTTGGGCTTCATGCACATAGCGGGCAGATGCGCGCCTCAGGTGAGCCTTATTTTTCGCATCCTGTGGAAGTCGCCTATTATCTCACCACGATGAAATTAGATGCGGCATCCATTATCACAGCCTTACTGCACGATACGGTAGAAGATACGGATGCAACCTTAGACGATATTACGCGATTATTCGGAGCAGAAATTGCCAATTTGGTTGATGGTGTCACCAAACTGAACCGCTTGGAGATGTCCACCGAAAAAAGCAAAGCACCCTCACAAGCAGAAAATTTCCGCAAACTCGTGCTTGCTATGTCAAAAGATTTGCGTGTGCTTGTAGTGAAACTCGCGGATCGGTTGCATAATATGCAAACCATCCATTATGTCCGCTCTGAAGAAAAGCGTCAGAAAAAAGCCCGTGAAACCCTTGATATTTACACACCTCTTGCCGAACGTATTGGGATGCGTAACGTCAAGGAAGAATTGCAAGATTTATGCTTTGCCGTTCTTCATCCCGATGCCCGCGAATCGATTATGAACCGTTTGGAGTTTTTGCGCGAAACAGGGCTTCCCGAAATTGAGCGCATTCGAGAAAGTCTGCAACATCTATTATGCGTTCACAGCTTGCCCACTGCGATCGTGTCAGGAAGACAAAAAAGACCCTATTCTATTTGGCGTAAAATGGAAATGAAGAATATCTCCTTTGAGCAATTAGGGGATGTGATGGGATTTCGTATCCTTACCAATACGGTGGGGGATTGTTATCAAGCACTTGGGATCATTCACAATGAATTCCATACCATCCCGGGGCGTTTTAAGGATTATATTTCCACGCCGAAAGTCAATGGCTATCAATCCATCCATACCGAAGTCATCGGGCCTAACAAACAACGTGTTGAGATTCAAATTCGCACCCAAGAAATGCAAGATGTGGCTGAAAATGGGGTTGCTGCCCATTGGTCGTATAAGCAAGGGAAAAACGCATCACATGAAGGCAAGCAATTTCAATGGATGCGTCAACTTCTTGATATATTAGAAAAAACGGATGATGCTGATGAATTTCTTGAGCATACAAAACTTGAAATGTATCATGATCAAGTCTTTTGCTTTACTCCCAAAGGGGACATTATGGCACTACCACGCGGAGCAACGCCCGTGGATTTTGCGTTTCAGGTGCATTCAGGGGTAGGATGTCGTTGCGTTGGCGCAAAAGTCAATGGGCGCATTGTGCCACTCAAAACCCATTTGCATAATGGGGATCAGGTAGAAATCATCACCTCCAAGACGCAAACCCCCTCACCTGCTTGGGAGCGTTTTGTGGTGACGGGCAAAGCCCGCTCGGAAATCCGCAAATTCATCCGCACCGCGCAACGTGAAGAATATTTGACACTAGGCAATGGTATTTTGCAAAAAACCTTCAAAAAAGAACAGGTTGAATTCAAAGAAAAAGATTTAGAAAAAGCACTAGAAACCCTCAAACATAAAACCATTGATGATGTATTTGTGGCGATTGGTGAGGGAACTTTATCGCGCAATCGCGTCTTTGAGGTTATCACGGGCAAGCCTGTGAGTACTGTCCATTCGGGAAAAGAGAAAAAGCTCGTCTTTTTGCCCAAGCTGCGACGCGAAAAAGAACGCGCCAAACATTCACTCCCCATTAGTGGCTTAGTGCCGGGTATGGCGATACATTTTGCGGGATGCTGCCATCCCATTCCGGGAGATAAAATTGTGGGGATTGTGACCACAGGTAAAGGCGTGACCATTCACACGATGGATTGTGATACGCTCGAAAATTACAGCGATGCCCCAGAGCGATGGATCGATGTCGCATGGGATGCCTCAGAAGAACAGCAAAGCTATATTGGGCGCATCAAAGTGATGGTCAACCATGAACCGGGGGCAATCGCTACCCTCACACAAGTGATTGCATCCGAAAAAGGCAACATTAATAATTTCAAAATCACCAATCGTACAACCGATCATTTTGAAATTTTGATTGATATTGAAGTACTCGGTGATTCACACATGAATGCCATCATGAAGGGCTTAAAGCACAAAAATCTTATCCAAAGCGTTGAGCGTTATAACGGTTAGAGAACCTATCTTCACAGATTTATAGTCGTTTGACAAAAAAATTACTCATTTTTTTATGTCAAAAAACGACTATAACACTATGATTTATAGTGCTTTTTCCATTATATAATTGCCTATCAATCGGTAATTATATAATGGAAGCACTATAGGACTCACTTCATCAAACGTATGGGGCGTTCTTCTTGAGGTGGAAGCGCGTTATCCAATTCTGATATGTGAATTGCAGACGGGTTCGGTGCAGACTGAATGACAAATTCAGGCACAAAATCATGATAATGATAATCATGTATCCCTTGCACCGCGACAAGTTTTTCATGCAAATGCGGTTGTGGCTTATTATAGCAACTCGTATCCATCATCAAGCGATAGCAAAAAATTGGCTCTTCATAGGGACGATAGCTTTGTTGCTGCTCCGCCGCCTCACTCTTATAAATATAGCCAGCGATTTTTTGTCGTGTTTTCGTATAATTCGTATAAATGCCGTTGCCTGCGCGCTCCGTTGAACGCTCCAATGTATCACACCCCGCGATGACTACACAGAAGGTTAGCATCACTCCACACATCCACGAATATTTCACTGTTCATCTCCTCAACCTAACGCAACGCGCTCTATAGATAAACTAAAGCAAATAACGTGCCGATTCATGGTGAGGATTTCTATTTTTGATAAAACACCTTATTTAGCACCCTATTTGGCGGTCGAATAGGATAATCCCCCCTTAGGCATTTCCTGCGGGATGTTGGGAACAACATGCGGCGCGTTCACTTCTTTTCCTTGCGTTGCTTGTTTTTCTTGCGCTTGATCCGCACGGTAGGGAAGCAACAGATCCGCTTCAGCCTGCACATCACGAAGTGCTTCGTCTGTGATCAGCCCTCGGTTAAACCGATCAAGATCCAAGGTGAGTACCCCCATAATCTGATCCTCCCATTTTCTCACCATCAATCTATTAGCCTCTTGCGCATAGTGATGCGTCGCTTGCTGATCTTTGATCCATTTTTCATTTTCCATGCCCTTGGGTACGTCCACACTAGGTACGGTCTGCACCTCCGCCCCAAACACAAAGCCTTTCGCAAGTGCGGGGAGAAACATCAGATGATTCCAGCCATTTTGGATGGTGGGGATAAACGTTCCCATGCCCAAAAGCGAGCCATCCTGCACATCGCTATCACGACGATGTTTGGATTGCCAATTAAGCTGATTCAAATAGGCATTAGCTGCACCACGAATAAATCTTGCCATAAAAAATCTCTTTACTCAAACTATACTTGAACTATAGCAAGTTTATATGACATTATGATGACGATGATTCTTGTGATTTTAGGTGCGTACAACCGCCACGCCATATCCTTGCAGATACAATATTCCTGCATCAAGACGCGCACTTGCCGCCAAGGGATGATCGCTCACCAGTGCCACTTCCGCATTAGATACAGCAATAGACGTGGGTTCTGCACTAAAATTCACATAAACAACAAATGATTCTGTGGCATTTTTTCGTGCAATACGCACAAGGTCGGGGCGCACCTGCTGAAGATCAATCGCCCCATTCACCATCGCGCTATGCTGCTTGCGCCACTTAATCAATTTCCGTGCAATGGATAAAGACGATGCCGCATCGCTTTCTTGCGTTGATACAGCAAGAGATTGATGCGTATCACGCACAGGCAGCCATGGTTTAACCGTACTAAAACCTGCATGGGCTTGCGTATGATCCCACGGCATAGGAGTACGGCAGCCATCACGCCCTTTAAATTCTGGCCAAAACTCTAAACCATACGGGTCTTGAATCTCCTCATAGGCAATATCCGCTTCGGGTAAGCCCAACTCTTCCCCTTGATACATGCACACACTACCGCGCAAGCTAAGCAGAAGGCTCAATAACATATGACTAAAGGCTTGTTCCATCCCTGCCTTAGGATTCCACCGCGTCACGGGGCGCGCTGCATCATGGTTGGAGAACGCCCAACATGGCCACCCATCCTGAATATTCGCCTCCATACGTTGCACCACTTGCGCAACATAGCTTGCACTGAACTTTGGATTGAGGAACTGGAAGCCATACCCCATATGCAAATATTTATCACCCGAACTATACTCACCAATGAGTTGATAAGCATCCAATGCCCCCAATTCCGCCATCCCCATCGCTGCATCATAACGGTTTAATAACGCACGAACACGCGCAAGGAAGGTCAAGGTTTCGGGGCGCGACTGGTCATAAATATGTTGTTGCATCCCATAAGGATTAATGTCCGGCACGTGATCTTGGGGGTCATTCAGATGATCATGGATGGGATTATCCCGCAAAGCGGCATCATGCACATAAAAATTGGTGGCATCAAAACGGAAGCCTTTGACACCGCGCTTCAACCAAAATTCCATAATCTCCATCAGCGCGTCTTGCACGTTTGGAGAGTGAAAATTCACATCAGGTTGCTCTTTCAAAAAATTATGCAGATAATATTGCTTACGGCGTGTATGCCACTGCCATGAACTGCCACCAAACACAGAAAGCCAATTATTCGGTGGCGTGCCGTCAGGCTTCGGATCAGCCCACACATACCAATCTGCTTTGGGATTATCACGCGAGGATGAACTTTCAATAAACCATGGATGCTGATCCGACGTATGGTTCAATACCATATCCACAATAATACGCAAACCCAACTGATCCGCTTTCTTAATCAAAGCATCGGCATCTGCGAGCGTACCGAACAACGGATCGACATCACAAAAATCAGAGACATCATAGCCAAAATCACGCATAGGGGAGCGGAAAAATGGTGAAATCCAAATCGCATCCACCCCAAGTGACGCAATATATTCCAACCGTTGCGTAATACCACGCAAATCACCCACGCCATCGCCATTCGTATCTTGATAACTACGTGGATAGACTTGATAAATAACGCACCCACGCCACCAATCGTTCATTTTATGATCTGTCATTGTTTTCTACTCGTTTTTTTATGCATTAATGCCCAGAACTTCCCTGCAATGCCCCAGCGAATGGTTGCTCATCGGCATCCACCGCACACACACAGAATGCCGCCAGCACACACAAGACACCACCAATCGGCACCATTGCGGAAGAATTGCCATCTAACATATACGTGACGATCGTTCCAGAAAAAAGTGCAATAATCACCTGCGGAATGACAATAAAAATATTAAACAAGCCCATATATACGCCCATATGCCCCTCAGGGATAGAGCGCGCAATCATCGCATAAGGCATCGACAAGATCGAAGCCCACGCTATGCCCACACCAACCATGCAGATCAGCAAATGATTCGGATCAGTGACCACCATCGTTCCCATCAAGCCCATGCCCCCCACAAACAGACTCACCATATGAATATGTTTAGGGGAATATTTTTTCACTAAGCCAATCAGGGCGAATGCCACCACTAAAGCCACCCCATTATAGGTAGAAAAACACACCCCTGCCCACTCTAAGCCTTGCTCATAAAGCGGATCTTTCGTGCCAGTAGCACCAAAAACATTCGCAGTGACATAGGGTGCAAAATACGTCCACATACAAAACAAGCCCGACCAGCTAAACATCTGCACCCACGCTAATTGCTTCATACGCTTGGGCATTGCCTTTGCTAATCCCCACACTTCTTTTACCCCCGCTAAAAATCCATGCGAGGCATCATGATCACGCGCAAATTTTTCCATATCCTGTGGCGGATATTCTTTGGTGGTGAAGATAGTAATCATCACGCTTACAAACAACACGATTGCACCAAGATAAAAGGCATATTCCACTGTTTGCGGCATAGCAGAATCGCCCTGCGCCTCAGAAGATACCCCAAAGAAATGCGCCAATATCCACAAGAGTGAGGAGGAAATCATCGCACCAATGCCAATCAGCACGGTTTGTACCGAGAATCCAACGGCTTGCTGGTTTTCAGGCAACACATCCCCAACAAATGCACGAAAAGGTTGCATAGTGGCATTAATAGCACCATCCAACACCCAAAGTAAGCCAACCGCCATCCAAAGCGACCCGCTATTGGGCATAGCCACCAAGGCAAGCGAAGAAATGATCGCCCCAACAAAGAAATAAGGCTTACGTCGCCCAAACCGTCCCCATGTGCGATCGCTCATATAGCCAATGATCGGCTGCACAAAAAAGCCTGTGATGGGTGCAGCAATCCATAATAAGGCGATCTCACTTTCATGCGCGCCAAGCATTTGATAAATGGCACTCATATTAGCCATTTGCAATCCCCAGCCAAACTGAATACCTAAAAAACCTAAACTCAAGCACCACAAGCTCGCAAAAGAGAGCTGCGGTTTTGTCTCAACATGATGCACTGCACAATTCCATAGAAGAAGTTATTAACTAATAACAACGGATTATAGTCATAAAAATGCTAATTGCAACTTTTTTTATATGAAGATCCTATGACAAAGAACGGCTAAAGATTCGGCGTATTCGCCCCCGTATAATAGCGACTTTTGAGATATTCAGCCACCGCAAAACGAATCACCACGCCCATCACCGCCGTTAGGGGAACGGCAATCAAAATCCCAACAAAGCCCATAATCGCACCACCTGCCATCATTCCAAAAATAATCCAAATAGGATTAAGTCCGACCGATGTGCCAATCAATTTCGGTGTGAGAAAATAGCCTTCAAACATTTGCCCAATGATAAAAATCCCTAGCACAATAAAAAGTAAATTCGGTTGATCAATCTGCACATAGGCAAGCCCAAGCGCAAGGCTGCCACTCACAATCGTTCCCACATACGGAATAACCACCATACACCCCGCCACCAATGCCACCAATAAGCTATTCGGCAACCCCGCTATGGTAAGTGCGACACTATAATACAGCACCAACACAATAATCACATTAATTTGCCCGCGTACAAACGCCGCCAAGGTGCGATCAACAATCGCAAGCTGCTCGCGGATTATAGGGGCATAAGGACGAGGCAACAGGGTATCAATACGCGCCACCATCACATCCCAATCACGCAACAAATAAAAGGATACCACGGGAGTAATGACGAATAATGCCGCAATATTCACCAAGACCAACCCTGATCTCAGCACCCCGCGTGCAACATTTAGCACCATATCTTGCCCTGCCCCACCTGCTTGTTCTGTCAAAAAATCTTGCAGTGCCTTCTTGCTGTACATATGCGATTTCACGCCCCATTGTTTCAAATAGGGGGCAACCTCTGATCGCGCAACTTCCAGATAATAGGGGAATTCCTCAATCAAACCACGCACTTGATCCACCACCAACGGCACGACAATCAAGAAAAGCACCACCACAGCAAGCGCGAATATCCCACATATCACCGCCGTTGCTACCGTGCGACTCAAACCTAAACGCTCCAAACGATCCGTAAACGGATCAAGCACATAGGCCACCCCCAACCCAAGCACAAAAGGTAACAGCACAGGGCTGATGAGATCGATAAAATATCCCACCAAACAGGTAATGAGAATCCAAAAAATAATAGTAGAATTGCTGCGTATCATAAGCGATTATTCTGGGAGGCGTACCACCCAATATTCCTTTGAATCATTGACTTCTAGCCCTTGCGCGAGTAACGATTGCTTGATAGGATCGGACGCTCCACGATACATCATCGTCATTTGCGCGAAATCGGGGGATACGGCACGAAGGGCTTTGGATTCAACCCCCTCGATATTCAGCAACATCTTCTGAATGGTACGCCACTGCCTGCCACTACGGAACTCAGCACGAATCACCAAAGGCTTGATTTTCTCAGCATCCTCATCCGCAAATAGGCTGTAATCCTTCAATGATGCGCGTAATTGTAAGCATATTTCCCGTGCAGCGCGTGAAAATAACACATCGTGCGTTTCATCGGGACTTAGGGCTTTGAAGCGCACAATACGTTCATTCTTAGAACTTTCCCCAACTTTACGCAAACCCACTTCAACAACCAAAGGATTAGTAGTTTTTTGAGGCTCAATCACACGTGCCGTTACAATCACGATATTACGCGTACCATAACGACGTGCCACTTTCATTAGGGATTCTTTTTCCGCTGCAATCAGCACTTCATCGGAGAGCAACGCCATATCACGCGGATCACCAAAGGGCGTGATAAGCAATCCCTGCCCCACTTCTAAGGCAACATTATTCAGAATAGACCGCCACTGATTATCCTCTTGAAACGTCAGCAATGCATCATCGGTGCGCAAAACCGATATAATCAATAAACCATCGCCTTCAGGCTGAGAGAGATCCTGCCCCGCTATGCCACTTTGCACCGCCACCAGCCCATCCATCAAATTATGATGAAAACGATACACAATATCTGCTTCAAAGGCATCGGGCTTTTCCACTTCCCGCGTCACGGTGAAGGATTGCACATAGCGATCCAAATTATTATTGCGCACATTACGATAAATATCGCGTGCTTTATCCTTTGAAAGCATCACTAATGCTTTATAAAATGCCTGCCGTTCACCCGCCAAAATAGCTTTCTTGCGTGCTTCTTCAACCGTTTTTCCTGAAGAACTCACCGTGACCATCACATCAACCGTCGTCGGTGCTTTCTTTTCCTCAACGATGTCCATGCTCGTTTGCGCAACACTTCCCGCAGGATGCATCACCAGCACCAGCAGCAGAATGAGAAAAAAGCGCACCAACAATGTGATATTCGGTTGACAAAAACGTTGCATAGTTTATCCATACGTTATAACCAATGATGATGCAATTATTATGACGCAAAAAGACAAAAAAATCTCTGCTTATACCGCTGCTGGTGTTGATATTGACGCAGGTAACGCGCTTGTGGAACGTATTAAGCCCGCCGTAGCCTCAACACGGCGTGCCGGCATGATGGGTACGATTGGCGGCTTTGGTGGGTTGTTTGACCTCAAAGCAGCAGGATATGAGGATGCCTTGCTTGTTGGTGCAACTGACGGCGTAGGGACAAAACTCAAAATCGCGCATACCATGGCGATTCATGATACGATTGGCATTGATCTAGTGGCAATGTGCGTGAATGACTTGCTCGCGCAAGGTGCTGAACCGCTTTTTTTCCTTGATTATTATGCGTGCGGATCGCTCAATGTGGATGATGCAGCGGATGTTGTGGCAGGCATTGCCCGTGGCTGTGCCGAAGCGGGATGCGCCCTCATTGGTGGTGAGACGGCAGAAATGCCCGGATTATATGCCCAGGGAGATTATGATCTCGCAGGCTTTGTTGTCGGGGCAGTGAACCGTGACCGCCTTTTACCGCGCCTAGACTTGATGCAAGAAGGCGACATACTCCTTGGCTTGGCATCCAGTGGTGTGCATAGCAATGGTTATTCCTTGGTACGCAAATTGATAGAGCAAGAAGGATTATCTTATGATGATCCTGCCCCGTGGGATGCATCATCAACCGTGGGTGTATCGCTGCTCACGCCAACACGTCTATATATTAAAAGTTGCTTACCCGTCATGCACCATAGTAATGCGATAAAAGGCTGTGCGCATATTACAGGTGGCGGACTTATTGAAAATCTTCCACGTATCTTGCCTGCCCATCTTGCAGCACATATCCATCTGAATGCATGGAACGTACCACCAATTTTTGCATGGTTGCAGCGTGTCGGATCACTTTCCACCACAGAATTATTGACCACCTTCAATGCGGGTATTGGTTTGGTCTTGGTGGTAGCAGCCGATCACGTGGCACAGGTGCGTCAGCAGCTTGAACAGGCTGGTGAGACGGTGTTTGATCTTGGCACATTGCAGATGCGTCAGGAAGATGGCGTTGTCGTTTTATAAAAAAGATAACGCCCTACTTTAGGGTTATCTTTGCGCCACAGCACGTTATCAATAAAATAGTGATGCACATTGATAAAAATGTCGAATGCATAGATGAACGGCAGCATAATACCAACGGCGCGCAAGGCATGGCTATCCGTTAGCCATTCCATTGTCCCAGGGATTCCCTTAAAGGATAATAGCCCCATAATAAAACACACCCCCACAAAGCGTTTCATCTGATCACGGCTTTGTTCTATGGGCATATGGAGATGGTGGATATGATGGTGATGTTCCCCGCGTTTATAGGCTATCACAAACAGCAAATACTGCCCTGAATGAAAGAATGGTGTCATATATGCCCATAGCGGGTGATAATAGGAAAAAAGCAACAGGCTGTACATTGAGGAATAACCCAGCAGCGCGCACAAAGACGGTCTTATGCGTTGCTTGATCGCAACATATACCACAAGAAGCAGCGAAAGCCCCCCATAGAGCCATAAAAAGCCATTCAAAACATCCATCATCATGGGCGTGATATGAATCTGCAAATTGTTAAAGGACACACCCTGATAATTCATCGGTTGGTACACCACATTAGGCACATACAGATTGCCCCCCAACCATGTTTTGAACCACACCAACATCGCATTAATCCACAAAATGCGTCGCGTCAAGCGTCCATAATAGACTCCTTTAAGGGCAGAAAGCACCAACATCACCCCAAAAGCCTGCTTACAATAATGCCATCCCACGGTAAAGAACAGAACATATACACCCCATGCGAAAATATCATTATCTTGCGCAACGAAGGCATAGATCAAATATCCGATTAAGACCACGGGGACGATCACCCCTGCAAACAGATAACGCCACGCCATATGGGAGCGTTCGAGCCGATGCATGGCAATCTTGTTCTTAAAATCATCATACATCAAATAATAGGATGCCATAAAGTGCGGATGATTCACAATATGGGCAAGGAATGCAAACGCCACAGATGCAATATAGACCTGCATATAGCCTGATGCGCCGTTCGCATCCAACGGAAACATCCAAAATAATAACGGGACAATCACAAACGCTGCCCCACCAGCAAACATCATATCTACCAAGGGCGACACCAAATAACGACGACCGCGCCATGTTGAAGCGCAGCATAGATTATAGATTCCATTCATGGCTCTACCGTAGGATAAAATACCAGCACATGCAAGCAATGAGAGCGCGAGTCATAAAGTTTAGTGCAACTAACTCTATGAAACGCGCTCTATCGCAACAATTCTATGAAATTAATAGGATTAACCTACGATTTCTGTACCGCTAAAGAAGAATGCAATTTCAATCGCTGCATTTTCTTTGCTGTCTGATCCATGCACAGAATTACGCTCGATAGATTCACCGAACAATTTACGGATCGTACCATCGGTCGCATCTTTAGGATTCGTTGCGCCCATCACTTCACGGTATTTTGTTACCGCATCATCTGCCTCAAGAACCTGCACGACCACAGGCTGAGACACCATATATTCTACCAATTCACCAAAGAAAGGACGGTCTTTATGCACTGCATAAAATTGCGATGCTTCACGACGGCTCAAATGTATGCGTTTTTGTGCAATAATGCGGAATCCATGCTCCTCAAGAAAAGCATTGATTTTGCCTGTGAGGTTGCGCTGCGTTGCATCAGGCTTGATAATCGAAAAAGTACGTTCTTTCATAAATGTTCTCGCTGTAAAAAATAAAACTATTCGTATGGTTGCTCGTTAGCCCAGTTACGAAAAAAAAGCAAGCATTATCGCACATAATGCATATTTTTCTAGCAAATCGCTTATGGGCTTCTATAGATAAGGCTTATGAGTAAAAAATCAATGTTCGCCCCTTGGGGACTATGCTGTATGGTGCTGATGTTAGGCGCGTGCAGCAGCACTACTTCTACTTCTATTTCTTCCACCTCAACCGTACCTCCCCCCCCTGCCCCTGCCCCTGCTCCCATACCAAAAGAGCAGGTCATCCCTAATTCCTACCAGCTCTATTTTGATTGGGATCGCGCTTTGTTGGATGCCACGGGAGAGCAGCAACTCAAAGAAATCGCGACAACCATTAAACAACAGCATGTGGCACAACCACAACAGATCATGCTCAATGGGCATACGGATAGCTCGGGATCAGATGAGTATAATTTACGGCTTTCGGAACGTCGCGCCCAACGCGTTCGGGCGATGCTGGAACAATTCGGTCTACCCTATCAGATGATGCAAATCTTCGCGTTTGGTGAGAGCGATCTTGCCGTTGCGACAGATGATAATGTCAAAGAACCACGCAATCGTCGCGTAGAGATATTTATTGAGAATAAAGCGCAATAAATTTACACATTCGTCATTCCTGCGCAAGCAGGAATCCAGCAAAAACAAAATTTTATAGATACCCTTCTTAAGCGGGTATGACAAAAACTAAAAATTATACAGAACTCTCTACAAAAAAACGCCATAGAAATAAAATCTATGGCGTTTTTTGGTATGCTTGCTTTTTATCAAAGCCTCATGAATCTTTTAGTCCGCATTACGCACTACATCAATACGGCATTTAATGCGCACTTCAGGGTGCAAGCGGATCGTTGCATGGAACACACCCAATGATTTCACCACACCATCCAAATCTACTTGCGTGCGGTCAAATACATGCCCACCCTGCACCAATGCAGCAACCACATCACGAACACCCACTGATCCAAATAAACGACCATCTTCACTTGCTTGACGCACAATTTTCACTGCCAAGTCACCAAGAGTAGCGGCATTTTTTTCTGCCGCAGCGCGCAATTCAGCATTTTGCTTCAATAATGCTTCTTTTCTCGCGGCAAAATCCTCGACATTCTTTTTTGTGGCGCGCAATGCTTTTCCTTGTGGAATCAAGAAATTGCGCCCATAGCCACCTTTCACACCAACAACATCACCCACAGCACCAAGGCGTGCTACATGTTCTAATAAGATAACGTCCATAATTTTTGCCTATTTTTTTTATAAATTTAAGATAGGTTATTTAATAGGTTTCCTTCCATAATGCAAGAAAAAATTGCATCTATAGTGCTGCCACTATAAATCATAGTGTTATAGTCGCACTTGACATAAAAAATGAGTCATTTTTTAGTCAAACGACTATAATAGCTGTGCAAGTGATGCTTTCGCTATTTCTACATCCCGCACGATCTGCTCTTTTAACGCTGTTGGTGAAGAAAAATATTTTTCATCCCGTATATGTTCATAAAGACGCACGCGCAACAACGCGCCATAGGCATCGCCCATATCTGAAAAACTATGCACTTCCAGACGTGGCGTTATCATCCCTCCAAACGTTGGGCTAACGCCAAGATTCGCCACCCCATCATGCCATTGCGTTGGGCTATCGTGGTGCGCATAGCGAATGGCATAGACTCCATAACGTGGCACATGCAAGCCATATAGGGCAATATTGGCGGTTGGCGTTCCAAGTTGCTGCCCTGCTATGCGCGTACCATGCTGCACACGTCCTATGATTTCATAGGGGCGACCGAGTAAATCCATCACCTTATCCAACGCCCCTTCGGTGAGATAACGTCGAATCAGTGAAGATGAAATAATATGATCATGCTGCATCAACGGCGCAAAACACGTCACATCAAAGCCATGATGCGCTGCATATTCTTTGAGTAACGCAGCCGTTCCTCGTCGTCCACGCCCAAAGCAGAAATCTTCCCCCACCATAATATGGCGCACGCGCAAATGCTGCACGAGAATGGTTGTGATAAAATCTTCTGCTTCCATCGATGCCAATCGTTGATTGAATGGCGCAAGATACACCCCATCGACCCCTAAATCACGCACATGCCGCAAGCGTTGATGCACATGCTCAATCGCCAAATTCGATGTTGCTTTCGAGAAAAAACGTCGTGGATGCGGGTGAAAGGTCATCACCACCAACGGCGCGCACAATTTTTGCGCACACGCCTTCGCCTGATCGATAATCATGCGATGCCCTTGATGCATTCCATCAAAATTACCTATAGCCAACACTGATCCCCTCAACATCTGAGGGGTGTGAGGATAATGACGAAATACGTGCAACTTACCCCCCTTTGATTATGCCGTAGGATGGCGCATATGCTCCCGTGCATCTTCCTCAGCAAATGCTTTCACGGACAAACGGAAGCATAGCAACACGGGTGAACCAATATACACAGATGAATATGTTCCCACCATCACGCCGACCACTAACGCCCACGCAAATCCTTCAATGACAGCCCCACCAAACACGGCAAGAGCTGTCGCTGCAAGAAGGGTTGTCATCCCCGTGAGGATGGTACGCGACAATGTCTGATTCAAACTCATATCAATTAATTCATGCAACGGACGGCTGCTATGAATGCGCATATTTTCACGCACCCTATCAAAAATCACCACGGAATCATTGATCGAATAGCCGATGACTGTAAGAATCGCTGCCACCGCCGTAAGCCCAAATTCCATACCTGTTAGCGCATAAAAACCTAAGATAAATAACGTATCATGCATCAAGGCAAGCAATCCACCCAGCGCAAATTGCCATTCAAACCGAAACCAAATATACATCACCATGCCTGCAAATGCTAACAGCAACGCATAAATCCCATCCATAAGCATTTCATTGCCCACCACCGATCCGACATAATCAACACGGCGAAAGACAATATCATCCCCTAATTGCGCACGCAGCACTTGTTGTACTTGTTGCGTGAATGCCGCACTATCCGTGTTTGTGGCCGTGCCAAGCCGTAGCAATAATTCATTATCTGCACCAAAATGCTGCACACTCACATCACCATAGGATTCAGAATCAAAGGCGGCACGCACTCCCGCTAGATCAATAGCGCGCTCTGATTGCACTTCCATCAGCAACCCACCTTCAAAATCAATCCCCAGATTCAACCCATGCAGGGCAATCCAGCCAATAAAACCGACAACATAAAGAGCGGTTATCACCGCAATGATGCGGTTATACGCCATAAAACGAAAATTAGTTTGTGTAGGAAGATAACGTACAAGTGCCATAATAGGGTGTATTTAGCACAAATGATTGCATCTGCCAAGATCAAAACATGGATCATGTACGGTTAGATAGTGCTTTGACTAAAAAATTCTTCATTTTTATGTCAAAGCACTATTCAAGGACTTTACGCAACTTCTTTATAGCTGGTTGGAAATGAACGCGCATTTGCACCCGTATAGAGCTGACGAGGACGACCAATTTTTTGCTTAGGATCTTCAATCATCTCTTTCCATTGCGCTACCCAACCCGCTGTACGTGCAATAGCAAACATCACGGTGAACATATTGGTTGGAATGCCCAAAGCGCGATAAATGATACCCGAATAAAAATCGACATTGGGATAAAGTTTACGATCCACAAAATACTCATCTTCCAGTGCAATGCGCTCAAGTTCCATTGCAATATCAAGCAATGGTTCATCTTTAATACCCAATGATTCAAGGACTTCTCTGCATGTTTTGCGCAAGACGCTTGCACGCGGATCAAAGTTTTTATACACACGATGCCCAAAGCCCATCAAGCGGAACGGATCATCCTTATCTTTCGCACGTTTAATGAACTCAGGAATACGGCTTTTATGACCTATTTCTTCCAGCATATTCAACACAGCCTCATTCGCGCCACCATGTGCTGGCCCCCACAAAGATGCGACACCTGCTGCCAAACATGCAAATGGGTTAGCACCCGATGAACCTGCCAAGCGTACTGTTGAGGTGGATGCATTCTGCTCATGATCAGCATGAAGAATGAATAATTTATCAATCGCACGTTCCACCACAGGATTGACTTTATATTTCTCACACGGATTAGCAAACATCATATGCAAGAAATTTCCTGCATAGGATAATTCATTATTAGGATACATGAATGGCTGCCCGATAGCGTATTTATACGTCATCGCACCAAGTGTGGGGATTTTACCTATCATACGGAAAATCGCCAATTCACGCTCATCTTCTGCATATATATCTAAGCTATCATGGTAGAATGCAGAGAGCGCGCCGACCGATCCTACCATCACTGCCATAGGGTGAGAGCGACGTGGAAAGCCACGGAATAAAAATTGTAATTGCTCATGCACCATCGTATGATAGGTGATGGTACGGTTGAACCATGCTTGTTGTTCTGGGGTAGGCAATTCACCATAGATTAACAGATAGGATACATCGAGAAAGGTGCATTTTTCAGCAAGCGTATCAATATCATAACCACGATAACGCAATATACCTTCTTCACCGTCAATGTAGGTGATGCTGGATTCACACGATGCCGTAGATAAAAATCCCGCATCATAGGTAAAGCATCCTGATTCTTTATAGAGGCTGCTAATATCAATGGTGGATGGCCCCTCAGTGCCGTGCTTCATGGGCATCTGATAGCTTTTATCCCCAATCGTAATCGTAGCTTTTTCGGACATAGTATCTTCTCCTTGGTTACGCTGCATTGGTTAGTGCGCAGCATGTGATAGCACCCTACAAGAAATAACAAGCGAGTGTAAATTTTAGATTAAGACAAAGGGTTTTTTTTAGTATTTTTGTGCAGCACGGTGTTATTTGCTGCACAATATGATAACATATAACTATTCCATCTATAGCACGTTTCGATAGGTTGGTTCTTTTTCAAGAACACGCCTATCGAAAATTCGTGGCACTAGCTTATATGTATATAGCGCGAACTCACGATAGGTACGCTTATATATAACGTAACTAACCTATCGTGACGCGCTATATACAAAAAACCTAGCATTTTATAACAAGATCGGTTATTTCTATAGTTCATTATTATCAAGGGTTGTACGATGACGCAAGCAGGGATTATTCAAGGCAATACAGGTGAATGGGAAATGGTGATCGGGCTTGAAGTCCATGCGCAAATTGCCTCCAATACCAAATTATTTTCTTCTTCCCCTACGGATTTTGGGGCAGAGCCGAATCATCATGTGTCGCTGGTCGATGCCGCATTGCCGGGGATGTTACCCGTGATCAACCGTGTGTGCGTGGAACAAGCGGTGCGCACAGGCTTGGGGCTAGAAGCAGAGATTCATCAACGATCGGTATTTGATCGCAAAAATTATTTTTATCCTGATTTGCCACAAGGTTATCAGATTTCACAATATCTTGACCCGATTGTCGGTAAAGGGCGTTTGGTGATTGAATTGGATGATGGTAGCACGCGTGAAATTGGCATTACGCGCTTGCACCTAGAGCAAGATGCTGGGAAATCATTGCATGATCACAGCCCTACCGATAGCTTTATTGATCTGAACCGATCGGGCATTGCCTTAATGGAGATCGTATCTGAGCCTGATTTGCGTACGCCTGAAGAAGCGGGAGCATATGTGAAAAAACTGCGTGCGATTGTGCGCTATCTTGGCACATGCGGCGGGGATATGGAAAAAGGCGAAATGCGCTGCGATGCGAACGTATCCGTGCGCCGTCGTGGGGCTACGGAGCTTGGAACGCGCTGCGAAATTAAGAACGTCAATTCCATGCGTTATGTCATGAAAGCCATCCAATATGAAGCAGAGCGTCAAGTAGCTTTGCTGGAATCTGGGCAGGTGGTGGATCAAGAAACACGCCTTTATGATGCCAATCTGAATGAAACACGCACCATGCGCTCAAAAGAAGATGCGCATGATTATCGCTATTTCCCTGATCCTGATCTGTTGCCGTTGGTGATTTCTGATGAGTTATTGGCACAAATTAAAGCCTCACTTCCTGAATTGCCTGATGCGAAAAAGCAACGCTATGTGCGTGATTATGGCTTGTCGGCGTATGATGCTTCCGTGATTGTGTCGGATAAGGAATGGGCATTCTATTATGAGCAACTTGTTACCCTATGCGACCCACGCCTTGCAGCAAACTGGCTCACCGGTGAATTATTCGGACGGTTGAATAAATTGGGGTTAAACCTAACGCAATCGCCTATCCATGCATCTTCATTTGCTGGCTTGATTACCTTGATTGAGAATAATATTATTTCGGGTAAAATCGCCAAAGAAGTATTGGATAAAATGATGGAGTCGGGCAAAGAAGCAGCAGTGATTGTCGATGAAGAAGGCTTAAAGCAAGTCACCGATACAGGCGCGATTGAGCGTATGTTGGATGAGATCATTGCTGCAAACCCTGATAAGGTGGCGGAATATCGTGCGGGCAAAGATAAATTATTCGCATTTTTTGTTGGGCAAGCGATGAAAGCAAGTGGTGGCAAAGCTAATCCACAAATGGTGAATGATCTGCTCAAAACCAAATTAGCAGAATAAGATGCACAGCGCGGTAGGTGATTGCGCCTTTCTTGATGTTCCCCCCCATGAGGCAGCACAGCATATGCTTGATGCATGGAGGCTTGAGGGAGCAGCACATCCGCTTGCACCGTATCTTGATGATGCAGGCGTGCAAAGGCTGGTACATTTTGTCGCACATCATTCGCGCTATTTATTACGGTTGATGGAACTGCAACCCGCGACTTTTGCAGCTTTTTTATCAGGCAATGCAGAATCCTATGTGCAGCATCTCTATGATACGCTCTGTGTGCAGCAAACCGAAATGATTCCGATTAGTGCGGGGCATAAGAAGGTACGCATTGCCAAGCAGCAATGCTCTCTTATGATCGCGCTTGCGGATATTACCGAACAATGGGATATAGTGCGCGTGACGCATCATCTGAGCCTATTTGCGCAAACCGTGGTGGGCTATGCACTGGAGCAAGTCTATCGCCATGCGCTTCCTAAAACGCTCGTGCGTGATGGGGTGAATCTATCTGCGCAAAGCGGGATTGCGATTTTAGGCATGGGTAAACTTGGTGGCAGGGAGTTAAATTATTCCAGCGATATTGACCTTATTGTTTTTTATGATCCTGAAAAACTTGATTTTCTTGCCCCTCCTGCGCGCAATCGTTTTTGCGTGCGCCTTGTGCAGCAACTGACCTCCTATGTGCAAGATCGGCAAGAAGAAGGCTATGTCTTTCGCGTTGATTTACGGCTTCGCCCCGATCCCGCATCAAACTCGCTGGCGGTGGCGTATGATACGGCACTGCGTTATTATGAACAAGTCGGGCAGAATTGGGAACGTGCTGCGATGATCAAAGCACGCGTGATTGCAGGTGATGCCACATTGGGAGAAAATTTCTTAGGGGAAATACGCTCTTTTATCTGGCGCAACCATCTTGATTTTGCCGCGATTGATGATATTCTTTCTATCAAACGGCAAATGCAAGCAGCGGAAGAACCTGAAATTAGTTTGCTGGGGCATAACATCAAAACGGGCTATGGCGGGATTCGGGAGATCGAGTTTTTAGCACAAATCTATCAGCTTATTTGGGGGGGGCGCATTCCTGCCCTGCGCATCAAGCCAACCTGTAGCGTGCTGGAATTATTGGTGGAGCATGGCTTAATCGATGCAGCAACCAATGCACGGCTGCACGAGGCATATCGCTTATTCCGTATGGTAGAGCATCGTTTGCAGATGCGCGCCGATCAACAAACGCATAGCTTGCCTGACAATGAAGAAGGCTTGCATCAATTAGCGCGTTTTTGCCATATGTCCTACGAGGAATTCTCTTATGTAGTACTCGATGCCCTCACGGCAGTGCATGAGATTTTTCTGAGTGCCTTCCCTGATGCAACACCCCTAGGATCGGATGGCAAACTCGTCTTTACTGGGGTAGAACATGATGGGGAAACGCTCCATACGCTGCGCCATATGGGTTATCACCATCCCGAAGCCGTATCTTTTGCGATTCAGCAATGGCACAAGGGTAATAAACGCTGTGTGCGTACCAAGCGCGCCCGTGAAATCCTCACTGAGCTTGTACCCACCATTTTATCCGAACTTGCCGATACTGTTGACCCCGATCAAGCCTTCAAACGCTTTGATGTGTTTTTAGATGCCTTGCCTGTGGGCGTGCAACCTTTTTCCTTATTCGCACGTAACCGCGCCTTATTACGTATGATTGCGGATATTACGGGCAATGCTCCGCCTCTGGCGCATATGCTCACCTCCTATCCGCAACTATTGGATATGCTGGTGCGTTCCCAATCACAAGGGATGCATCTCACGCCTGAACTTTGGCAAGAGCAACTTTTTTCATGGTTGGATTATGCCCGCACAGACGATGAAATCATTGAGAATTTTTTACTATTTAAGATCGAGCAAGAATTCTTGATTGGGGTGGCATTATTAGAGCAACGTATTTCTGCCACGCACGCATCGCGTTATTTTACCCAACTTGCAGATGTGATGATTCATGCTGCAATCCGTATCGTTCATGCGCAATTATTGCCGAAATATCCCCATTATCCCACATTAGAATTCGCATGTATTGCTCTTGGCAAGCATGGTACGCATGAATTGACGCTTGGTTCAGATTTAGACATTATGTGCGTCTATGATGTCCCTCATGGGGCGGATTCTGAAGGGGATGTCATGGAATATGCGCATTATTATAACCGCTTCACCACACGTTTGATGCATTTATTAGCGCATCCTACGAAATACGGCACGCTTTATGTGATGGATGCCAAATTACGCCCCTATGGCGCGCAAAGCTCGCTTGCGGTGAAGTTGGAAAGTTTCCGTGAATATTACGCAGCGTCAGCATGGTTAGCGGAGAATATGGCACTCTATCAGGCGCGTATTATCTATGCCTCCGCAGGGATGGAAACGCGGGTGCGCGATGCTTTGTATCAAGCCCATCAAATCCCCGAACCTGCCCAGATGATCGCCTCACACATCCATGAAATACGCCGTAAAATCAGTGAGCAGCATTATTCATCGAATCCATGGGATATTAAGCATGTTTGGGGTGGCATGATGGATGTGCAGTGGATTATTAAAGGATTGCTTGCCAAACATTCCTTGCAGCATCATCTACCCCGTGATGGCATGACCACAGAAGAACATATCACATGGATGCATGAACAAGGGATCATCAAAGAAGCGGATAAAATGATTCTTTTGGAATCCTATCAATTATTTCACACCGTGATGATGTATGTGCGGCTATGCCATGGCAAAGAATTGCATAATGAGCATATTACTGAAGGACTCAAAACGCTTTTGACGCACGCCACCGCCATCAAAAGTTTCACCTTGCTGCATAAGAAATTATTGCGGTTGCAGGCGCAAATCTATCATATGTTCAAAAATATTGCGTATGTATAGTGCTTGAGACCTCTGCATAACTCTCTATAAACAAAGCACCATCATCATTGCCGCATAAGGATCAACCATGCCTCAATCTGTCACCCTCACCATCACCGATATCGCGCCTTTGGGCGATGGAGTCGGGCGGCTCGATGGATTGCCCGTCTATGTTCCCTATACCATGGAAGGCGATGTAGTGCGCGCCGAAATTGTGCAGAAAAACGCAACCCTCATGCGTGCGCGTATGACGGAGTTGCTCACGCCGTCACACAATCGACAAGACCCGCCTTGCGCCTATTTCGGACGATGTGGTGGGTGCAGCGTGCAGCATCTTGCGCCTCCTAGCTACCGTGCGTTCAAAGAACAGATAGCACAGCGTATGATGCATGAGTTGCAGCAACCCATGCATCTGTTACGCCCACTCATTGAGGTGGGGGCAGCGTCACGTCGTCGCGTGCAATGGGCGGTGCAGGTGCAAAAAGGACAAGTGACGTTAGGCTACCAACAAGCAAAATCGCATGAGATGGTGGCGATTGATCTCTGCCCCGTGAGTATGCCACAGATAAGTGCCATGCTTGCTCCCTTAAAAGCGTGCTTACAATCGATGAAAAAACCTAGTGCCATTTCCTCTATTGCCCTGACTATGGTGCATGAGGGGATTGATATGGTGGTGCATCTACGCCAAGACCTGCACGCGCATGATCGTACCCTATTGCAACAATTTGGTGATGCCTATGCCATCGCACGCATTGCCACACATGACTACGAGGTAATCCACCAACATGCTGATGTGTCGGTAATGTTTGGCACGGTGCGTGTTGCCCTGCCGATTGGCGCGTTTTTGCAAGCAAGCGAACAGGCGCAATATGCCATGACATCACTCATTCAAAATCATCTACAGGGATGTTCTACGGTGATGGATATGTATGCAGGATGTGGCACATACAGCTTCCCCCTCGTGCCACATATGCAGCATATCTTTGCCTATGAGGGATCATCTGATATGGTAGCGGTGATGCATAATGCCATACATCACCATGGGTTAGAACAGAAGATGACCGTCTCATGCCGTGATTTATTCACTCATCCTTTGCGTAGCTCCGATATGCCTGCATGTGACGGATTGGTGATTAATCCCCCGCGCAATGGTGCTTTGCCTCAAATAAAACAACTAATCAACGCACCGATTGCGCGTATTGCGATGATTTCGTGCAATCCTGCCACCTTCATTCGTGATGCCTCTTTGTTGCTTCAGCATGGCTATCAGCTTGCATCGCTCACGCCCGTGGATCAGTTTGTATGGAATAGCCATCTTGAAGTAGTGGGATTATTTCATGCACGCAAATAGTCCTTGACGTAGCGCAAAAAATTGGTTAAAAAGCTATGATAAAAAAGTGAAATAACTAAGTGAGTTTTCTATGGCTAAGCGTTGCGCCTTGACTGGTAAGTCTATTCAATTTGGAAATAATGTGTCACACTCTCAGCGTAAGACGCGCCGTAGGTTTGACCCGAACATGCAAAAAATCAGCGTTCTCAGCGAAACACTCGGTGAACGCATTACGTTGAAAATACCCGTATCCACACTGCGTACCATTGAGCATAATGGTGGAATTGATTCATTCTTATTGAACACATCCAACCTAAAACTAACGGCTGACGCGATTACGTTGAAAAACAAAATTAAACGTAAAGTTACTGCAACCGCATAAAACCAACAAATTCGTCATTCCTGCATAGGCAGGAATCCAATAACAACAGTAGCTTATGGATACCAGCCTTCGCTGGTATGACAAGAATTGAGAGTTATGCAAAACTCTCAAACAGATAATAGTCGGCAAGTCGTCTTTTGAAAGAAAGACGACTTGTTCTTTTTGTTTATAATGTTGCTACATCACGTTCCCCTTTGATAATGTTCATGACATCAGAATCCCCCACCGCTCCCCAGCAGCCCTATAATAGTTCATTGGTTAAAAAGCATATGTCGCGTATTGCTGCCGTGCAGTGCATCTATGCATCATTGATGGATGCCACAACCCCGCTTCCGACACTGATTGCATTACAGCTCGAACAAAAAGGTGAAGATGCGTGGCTTCCTAAAACACCTGATAAAAAACTCTTACAAGGGATTGTGCTTGGCACATCTGAAATGCACAAAGCACTCAATGCCCGTCTTTCAGAATCATTAGGCGAACGCTGGACAGGAACACGTATGCCCTTAGTCATGCGCGCTCTATTACTCTGCGCCCTCTATGAAGCACTCTACACCCCTGCCTTGCGCCCTATTATTATTATTGATCAGTATGTTGGTGTTGCTGATGTGTTCTTAGATGATCCCGATATTGGCTTTGTGCATGGTGTATTGCATGAGTTGATGCACAGCTTGCGTCCCAAGGATATGCCGCACGCGCCAGAAACCCCCTAACATGTTTTCTCTATCCTCTATGAATGATATGCACATGATGAGTTTTGGGGCATCACGCCGTCAGGTGTTGGTGGGAAAAATACGCACCGTGGCACAGGATCGTCCATTGCGTTTAAGTTGCGGGAAGGATATTGCCGATATTCCCGTTGCCTATCAAACTTATGGTACACTGAACGAGGCAAAGGATAACGCCATTCTCATCTGCCACGCCCTCACGGGGGATCAGTATGTTGCTTCAGGCAATCCCGTCACGGGCAAAGCGGGATGGTGGAACTTTATGGTCGGATCAGGCAAGCCGATTGATACGGATCGCTTTTTCGTCATCTGTTCCAATGTCTTGGGTGGCTGCATGGGGACGTATGGTCCAAAACACCATGATGCCGAAGGCAATGTGTTGGGTCTCAACTTCCCTGTTGTCACCATCCGTGATATGGTAGCAGTGCAGCAACGCCTCATTGAGAGCTTTGGGATCACTCAACTTTTTGCAGTGATTGGCGGTTCAGTCGGAGGGATGCAGGTGCTGCAATGGGCGGTGGATTTCCCTAACATGGTACGCTGCGTGATTCCCATGGCAACAGCAGCACGGCATAATGCACAAAATATCGCCTATCATGAGATCGGACGGCAAGCCATTATGGCAGACCCCGATTGGCAAGACGGGGCATATCATGATGCGGGGACGTTCCCTGTGAAAGGCTTATCCATCGCACGGATGACGGCGCACGTCACCTACCTATCCGAAAACGCCTTGCAGCATAAATTCGGACGTATGCTGCAACATGGTGACGTTCTGGATTTCTCTTTTGATGCTAATTTTCAAGTGGAAAGCTATCTACGGCATCAAGGGGTGAGTTTTGTCGAACGCTTTGATCCGAACTCCTATCTTTATGTGACAAAAGCAGCCGATTATTTTGACCTTGCGCAGCCGCATGATGGCGCGCTCTCGCTTGCTTTTGCGCACACGCCTGTATCCTTCTGCTTGCTTTCTTTCACCACTGATTGGCTCTATCCCACCATGGAGACCCGCCATATTGTGCGCGCCCTCAATGCGCAAGGGGCAGATGTGAGTTTTGCGGAAATTGATTCCCCCTATGGGCATGATGCGTTTTTGATGGAAGATACACATATCATGAATGTATTAGGCGGCTTTCTGGATGGCAAAGCCAAGAAGTTTGGGGTGGGTGTGTGAAGAGAGCGGCCATCTTTCTATTAAATCTAGACTAGACTTTCAGTCTAGAATCTGTTAGCTACATAATCCAGTCTTTTTGAAGAATGGTATCAACTATGCTATGGCGCTTACATATTAAACCTCGTCCGAAGGACGGAAAAACACATGATGATGTGATTAAATACTGCATGACTAACAATATTGCAGGCATTGGTTGGGCTGTTGATGAACAACCCAAAAATTTAGACCATTACATTAGCTTAGCTAAGGCTAAGCATAAAGGCTCTCCCGCATCAATAGCTTTCGCACACAAGCCCAAAAGCGGTGATCATATATGGACCCGCGACAAAAATGGCATCTATTATCTTGGAAAAGTAACGGGTGAATGGAATTATCAATTCACAGAAGAAGCGCATCAATTAGATATACCAAATCAAATTCCTTGCGCATGGAAGAAGATTGGGAATGAAGAACATGTACCGGGAAAAGTGATAGCATGTTTTAGAGCTTCTAGGGCTTTTCAAGCGATACCAGACGATGATGTAGAAAGATTTTCAAGCTGGCTCTATGTGAATAATGGAACGGACACACCTCTAACCGACAAACCTCACATAGATTTGGGAAGTCTTTTCAAAATGATTGGCTCTCATGACTGCGAAGATTTAGTCGGGTTGTATGTACAGTTTCACTATGACTATATGCTAATAGCTTCTTCATGCAAGCGCAATGATACCATAGCTTATGAATATATTCTTAAGCATAAGAGTAACGGGAAAACCGCTATTGCGCAAGTAAAACAAGGCTATGTGCCTTTAGATGAAAGATTGAAGGAAACTGCAGATGAAGTTTTTCTATTTTCTTTATCTGGAAATATCCCTACACAGTCTGACAAAATTAAAACAATCTCTCCTGAAGACTTAATCGATTTCTGTGTAAAACACCCAGAAATATTGCCTGATAAAATTAAAAATTGGCTAAAATATTTGAGCCAATGAGTGGATTACGGAAGAAGCCTCCTATCCTCCTTGGTCTGGGCATACGCAATCGCTTTAAGCTACGGTAGCAGATTGAAATTGCCTTGACACGTCGTCAACTTTCAGATTCGTCGATGCGCACGTACTTCTATATACGCTTACGCTCTCCTCACCTCAGTTTCCTAGTGTCAGCCTAATTTGAATCTGCTATGTTCTCCCTCATGAACGCATCCCTTCCCCAGTCAGAACTCCCTTTATTCGATCAATTACGTGACATCATGCGCACCTTGCGTGATCCTGTGCAGGGTTGCGCGTGGGATGTGCAGCAGACATTTGCTACCATTGCCCCCTATACGATTGAAGAAGCCTATGAGGTGCAAGATGCCATCCTTCGCGGGGATCGCAGTGCCTTATGTGCCGAGTTGGGGGATTTATTGCTGCAAGTCATGTTCCATAGCCAAATGGCAGAGGAAGAAGGCAGTTTCACGCTGGATGATGTGGTGCACGGCATTATACAGAAAATGATCCGCCGTCATCCGCATGTGTTCGGATCAGATGCCATGCGTGATGCAGAATCACAAGCGCAGGCATGGGAAGCGCACAAAGCACAAGAACGCCGTAATGCAGGGCATAGCTCCTTGATGGATGATGTGCCACGGAATCTTCCTGCTTTGGTACGGGCGCACAAGCTCCAAAAACGTGCAGCACACGTAGGGTTTGATTGGGCAACTATCACCCCTATATGGGAGAAACTGCACGAAGAACTAGCAGAACTTCACGAAGCGCACATTTCGGGCAACCACGCGCACACCCATGAAGAATTGGGCGATCTGTTGTTTGTCTTGGTCAATCTTGCCCGCCATATGGGATGCGCCCCTGATGATGCGCTGCACGCTGCCAATCATAAATTCGAGCAACGCTTTCGTGCCATGGAAGCCATGGCACACAGTGAAGGTACAAGCCTTGCGAATGAATCACTTGCGCAACAAGAAGCACGCTGGCAGAAAGTCAAAACATTATAGCAACTGCGCCAACCGCACCAACTCAATAAATTCAGCACGATAGCCAAACGGATCACGCCCTTTCGCTTGTTGTGCTAATGCTATCACATCCGCATAGCTAAAACCGTTCATCATCGTTGAGCCACGCATTAATTGCCCAAAGGCAGCGACTGCGGCGGCAAAACGTGCGTCATTGGATGCATCTTGACTATCCTTCACTTCTTTGTGGTGGGTAATGGGCGTACTCATCAAACGGCTTGTATCCTGCTTCGGTAGCTTATAGCGAATTTTCAAAAAGCCATATTCATTGGCATGATCTGTGGCATGGTCTGCGCCTGAAGGCTGAGCATCCGAAGGCGCGCCATAACGCGGTGCATCAATCAAACGCGCTTTGCTCTCCGTTGGCGTGATTTCATAGAGTGCCGTCACGCTATGCCCTGCGCCAATTTCTCCTGCATCCACGGCATCATTGTTAAAATCTTCACGGCGCAATGCGCGTGTTTCATAGCCGATCAAACGATATTCTTCGACACGCTGCGGATTAAATTCTACTTGAATTTTCACATCCTTAGCGATGGTGTATAAAGTGCTACTTGCTTCATCCACAAGCACTTTGCGCGCCTCATTAAGACGGTCAATATAGGCAGCATTGCCATTACCATTTTGGGCGAGGCTTTGCATCATCGTATCATGATAATTCCCCTGCCCAAAACCTAACACAGACAAAAATATGCCTTGCGTGCGTTTCTTGGCAACATAGTCTTTTAACGCCTCAGGATCAGCGATACCCACATTAAAATCACCATCCGTGGCAAGAATAATACGATTAATGCCATCCTTATCAAAATGACGCTCTGCTAGGGCATAGGCTTGCTTGATCCCCTCCGCACCTGCCGTACCCCCCCCTGCATAGCAATGCTCTATCGCGTTTATAATCACCTGTTTTTCACGCACCTTGGTTGGCTCAAGCGCAATGCCTGCACTACCTGCATAGGTGACAATCGCCACGCTATCTTCAGGCTCTAGACTTTGCAACAATAATTTCATGGAGTTTTTTAGCAACGGCAATTTATTCGGTTCATCCATTGACCCCGAAGTATCAATCAAAAAAACAAGATTGCTACGCGGTTTATGTTCGGGTACGATCTCATAGCCCTTAATGCCAATATGGAGCAATTTCGTCTCCTTATTCCACGGTGTGGGCATAATGCTCACTGTCGGCGCAAAAGGTTCTTGTTTATCCTTAGGTGGCGCATAATCATAGGGGAAATAATTGATCATTTCTTCAATACGCACCGCATCTTTCGGGGGGATGCTATGATTATTCAATGATGCCCGCAAGAATGCGTAGGATGCCGTATCCACATCAACAGAAAAGGTTGACACAGCTTCTTCCTTGACTAATGTAAGCGGATGTTCCGCTGCTGAGGGGAACTGATCGCGCCCTTCATGATGCACATATGGCATAGCATAATCTGCACGGTTATGTTTTTGCATAGGTGCTGCGAACGCTTTCGGACGTTTTGCGCTCGGACTTATTTTAGCAAGATCTTGTGGTTTTATCGCTTGTGGAGCATTAGAAGCACCCATTGCAGATGGCTCTAATTGCGTGAGAATACCCTCCATCGAAGCGTCTTGGGCAGGCGCAGGTGCAGGTGGAAGATCAGGCATTGCTTCCGTCAGAGGCGCACTGATTGGGTTTGGTGCAGAGGCAACCATGGTGGATTGCACTTCTTGGTGCAGCATCGTGGAATTGAGTAGTGCAATAATAAGCGTAGCCGCGCATAATCCGCCTGCTACTTTATACGATTTTTTCATAAAAGCTCCTTGATTGTTATGCAACACAGTGTGTGCTGCATTCATAAGACGAAGCCAAAATGCATTTCCTTGGGCGCGTGATGCATTTTTTTGTGAAAATCGTTGCATCGCGGCAGCAATAGCGCGTTCTTCTGCCTGCACATCATGGGCAGGTGGCACGCCTTGACGCATCAGATGCGCTATTTCATCCAAAGGATCATGCATGTTCCTTCTCCATTGCCACGGTTAAAATTTTACGAATCTCATGCATACGCCATGAAATGGTGGATTCTTTGCATTTCAGAATCTCCCCTACTTCTGCATGGCTTAAGCCTTCTGCCAACACCAGCAACGCTGTTTCTTTGAGGGGCGAGCGTAGATGCGCAACGGTGCGATACAGCCATTGTATTTTTTTATGCTGTTCCTGCGCATCGGCAGCTTCAAGTGCATTCAGTTCCGTATAACCTTTATCACGTTGCCGATCAATGGTACGTTTTTTATACGCATCACGGCATTGATTCACCACAATACGATAAAGCCATGTGGTAAAACTGCCTTTATTTTGATAGGTTGCGAGTTTATCCACCAAGAGCAGACACACTTCTTGCGCGATGTCTTCTGCATCCTGTTGATGCCCCGTAAAGCGATAGGCAACACGGTAGATCATGGGATAATGGCTATTCAGCAGCTTCTGAAACGCCACACCATCCCCCCTACATGCCTCATGAATGAGCGCAAGATTATCGATCATTCCATCTTACTTCGCACCACTCGGGGCATGGGCAATATGCTGTTCCACGGCTTGGATTGTGCCGTGACGCTCCGCACCTCCCTTAATATGCGTCTGAGGGTCAGGAATGGGAAGTTTGCCCTGCATCATCTGATGATTCTGCACATAATGTAGCCCTTTATCCACGGCTAAATGCAAGGCTTCAAACGCCAATAAGGTATGAGGACTAAGCGCAGGCGCGTCATTGGATAGAGCATCTGGCTTATCCTTCACATGATGAAATGCCTCCGTAATGTGCGTAATATTAAAACCATCCCGTGCTTCAATCGCCTTAAGCTGTTGTGAGAGTATCTCTGCATTTATCTCATCGGGCTTCATGTCAAGTGCGGAGCAACATAATTTTTGATGTGCCTCAGAAAGTGCATGAAACGCTGCATCAACAACCAACAAATCAGTTGCTCTTAGGCGTAGTGACGGATCAGGAAGTGCCGCGATCTTCTCAATATGCGCATCCATTGCAGGGGAATTAAGACGACGAATCGTTGCCTCACATTCAGGGGCATAATAATCACTCATTGGATGAGTGGACACCGCATCAACAGTCGGATGAAGATTCTCTTGTTCTTGTTTTGTCACTAATTCGCGTTGTTCTTCAACCTTGTTAAAATCAAGTGCTGCTTGTTTTTTCTCGTCACCATCGCGTGCATCATCTACAAAATGCTGCGCTTTCTTTATACGTCCAGCAGAACGACGTGCCGTACCGATATTTTGTGGCGTTGGCTGCAAAATCGCACTATTCACTGAGTGCGCAGCAGCAAGCACTTCGGACATCGCCGTAAACATTTCATCGCGATCTTCAGGGGATGCATCATCAATCAACCCAGCCATTTCTTGCGCGAGTGACATCATCGATGCAAACAACATTGCTAAATCGGCATCAGGTGCTGACGTTGATGGCGTTTCTTGAGTTACCGTCGCGTTCGGCAGATTTTCTGGCGTAGGAGCTACCTGCATGTTGGTTATTTCCTGTTGCGCCTCAACGACACCTACCAGATAGGAGGAAGTCATTTTAGCTGGTTCGACTGCAAAACCATCGGTCATACATATTATCCTATGCAATATTAAAAATACGTTCCGTCATTATAGAACAGAAATGATGTCAATAATATGACAAACATCTATTTTTTTTACGCAATCGCGCTTTTTTTATGTCTGCACCCTCATTATGATTCGTAGAGTTCTAGTGGCAGATCATCGGGGTCGGCAAAAAAAGTAAAGCGTTTGCCAGTCAACTCATCAGTACGAATAGGCTCTACTTCAATGTCATGCGATCTCAGATAGTCACATGCTTTATCCAGATCATCCACGGCAAAGGCTAGATGACGCAAACCACATGCTTCAGGTCGTGATGTTCTTTTGGGCGGTTCCGGAAATGAAAATAGCTCTATTTGCGTGTTTGCATCTACGCGCAAATCAAGCTTATATGATTTCCTTTGTTCCCTGTATGTTTCAGCAATAATTTCACATCCCAGAATCGTAGTAAAAAAATGCCGTGATCGTTCATAATCCGAACAAATCACGGCGATATGATGTATACCTTTAATACCGAGCATCCATAGTCCTTTACTGATTAATCAGCAGTACTATAGCGCTTGGCAGAAAAAGTTTCAACTGTTTGTGCAGTACGCTCATCTGTTGTGCGATATGCGTACATCCTATAAGACATACCCTTAATTTCACTTGCAATAACTCAACTCCTTGAAATGAAATGGGCATACCAGAACTTAGCGTGACTTTATAATCCATCTATGGTATAGTACCATCCTCATGACACCCAGCGAACAACCACTAAACAACAAAAAAGCCTCAGAGATTCTGATTACACTTGCGCACCGCTTTACCGCACAAACCGTTAGCATCCGCGAGCTTAGGGATGCATTATCAGGAACAATTTATGCCTTATTATTATTCGTGCTGGCATTACCGAACCTCATCCCCTTCCCCGTGCCTATTGCTTCCACCATCACCTGCATCCCCCTATTGCTTATCTCACTGCAACTGGTTGTCAATAAAACCACACCATGGTTACCAGAGCGGTTTTTGAACGCCACCATCAAACAAGAACATTGGCACAAAATATGCACCTATAGCGTGCCGTTCCTCAAAAAATTAGAGCATTATATTAAACCTCGCTTCCCGTGGCTTGTAACCTACCCTGCGGATCGGGTGATCGCATTCATTTGTGTTTTGTTATCCCTGCTCATTGTCCTGCCTATTCCTTTAGGCAATGCCCCTCCTGCCTTAGCAATTTGCTGCTTCTCTTTGGCACTTTTGCAGCGTGATGGCTTGTTTGTTCTTTTGGGCATCATCTGCTCCATTGCAAGCCTTGTGATTATCAGCACCATCCTAGGTGGCGCGTTCCTCATGGCATCCCGTATATTTTAATATATTTCAAGGGCGTATTAACCAATTATATATATCACATGCGCAGCGAATGCGGGATTTTTCGTGAAGAATGCATTATCCCACTTGCATTTAGTTGATTTACCTTCTATCAATATATAAGATTATTCTTATGTTCTTATATCCAAGCATGGTATACTCATTTTACGACAACGCAACACAACCCCATTTTATAGCAATTCAACTTTATCAATGCGCATTTTATGCTTCATTTATAAAAAGGACTTGCTATACAGCATTAAAAAAATCGAGCAATTCTTCAACGCCACACTTCCCTAAAATAGGGCATGTGTGCATTGGATTGCTCTAGTTATACGCATTTTTCACACGCATGTGCTAAGGTTATTTTCATGACACGGTTTTTTCCATCCCTGCACCGTTCTTTATTGATGTTTGCACTCTTTTTTGGTTTAGTCACTGAGGGGGTATGTATGGAATCTTCTGCATCAAAAACACCATTGACCATGAAATTCACCACGATTGACGGCAAAGAATTTTCACTTGCCGATCAGCGTGGCAAAGTTTTACTTATTGTGAATACTGCTTCTCGATGTGGTTTTGCGAAACAATATAAGGGGCTACAACAACTTTGGGAACGCTACCGTGATCGCGGACTCGTGGTGCTTGCCATACCCTCGAATGATTTTGGCAGCCAAGAACCTTTAGATGGTGCGTCCCTCAAGGAATTTTGTGACATCAACTATAATATCACCTTCCCCATCATGGCAAAAACTCAAGTGCGCGGTAAGGATGCCCATCCATTTTACCAACATGTGCGCGAACAATTTGGTTTTAGTGGTGCGCCCAAATGGAATTTCCATAAATATGTCATTGATCGCAACGGGCATCTGATCGATTGGTTTTCATCGCTTACTGCTCCCAATGCCGATGCACTCACTGAAACGATTGAACAATTATTGAACGAACCCGTTGAATCTAGGCAGGCATCGCAATAAAGGCATCAATATCTTCTGGTGATGATAGATTACTGCACCCCATATCTTTATGGATACGCTTATTTAAGCCACTCAGCACCTTGCCATGTCCAATTTCCAGCATATGCTCAACGCCTTGCACTGCCATACGCTGCACCGATTCACGCCAACGCACACGCCCCGTGACTTGCTGCACCAATAACTCACGAATGACGTTCGGATCACGCGCCACATCAGCGGTAATATTGGCGATTAACGGCACGCACGGTGCGTGTATCGTAATGGATGCCAATGCCTCACGCATCACTTCTGCTGCTGCTGCAATCAATGAACAATGAAAAGGCGCGCTCACATTCAGTTCAATGGCGCGTTTTGCGCCTGCATCTTTTGCTTGTTGGATAGCATGTTCCACTGCCTCTCGCGCCCCACTCAAAACAATTTGCCCCGGCGCATTATCATTGGCAATCTCAACAATCCCCATATTCTGTATATTCTTAAGCAATGCTTCCACCTGCTCCAATTCTAAACCAAGAATCGCTGCCATCGTACCCACGCCTACGGGTACGGCATCTTGCATCGCACGCCCACGCACGCGCAAAAGTCGTGCCGTATCCCCCAAAGACATTGCACCAGAAGCGCACAGAGCCGTATATTCTCCCAATGAATGCCCCGCAACGCACATGGCACGCGATGCCACACGGATTCCCGCTTCTTGCTCCAACGTCCGTACCATCGCCATCGAAGTCACCATAATCGCAGGCTGTGCATATTCTGTGCGCGTCAATAAGGCGGCATCATCGCCAAAGATGATTTTGGAAAGATACATACCAAGTGCTTCATCCACTTCATCAAAGGTTTGCTTTGCTATGGGGAAGGCATCATAAAATGATCTACCCATGCCTAATTCTTGTGAACCTTGCCCCGGAAATACCCATGCGTGACGTGTCATAAATGTGCCTATTGATTTGTTAAACTAGGTTCGGTTGAATTTTCGCTGATGCGCTAGCGAAAATGGTGGATTTGCGAGAACCGCAACGCAGTGTACATAGAAGTACATGAGTAGCGGAAGCGCAGCAAAACGCCATTTGCAGCCAGCAGCAGTAGAAAAAGCAACAGAAGCTATGTGATTTGTACCTCATCTGTAGCATTATTGCACTGACTCGTCAACTTTTTCCTGAAAGCCCTCATATCTGGACTATTACGAGATTGCAGAATATATATATATTTTATATTTAGAGAACTCTGTATAATACGCGAAAATATTAAATTTCATCATTCCTAGCAGGTAGAGCATATTTTCTATGATGATGCAAAATTTATTATTTTTCTTATCTAAATGTCAGGGCAAATAAGCTATGAAACTTTCCAAAACAGATGCGGATACGTTCTACCGACTTATGTGGGCGTTACAGCATTTCGTGAATACAAAGCTGCGTATCGTTCCTGAGGCAAATAGCGTATTGGAATATGCACAATGTACAATGGAAGACAAACTCAAGGTCAGGGAGGCACTTCTCGAAGATAAAAAACTGATCGAAGAGTTTGTTCGCGCAGTTCCTCAAGGATTCTCAGATGACGAACTGGCAATCATTTCTGGCTGGCGACATTGTGTATCTGGTCGCTTCTACATTGAACGCTTCCTCAAAAAATACGCCATTTTTATCTTGGGCAACGATGTTTACGGCGTATCAGGAATCTCCGAAAGTTTTTCCGAGATTATTCACCCGTCTCACCTGCCGCTTTTTGTAAACGCTGTATTATTACCGTTCAAGGGACGCATCATTTATGATGGGATATTCGAACCCTATACCGTCATGTTCGGCAGAAATATTACGAGCGAATTGAAGGATACGTACATGACAGCCAAGAGCGAAAAACGCATCATCGAAACCATCCCTACATAGGTGTCTGCATATTATGCACCCTTGTGCATTTTCTTCTAGCATTTACAAAAAAAAAGGCTTATAGGTTAGTGTACTTCTATTCTGAAGCTGTGATGCATACCATGCATCCCCTCCCTCCCTCTAATAATCTTCTCCCCCTTATTATCATTGATTGTTGTTCCTATGCATATTAAAGAGTTAAAAAAGCAAAAACCTGCTGAATTATTTGCGCTTGCTGAATCCTATGGGGTAGAAAACCCTAGTGGGATGGTGAAGCAAGAGCTAATTTTTTCTATTCTGAAAAGCCATGCAGCCAATGAAGAACAAATTTATGGCGGTGGCACGATTGAAGTATTGCATGATGGATTCGGCTTTTTACGCTCCCCCGAAGCGAATTATCTTGCGGGTGCGGATGATATTTATGTCGCTCCCCATTTTGTACGCCAATTTGGTTTGCGCACCGGTGATACGATTGAAGGGGAACTCACCCCTCCCAAAGAGCATGAACGCTATTTTGCGCTGGAAAAAGTGAATAGCATCAATGGTGATGAGCCTGAGCGTTGCTTGCGCAAAGTCAATTTTGACAACCTCACCCCCATCTTTCCCGATGAACGTTTTATTTTAGAACAAGCAAAGCCAATGAAGGATATGAGTTGCCGCGTCATTGATATTTTCTCCCCCATCGGTAAAGGGCAGCGATGCTTGCTAGTCGCACCGCCAAAAACGGGTAAAACCGTATTAATGCAAAATATCGCACAGGCGATTACCACCAATAATCCTGAATGTACGTTGATTGTCTTGCTGGTGGATGAACGCCCTGAAGAAGTCACGGATATGGCACGCTCGGTCAAAGGCGAAGTGGTGTCCTCCACTTTTGATGAACCAGCGCATCGTCATGTGGCACTTGCGGAAATGGTCATTGAAAAAGCGAAACGCTTGGTCGAACATAAAAAAGATGTGGTGATCCTGCTGGATTCTATCACCCGCTTAGCCCGCGCCTATAACACCGTTGTGCCATCTTCTGGCAAAATCCTCACAGGTGGTGTGGATGCGAACGCTTTGCAACGCCCAAAACGCTTCCTTGGTGCAGCACGCAACATTGAGGATGGCGGATCACTAACGATCATTGCGACGGCATTGATTGATACAGGATCGCGTATGGATGAGGTGATTTTTGAAGAATTCAAAGGCACAGGCAATTCCGAAATCGTGTTGGATCGCAAAATGTCTGATAAACGCCTCTTCCCATCCATGGATGTGACAAAATCCGGCACACGCAAAGAAGATTTGCTGATGGAAAAAGGCGATCTTGCGAAAGTATGGATGTTGCGCCGTATCCTTGATCCGATGGGCGCGAGCGATGCGATGGAATTCCTGCTCAAGAAAATGAAGGAAACAAAATCCAACGCTGAATTTTTTGATATGATGAATTCTTGAGTTCTCTATACTCGTCATACCAGCGAAGGCTGGTATCTACAAAAGTCTGGTGATATTGGATTCCTGCCTACGCAGGAATGATGAGAAGATAAACGTATGCAGAAATCTTTTTATGACAGTTCCGTGAATTTTTCACCAAAAACACTTACTTTTTGTTGTGCCGCATTGATAAAAAATTTATAATCATTTCCTATGACAATACACGGTTTTTTTCAAGATTTTCTCTCTAATGCGCTTTTTCCCACGTCTATTGTGGCAGGAACGTTTGGTGTAGATTATATGCGTCAGTCAGGTCGCAATGAAGAGATGCAGCTTCTTGGTTTATTTGGAGCGGGCGTTGCTACAGGATTAACCTTAGGTGCAATGCAGGGGGGCATAAAAGATCCCATAGAAGCCGTGATGACAGATATTCGTCATGAAGCAGAACCGCAAGCGGCACAATGGTTAAGAACTGCGACGTTTACTGCACCGGCGGCGGCGCTAGCTACTCTGGTTGTGGGAGCATTAGAATGGTCGGAATATGATGTAATTTTTAATGATAAACCAATAATAGTGAATCCTTGTGTCACAAATTTCGCAAAGTACTTCGCGGGAGGGTGCATCGCAACCGCAGCCTTAGTGAGTGCCTATGATCATTTTGTTGCTCCGAATTTCACAGATGACGAAATAAAACAATTAACACTAGCAAACACTCATGCCCAAACACTTCCTGAAGATGAAGCAAATCAACTGCTTCAAGACACCAAAGATCGTGTGAGCAAATCTTTTGTAGAACGTGTGCGTGGTACTCCCTCACAGGATGCCTCCATGCAACAAACACGCTAAGAACCTGCCCCGAATCTCTTTCTCATGGGATATGAATGGTTTACTCTCCCGCCTGCGGGGGAGTCCAAAAATCAAGGTTTTTCATTGAAAAACCGCAGATGATTGGGTGGGGGTGGCAAGATGGGCGTATGCACAAATCTTTTTGTGACAGTTCCGTGAATTTTATACCGAAACCGCGTGATTTTTATTGTGTTCCATTCACACATCATTCATAATCATGCGCATGAATGTACGTGGATTTTTTCAAGATTTTATCGATTATGCTTCCCTGCCCGTAGCCTTGGGTGCGGGACACTATACGATGAATGCTGCCAAAGCGTCTGAGGGCAATGGCTTGGTGCAACTAACAGCGGGAATAGGCTCTTTTATAGGTACAGTGTTAGCGTTGTCTTCGGTGGAATTGCTCACAGGAACGAATAAAAACCCACAAGAGGAACTAAGCGAAGCCGTGCGTACTAATGCGCAACCTCTATGGCAAACAGTAACAGAAGGAATCGTATACTTTGCCCCTTCCATGGCTACCGTCATCGCCTCGTGCGCAGCTCCCCGCTACGTACCGCACACACTTGTCGCGGGTGTAGCAACGGCTGCCTTGGTGAGTGCCTATGATAATTTTGTTGCCCCACAACCTACCAAAGAAGAAATCGCACAGATAGAACAAACTCAGGAACAAGCGACCCATCTTTTAGAGCAAACCACAGATCGTGTGACCAAATCTTTTGTGGAACGTGTGCGCGGTACACCCTCACATGATGTTGCCACACAACCAGCACGCTAATAGTGCTTCCATTATATAATTGAGACCTCTGCATAACCCTTACAACCAACAAATTCGTCATTCCTGCGAAGGCAGGAATCCAGTAACAACATTAGTTTATGGATAACCGCTTATCAAGGGTATGACAAGAATTGAGAGTTATGCGGGACTCTCTAAACGCCGATCAATAGGCAATTATATAACAAAAAAAGCATTATACATCATAGTGTTATAGTCGCACTTGACATAAAAATGAGTCATTTTTTAGTCAAACGATGATACGCATCATCATGCTATTCTTCTTGCTCTGTTTAAGAAAATAGAGTACATAAAGCACTCTTAATGAGTTACTTATGACAGAACGCCCTATCCTTGATCTCGTTTCTTTTCCCCATGATCTCCGCCGTCTAGGTGCGGAGCAATTACCTGCACTTGCGCAAGAAGTGCGCGATGAGCTGATTGAAGTCGTCTCCAAAACAGGTGGACATTTAGGCGCGGGGCTTGGTGTTGTTGAACTCACGCTTGCATTGCATTATGTCTTTGATACACCGAACGATAAAATCATATGGGATGTTGGGCATCAAGCCTATCCGCATAAAATGATCACGGGACGGCGCAAACAATTACCCACCTTACGCCAAGAAGGCGGGCTATCAGGATTTTGCAAACGCGATGAAAGCCCCTATGATTGCTTTGGTGCAGGACATAGCTCCACCTCTATTTCCGCTGCACTTGGGATGGCAGTAGCGCGTGATGTGCGCGGATGCACTCCGTTTGAAGTGGTTGCCGTCATTGGGGATGGCGCGATGAGTGCGGGTATGGCCTATGAAGCACTCAACAATGCTGGAGCAGAAAAAACCCGCATGTTTATTATTCTCAATGATAATGAAATGTCGATTGCCCCTGCCGTGGGCGCGATGAGTAAGCATCTCTCCAAACTCACCGCATCATCATCCTATCATCAATTCCGCGATTTCAGCAAGCATCTTGCTGAGCATCTTCCAAGCCCCATCCGTCATGCCGCCAAGCGTGCTGAGCGTTATGCACGCGGTGTATCCGTAGGGGGTGGTTCTGTCTTTGAAGAATTGGGGATGTATTATATTGGACCATTAGATGGGCATGACTTGCCCACATTAATTGACGTACTCCGCAGTGCCAAACATAATGATTGGGATCGCCCTGTGCTGCTGCATGTCGCCACACAAAAAGGTAAGGGATTTTCTGCTGCCGAAGCGAATCATGAAAAATATCATGGCGTGAATAAATTTGATGTGCAATCGGGTGAGCAGATGAAGCCCAAAGCCACTGCACCGTCTTATACCTCCGTCTTTGCGGAGCAGCTTATTAAAGAAGCACGCCATGATCCCGCGATTGTCGCAATCACTGCTGCCATGCCTTCAGGTACGGGACTCAACCAATTTGCTAAACAATTTCCTGAACGCTGTTTTGATGTTGGGATTGCTGAACAACATGCCGTGACCTTTGCGGCAGGGCTTGCCACCGAGGGGATTAAGCCCTTTGTTGCCATCTATTCCACCTTCCTACAACGCGGTTATGACCAATTAGTGCATGATGTTGTGATTCAAAATCTGCCTGTACGTTTTATGATTGATCGTGCTGGATTAGTTGGTGCGGATGGCGCGACTCATGCCGGCTTGTTTGATTTAGCCTATCTGTGTTGTTTGCCCAATATGGTTGTGATGGCACCCTCCGATGAAGCGGAGTTGGTGCATATGGTGCATACGGCAGCGGCGCATAATGATTCTCCGATTGCGGTGCGTTTCCCACGTGGTGAGGGTATGGGGGTAGCCTTACCTGACGTGCCTGAAGTGCTGCCGCTTGGCAAAGCACGCATCATTCATATAGCCAAAAACAGCTCTGTTGCTTTGCTCAATTTAGGGGGAAGATTGCGCGCTTGTATGCACGCACGGGAAATGCTTCAAGAGCAAGGACAGGATGTCACCATCATTGATGCGCGTTTTGCGAAACCTCTTGATACCGATATGCTGGATGCATTAGTGCGTGATTATGATCATGTCATCACCCTAGAGGAGGGATCGGCGGGTGGATTTTCTGCGCAGGTGATGCTACATGTATCGCGTACACAACCACATCGTGCGCACACATTGCACGCACTCATCTTGCCTGATTATTTCCAATCGCATGGCGATCCTGAAAAACTTTATGCCCACGCAGGGATGGATGCCTATCACATTGCGCAACGTGTGCAGCAATGGCAGTGATTAAGGCATACAGTACAAGATTATCCCGCGCTTTTTCCTGTTGCTGCTACCGCTTCCACCACGCGCTCAGACTGTGGTTGCGCCTCGCTAATGGTAGCAGATGGGGCGGATGTGCGTGCTTTCATTTCATCCGCTGCCCAAAGCAAAAGATCGGGCTGCATATGATTCAGCAATAATGGGGCTGTGCGCGTATAGCCAAAATCTTTCATCGCGCCATGCACCACTTCTTCTATTTTTGTGTTCACGGATTGCATCACCTGTTCGCGCTCAACAGAGGGAGCATCATGCATTGTCTTCACTAATTCAGGATCACAGCGCAGCATATGTATGTGATAGGCATGTTGTACACCATACATCGTTGCGGCTTGTGCAAAATCTAAAAGAAATGGCATGGTCTTTGGCTGTGTACTCATATTCATCTCGATCATATTTTTTATCTCGGCACGTGAAATGCACACAGCCAATGTCTCTGGATGGATATAAATTCCTTTCTCAGCAGGATCATCGGTCAAGATAATTGCGGATGGTTGCGTACCGAAGCGTTCACGCACATAGGCAACCCCATCGGCAAAAGCATGGCAAAATTTTGTAAAATCTTCAGGAGCGACAGACCCCGTCAACCGCCCAAGAAGTGCTTCTGGGGTCGGCATCTTCGGACTCGTCATCGCTTTGAAATACGCCACAGAATCATGGATCATCTCAGGATTATGCACGATAGCATCATAATAATGCTGATTTTCAACACTTAAATCATTTGTCTTTGTCATGAAGCGCATCCTACTATACGCACGGGCAAATGAACAATGAATTTTTTATGACAACATTGTCGTTATATCACCACACGAAATATTGATGCAAGCCTCCGCATCCATGTCGCATCATAATGATGCTCCACCACGCACCCGGCACTCTGATAGGCGTGAATCAGCATCGGCATCGGAGCATCCGCATAAATAGCCAAATGCTGCGCCCGTCCTTCAATATGAAATAAGCCAATATCGCCATGCTGCCATGCCTCAACCTCACGGCACGCATCGGATAAGGTGGCATAAAGCTGCTGCACGCACGGCATAGTGCTGTAGGCACGTTGATCATGATGCGTCAACGGTACGCCATGACGATCAACAAGCTGCAAGGATGCAGCAACGCCCATAAGTAGCCCAAGGCAATCAACCCCGTAGCGTGTTCGTCCTTGATGCACAAACGGCACACCAAGCCATGAGCGCGCTTCTTTAATAATATCATCTGGAGTATGCTTCATGCCTCACAGCATAAAATGCCCATAATCACTACGGAAGGGGGAATCAGCAGCCTTGATTATAATAACTGCACCAAAAACTATGATCAGGGTCGGGTTCAAAAAACACATCTTCCAGCTTCTCAGCATCAGAATGAAGCGGGCTAATACCTGTGCCTTGATTCCACAGCCCATCAATATGATCCAAATCACTAGCGCAGGAGGTGAGAGAACAAACGAAAAAAAACAATAGAACATTTCTCATTCTTATACTATACCGTAAGCATTGACTCATTTCAACAATTAAGAGGCTGTGTATGCAGGTTCTTAGATAGGTGTGCGTTCTGTGGTTTATATTCGCTCTGTTTTGTATCTTATTCTCTTTCTGATTGCCACTATGTGTATTGCGCTATGGTATGCGCCGTGCTTATGGAGCAAAAAACATCATGCCACCAAAGCAAAAATCCCCCTTCTTTGGACAAAAATAGCCTTAACCCTACAAAAACACATACTTGATCTGGATTATGAGGTGCGCACCCATACGCCTTTGCCACAAGGGGGCGTTGTCTATGCGGTCAAGCATCAATCCGCATGGGAAACCATCGCCTTATGGCATATTATTGATCGCCCTGTCTTTGTATTGAAAAAAGAATTGCTTTCCATCCCTCTTTTTGGCGCATACCTTGCTGCAAGCGATCATATCGCCATTGATCGCACGGATGGCATTAAGGCAATCCAGCAAATTAACACGCAAGTCGCGCATTTTCTCGCGCAAGGGCGCAATGTAGTGATGTTCCCTGAAGGAACACGCACATCCGTTGGAGAAGATAGCCGTTATAAGAGTGGTATCGCGCTTTTATATCATGCGCTCTCCCCTACCCTATGCCCTGTCGCACTCAATTCGGGATGCTTCTGGAGTCGCAATGCATGGGTGCGCAAAGCGGGTACTGTTGAGGTTGAAATCCTCCCCCCTATGCCGTCTGGGCTAGACAAGCAAGCATTCATGCGCTCACTCAAAGAGCAGATTGAAGGCACGACCACGCAGCTTGTGGAACATGCTCGCCTACGTTCCTAAGACCCCCCCATCACTGCATCATTTTTAGCACGTATTCCCCTTTGTGGATAAGTTTTGCACAAACTTATCCACAGGCACGGTTGCGCGCACGCTTTTATGCATGAATCAATAACAATCAGTAACTTAGCTCGTTTTTACGCGCTCTATAACCATGCATTTTTCCCAAGTAAATGCTTGACCTTTCCAAGTTTTCCACATATTATCCCAAATGAGACCAAAGATTCCCAAGAATATCCAAAAATGGATCACGCAGGAAGGGAAAAACCCAACCCATCCTCATAAAAAAGGCAGTGGATAGGGCAGGAATCGCGGTTAAGCTATTATTTTTTTGAGGGAAAACATTATGAACGCCAGCATCTCTACTTCATGGCAAGAGCCAGTCACTTCTCCCGATGTGGATGCAATCTATCGCAGCTATGGCTTTACGCCTGAATCAGCGCGATCTGCTGAAGCAGAAGATGAGGCGATCAATCGCTACCTCGCAGCATTAATGAACGATTCAAGCGCACCCAAGGCAAAAAGAATCACATGGGGAAGTCGCGTTACTGAATGGATGCGCTCTCATGATGCGCTATGCCTTTTGACCCTCTTGCCCGTTATCATATGGACGATTCTTTGCGCCTGCATTGAACTCCTCTAGGCATCATCTAAGAGGAAAAGGGCGTTACATTCTATGGCATTATTTTTATCAAACTTTAGCAAGAAGATTGATAAAAAGGGGCGGGTATCCGTTCCCTCAACCTTTCGTGCTGTGGTGCAGTCGGAAGAATTTCATGGGATTGTTGCCTATCAATCCTTCATTAATCCGTGCATCGAAGCGTGCGCCATGAGCCGTATTGAAGCCATGTGTGAGCGCATTGAAGCACTCGACCCTTTCTCAGAAGAACATGATGCTTTTGCTGCAACCATCCTTGGCGGGAGCGTGCAACTGCCTTTTGATGGTGAGGGGCGTATCGTCTTATCCCCTGAATTGCTTGCATCTGTTGGCATTGATGAAGAAGCGGTATTTGTCGGAAAAGGCAAGACCTTTGAAATATGGGAACCTACCGCTTATGCACGTTACGCCGAAGAAAGCCGTACATTGGCACTCCAAAAACGTGCATTGCTCCGTAGTTCCACAGGGGGGCAATAATGCAGCCCCATATTCCAGTTTTAGTAGATGAGGTGATCGCCTCACTTGCCTTGCATGATGATGCGATGATTGTCGATGGCACATTTGGTGCAGGTGGCTATAGTGAAGCGGTACTCAGCACCAGCAAGGCACGCATCATCGCGTTGGATCGTGACCCATCGGTGCAACCGCATGTTGAACGCTTACAGCAACTTTACGGCGCACGCTTTGCATTTCATGCAGGGTGCTTTTCGCAGATGCCCCAGCTTTTAGCCCATATACTACCCGTGCATGGGATTATGTTAGATATTGGCGTATCTTCAATGCAACTTGATACCCCCGATCGTGGTTTTTCTTTTCGTTTTGATGCCCCGCTTGATATGCGTATGGAGCAGCAGGGGCGCAGCGCAGCAGATATTGTCAACACCACCTCAGAAGAAGAACTTGCCTCGCTTTTATGGCACTATGGTGAGGAACGTGCTTCACGCAAAATCGCCCGTGCGATCATTGCGCAACGCGCCCTAGAACCTATCAGCACCACTCGGCACTTACGCGATCTCATTCACCGCATCATCCCGCCACGTGGCGCAGCGATTGACCCAGCAACGCGCACTTTTCAAGCATTACGTATTGTCGTCAATGATGAATTAGGTGAATTGACCCACGGTTTAGAAGCCGCTGAACAGATTTTAGCACCGCAGGGGCGGATCGCAGTTGTGACTTTTCATTCTCTTGAAGATCGCATTGTGAAACATTTCTTGCGTGATGCCGAACATAGGGAAGAACATGGCACACGTCATCGCCCTGCCCCCATCAGCGAACAGCAAGCACCCATCTTTCATTCCGTCACCCGCAAACCCATCGTAGCAACGGATGATGCATGTCGGCATAATCCACGCGCACGCAGCGCAAAATTACGCGTTGCAGAGCGCACCTCAGCTCCTGCACGCACCATAAAGCAAGGGAGGACAAACTATGCGTGATATTCTATGGATAGCCTTATGCATGATCGGGGCTTTGATGCTCTATGAGCTAAAATATCAAGTGCATACCGCACACGAAACCACCCTCAAACTTGAGCGCGAATTGCGCCATGAGCGTGAACAACTACATATGGCAGAAGTGGAATGGACGTATGTCAGCCGCCCTGAGCGCGTTGCTGCACTTGCCCAAACACATCTACAACTCACGCCGATTGCCCCTGAACAGATCATGCAGCGTGATACAGTATTTTCTGCCCTCACCTTCCCAGAACAACCAACTATTCATCCGCATCATCATGCGGTTGCTCTCCCTCAAGGAGTCCGTTAATGCGCCCAATCAACACGCATATCAATATCGCCCCATCGTACAGCATTGATGCGTGCCGTATACGTATGGTGTGGGTATTGGCAGGCTTTGCGATCATGTATGCCATCCTTGCGGTGAAAATGATCGATGCCAATAAAGGTGATCGCAGCCTTGGCAGATTATTTAGCGAAGCCTATCATGATATTGATACCACCACCACACAAACAGTCGCAAGCGTTGAGATGATGCGCGGCACAGTGAAAACCGAAGGTGAGCGTTGGCAACCTAATGTCCCCGCCATGGTGATGCCACGTCAATCGATTCGTGATCGCAGTGGCGTATTACTCGCAAGTTCTGTTCCCACCCGTTCACTATACGTCCGCCCTCATGAAATTATTGATGCACACGATACCGCACAACGTATCCATACCGCCTTACCGCAACTTGATCTGATAACCCTGCAAAAGCGCATTACCTCAAAAGCAAAGTTCGTATGGTTACAACATCACCTCACGCCCAAAGAACAAGAAGCGGTGTTATGGGCAGGCATTCCCGGAGTCTATCTTCATGATGATTATCGCCGTATGTATCCGCATGGGCATTTGATGGCGCATGTTCTTGGTTATACGGATGATTATGGCAAAGGGCTTGCGGGGGTAGAAAAATCCTTTGATCGTCAATTAATGAGCGATGAGGAGATAAGCCCGCTCACATTATCCATCGATGTACGGATGCAACAAGCCCTCTATGATGCGGTAGCAAAAGCCATGTTCAAGCATCAAGCGATTGGAGCAGCGGGTGCGATTTTCCATATCCCTACAGGGCAAGCACGCGCCATGATAAGCCTGCCTGATTTTGATCCGAACCGTCCACGCGCTTTTCCCTCAAGCGCGCATTTCAACCGCTTAACCGTTGGGGAATATGAGTTAGGTTCAATCTTCAAAACATTATCGCTTGCCTTTGCGCTGGAGCATGGCAACATCACAATGACGCAAGGGTATGATGCCACCCATCCCATCCGCTTTCAAGGCAACACGATACGCGATTTCCACCCTAAACGCCGTTGGCTGAGCGTACCTGAGATATTAGTCTATTCCTCCAACATTGGCACAGTGAAAATGGTGCAAGATGTGGGGATGGAAAAACAACGTGCATTCTTGCATCAAGTGGGGCTATTTGAACCCGTTGGGCTGGAAATCAAGGAATTTGCCGTACCCAAAGCGCGTAAAACATGGAAACCCGTAGAAAGTGCCACCATTTCCTTTGGGCATGGCATTTCCGTGACACCAATGCACCTCATCCGTGGAATGCTCGCCGTCAATAATGGCGGAGAATACCGCGATGTGACCTTGCTCGATAACCAGAAAAAAGAGGCAACGCGCATTCTTGGCAAAGAAACTTCTTATCACGTCAACCGCTTGATGCGTGCCGTGGTACAGCATGGTACAGCATCAAAAGCAGATGTCAAAGGCTATGCCGTTGGCGCAAAAACAGGCACAGCGAACAAAGTAGTGAATGGACGTTATTCCACAGATAAAAAACTTTCCTCGCTGATTGCTGCCTTCCCCATGCCACAACCCGAATATTTCGTCTTTATTATGCTCGATGAACCTATCGGCACGAAAGATACCTATAATTACGCAACGGCAGGATGGGTAGCAGCACCCGCCGCCGCTGAAGTCATCCGCGCTATTGCACCCATGGCAGGCATCCCGCCCATTTATTTTATGCCAGAAGATGACATTGACCGCATGATTATATCTGCTGCATACCGCGCTAAACATGGAGTGAACCCACCTTATGTCCAAAAAACTTCTGCTTACTGATCTGCTAAGTCGCCTTCCTGATGCACCGCTCTATGCATGGCATGGTATCGGCATTGAGGGCATATCCGTTTTAGACATCACGCAAGATTCACGCACGGTGCGTGACGGCAGCCTTTTTGCAGCCATCCGTGGGAACGTGCATAATGGGGAAGCCTATATTGCACAAGCGCGCGCCCAAGGTGCTTCCGTGATTTTGTGCCATCCCGATGCCTTGCCCCTATGCGAGGGGCATCCCGCCATTACGTGCCAAGAACCACGCTATCTATTAAGCCTCATAGCAGCAGCCTATTATCAACCGCAACCATCCAATATGGTAGCAGTGACAGGCACAGACGGGAAAACCTCCACAGCGGAGTTTGTACGGCAATTATGGGAATGCACAGGGCATCCCGCTTTATCGATTGGTACGTTGGGCTTAAAATCCAACCGTATTTTGCAGGATTTACCGCCTTTAAGTGACAATACCTCCCCTGAAGCAGTACGCTTCTATGAAGCATTATCCGTAGCGTGCAACCAAGGCATCATGCACGCTGTATGTGAGGCATCAAGCCACGGGCTGCACCAATATCGCTTAGAAGGCTTGCAGGTGCAATGCGCCATCTTCACTTCTTTCTCACAGGATCATCTTGATTATCACGGCACGATGGATGACTATTTTGCTGCCAAGACCTTATTATTTGAACGTATAGTGCATCCACGCGGGCTAGCCATCATGTGCAGCGATGAACCACGCATTGCAGCATTAGCACAGTCATTACGCGCCAAAGGGCAACGCACCCTCACCTACGGTACGCATGGCGATGTCCGCATCGACGCGATCACTCCTATGCCTACAGGGCAAGCAGTTGCCTTATATTACGAAGATCAGCGTTATAGCTTTCACTTACCCATCTATGGTGATTTTCAAGTCTACAACATGATTGCTGCAATGCTTGCCGTACAAGAAACCACGCATCATCATCTCGCGGAATTGCTCACCCACGCTCCGCATCTGCATACCATACGTGGCAGGCTGGAATTGGTCGCCACCACTCCCAAGGGGGCGCGTGTATTTGTCGATTATGCCCATACCCCCGCAGCACTCAGCAAAGCGTTACATACCTTACGCCCCTATGTGAACGGCACAATGACCGTGATCTTTGGTTGCGGTGGCGATCGCGATAAAACGAAACGCCCTTTAATGGGAAAAGAAGCGCGCATGGGAGCGGATCACATCATCATTACGGATGACAACCCCCGCACCGAAGACCCCGCCACGATACGCACGGAAATCCATGCGGGATGCCCCGACGCACTCATCATCCCTGATCGCCGTGAAGCGATTGATCATGCCGTCCGACACGGAAAAGCGGGTGATGTGATTGTAGTTGCAGGAAAAGGGCATGAAGATTATCAAATTATTGGCACGCGCAAAATCCATAGCGATGATGCTGAAATCATACGCGACACCATAGGAGAACTATTAATCCATGCATCATCTTAATCCCCCCCAGACTTTATCACTCCTTTGGTGCGCACAGGCAACGCAGGGCAATTATGACGGCACTCACGATGCGCTCTTTTGCGGTGTTTCCACCGATAGTCGCGCCATCACGCAGGGGATGCTCTATGTCGCGCTACGGGGAGAGCGTTTTGACGGGCATGATTTTGCCACTCACGCATTAGCAGCAGGGGCAAGCGCGGTACTGGTGGATCATCCCATAGCCGACATTCCAAACGCGCAACAAATTATTGTAAAGGATTGCTACCAAGCATTGCTCGATATGGCAGCAGCACGGCGGAGCGCATGGACTATTCCTATCGTTGGCATCACAGGCAGTGCCGGCAAAACCAGCACCAAAGAGATGATGGCACGCGCAAGCGCATCGCAAAAACGCTCTTTTGCTACCCAAGGCAATTATAATAATCATATTGGGATGCCCCTCACCCTACTGAACGCCCCCGCCGATACTGAATTATTAGTACTCGAAATGGGTATGAATCATGCAGGGGAAATTGATGTGCTTTCACGCACCGCACGCCCTGATATTGCCATCATCACTACTGTTGATGCGGCACATCTTGAATTCTTTGATTCAGTCGCGGATATTGCACGCGCCAAAGCCGAAATCATGAACGGGCTTCCCAAAGGCGCAACCATCATGCTACCCGCCGATAATGCCTACCTCCCCATCTTAATGGATCATGCACAGGCATGTGGGGTACATCCCGTCTTATTTGGACTCGATGCCAATGCCGATTATTGCCTCACCCATCATCATATTGATCGCACAGGCACACACGCCACACTACGCCACGCCGAAGTTGAGACATCCTATCATCTTGGCGCACTCGGAGTGCATCATGCGGTGAATGCTCTTGCCGTGCTTGGGGCATGTGTCGCGTTGCAGTTAGACCTTGCCCAATGCGCCCACGCATTACATCACTATCATGAACCCAAAGGACGTGGGACTTTACACTCCATCGCATGGAACGATGGCATCATCACCCTCATAGATGAAACCTACAATGCTAGCCCTGTCGCCATGCGCGCTGCTTTTGCTCGCGCCCGTGCCATTGCGAATACGGGCAATCATCGCCTTATTGCCGTGCTAGGGGATATGCTCGAACTCGGGACGCAATCCCCTGAACTTCATGCAGGCTTAGCCGAATCGCTGATTGAACAAGGGTTTGATCGGGTGCTTTGCCTTGGGGAAACTATGCGTCATCTGCATGAAGCATTACCAAACGCCATGCAGGGTGGGCATTTTATGCACCATGATGAGGCAGCGCAAGCACTCGCAGCGTTGTTACTCCCCAATGACCTTGTGCTGTGCAAAGGATCACGCGGAATGCGCATTGAAACCATCATCCAACAGGTGCAAAAAAACGCTGCATAAATCGTGGCGTGCGTCATGCCTGCGTAGGCAGGCATCCATAAACATATTGTCGTTTGACTTTCTGCTCTCACGATGCTATGATACATATTCTCTTTATGTACACTGTAGCAATGCAGTACCTTTTTTCTCAAGGGCAAGACCTACTGATCGTGCATACAGGGCTATCCATCTCGCTAATGAGGATAAAAACCATGCCGTATACCTGTACTTATTGCAAGCGGTATATCGTACTCGGAAACGAGCATACGGACGATTGCGGACGAAGCAGAAATGCTCTAGTGCAACGCTTAATGGTTGCCACCGCGCCTAATAAAACGCCAAAAACAAAGCGTTTGCGATTCGTCCCATAACTCGTCCCATAACAAAAAGAGCCTCTGCACCTGCAGAGGTTCTTTTTTTTACTTCACCTCAACGCTCCACTTCCCATCCCAATAATGATGCAATGCCTGCCATAGCTTCTCCAATGTCGCTGCACTGGTGGGATAGATGCGTTCTATGAGGGCAGCAGGATCATGGTGCGCTGCTTCCACATGCTGCATAAATAATGCAGGTTGTTCATACGCCATACGGATGCACGCCAGCATCGGCGGGGATAAGGTGCGATAATGCGCCGCAATGCGTGCCTCCACTTCCTCCAGCCCTTGATCCGCACAAGGCGCAGGATGTTCGCGCTCAGGATGTTGCGGGCAATCTTTGCAATAGCGAAACGCCCCAAGCCCCCCTTCTGCATGGCGTACAGGCTTATAGCGCGCCTCGCCATCATAGGCTGCATATTCCATTTGATGAATCATACGTGTGCCTTGCGGTTGCCAATGTTTCCCGCAACATGTTTCTTTGATGGGCATGGTTGGATCAGGGCGATAGGGCGCAAGCACACCCGCAAGCCACGCCCAGAGGGCTGCATCTCGTGCCTCACTCGTTGCATAGGGCATAGCACATAGTGCGATGAGCTTCTCAAGGCATTGATATTCAGGTAAGGTGAACGGTACATGCATCACGATTATAATCCTCTAGCCATGTTTGTTCATGGTCGCTAAGCAAGTGAAACTCAACAAGACGCGTATCAATCGGCACGCGTGTGAGAGTCTCAAAACATAAATATCCTTTGCGTGTGTGCGCTACCACCATCATCAAAGATTCAATACGGATGCCAAACGCTCCTTCTTCATAATATCCCGGTTCATTGGAAAGCACCATACCACAACGCAGAGCCACACCATTACCACGCATCGAGATCGATTGTGGCGGTTCATGAACGCATAAATAATGCCCCACCCCATGCCCTGTACCGTGGGCATAATCCATACCCTCCTGCCACAAAAATTGTCGCGCTAAAACATCCAACTGATGCCCCGTTGTGCCTTCAGGAAAAACGGCGCAGCTCAGCGCGATATGCCCTTTCAACACCAACGTATAGGCACGCTTCACCGCATCATCTGCCACACCACCACGCGCCATTGTGCGTGTAATGTCCGTTGTGCCATAAGGATATTGCCCACCAGAATCAAGCAACAGCACCTCACCATGCGCGATTGCACGGTTGGTGGCAGGCGTTGCCCGATAATGCACAATCGCCCCATGCTCCCCTGCTCCTGCAATCGTCGCAAAACTTGCCCCCCGATAATCAGGATGCGCAGCCCTGCACTGTTCGAGCTTCTCGACTACGTCTAATTCCGTAATATGCACTTCAGGTGGCAAGGCATCAAACCATGCAAGAAATGCCTGCACCGCCACGGCATCCACACGATGTGCGCGACGCATATTTTCCTGCTCCACCGCATTTTTGCACGCCTTCATCAAGGTAATAGGCGATTCCATACGGTGCAATATTGCTCCTGCCTCCTGCAATTTATGATGCCACAGCACTGGGCAGCGGGATGGATCATAGACAATATCTTTATAAGGCGGGTTCTGTACCAATGCCTCCCACGCCGTAGCATCCACCACATGGCAGGTCACATCAGGAATCGTCACCCCCTGCATTTGTTGTGGCTCAACCGCAAGCCATATATGCGCATCTGCTCCAATAAGGGCATAACATAAAGGCAGGGGATTAAAAGGTATATCATTGCCACGGATATTCAGCAGCCAGCATATCGCATCAGGGTCTGTTACAAGCATTGCCCGCCCTTGGGTTGCTTCTAGCACCCGTGTGATTTTCGAGTGCGCAGATTCACCCGCAAGCATGTCATCATGCAGCACAATCGGTTGCATTGGGCGTGCTGGTTGATCCACCCATAGATCATCGATGGGGTTGGGATGATGCTCTACAAAACGCACATGCGTGTTCATCTCCCGCTCCCATCGTTCCAACTGCCCTACCGTATGCAATGCAGGGTCATAGGCAACCACCGCACCTGCTGCAAGATGCGTTTGAAGATAGCGCATCACCGTCATATCCGAAGATAGATGCACCGAAATAAGATCCGTATCCACTTCACGCTCCGCTTGCAGCGTGTAGCGTCCATCAACGAGCAACGCACAGGCATCCTGCGTCAAAATCACCATGCCCGCCGATCCATCAAACCCCGTAAGTGCCGTCACACGGCGGGCATAATCAGCAGAATATTCCCCTTGATACTCATCAGTCACGGGCAAGACAAAGCCGTCACACTCGTTTTTTTTCAACCAGTTACGTAATTGATGCAGCATTTCTTTGTTGGTGTGTGTCATTTTTTTATGATACACTATAAGTGTGACTAAACGCAATCCTCATACATCAATCTATCGACACATCATGTGCCTTCTTTGGGCAGTGTGTTTTTGCGTGACATGGAATACCTATGGGAATGCCTACGCGCAAGACGCACGCGATGCCACTCCCAATCTTCCCGCCACGCAGGATGCTTTTAAGTCCGCCATCATTTATGAATATTCTGGTGATGATGGCGATCAAGGCTTCATTGATCTGGTACGTGAGGGCGCACTTCAAGCCAAGAAGAATATTGGCATTGACTATGCAGAATTTCGTATCACGGAAGCAAAAGAACGCTTAGCGGTATTGGAACAAGCCATACGCTCAGGTTATCGCTACATCATCGCGGTTGGCGTACAAAACACGATCCCCGTACTCACATTGGCAAGCCGCCATCCCGAAGTCAAATTCACGGTGATTGACAGCGTCATCCCACCACTTTATGAAAATATCCAGTCCATCAGCTTTAAGGATCATGAAGGGGCTTATTTAGTTGGCATTTTAGCTGCTAATCTTTCTCCCACTGAAACTATTGGTTTTATTGGGGGTATGGATGTGCCACTCATTCAAAATTTTGCCATCGGTTATTTTCAAGGGGCGCAGCATCATAACCCAAATATCGTGATTAAGCGCGATGTGGTGGGGGTAACGGCGGAGGCATGGAACAATCCAGAGCGCGCAAAAATACTTGCCCGCAAACAATATCATGATGGTGTCGGCGTGATTTTTGCGGCGGCTGGCGGTTCAAGCATTGGCGTATTAGAAGCTGCCAAGGAAATGGGAACATTAGCGATTGGTGTTGATACGAACCAAAATCATCTCTATCCCGGCACGGTCATCACGTCCATGGTTAAACGTGTCGATAAAGCCATCTATGAAGCATTGATTGCAGCCCATAGCGGACGGTGGAAAGCGGGTACGCATTATCTTGGGCTAAAAGAAGGCGCGCTTGATTATGCCATCGATATACATAATAAAGACAAAATCACACTTGCGATGATTGATGAAATTGAAAAAGCCCGCGATCAAATTATTCGCGGCATTATTCATGTTGAGATTTTCAGTAAGGGGTATTAGTAGCTAATCTGAGTTTTGGATAACTGGATGCCTGCCTACGCAGGCATGACAAGAAATGAGAGTTATGCAGAAATGTCAAAGCTACAGCGCCATATCACCTATTGTGCGCTCAGCATCTGTAGCAACATGCCCTTGTATTTCTCTTTTTTCATCCCGTGCAATCAGGGTATCTGGAGTTAGCCTTCCTGTTTGCAGATCATATATATCACTGGCTACGTCATAGATCACTTTTCCTATACTGAACCCAATGACAAGACCTACCCCACTATGTAAAAGACTATTCGTATTTGGATAAAACACACGCTTTGCAATTTCTGTACACGCAACACTAGCAGCATACTGAGTTGTAAACTTCACAGCCTCACGCACAAAATTATTGGTATTTGAATTTGTCTGTTCCATTCTTGGGAGTATAGTATAAAAATAAAAAAAACATAGAAAAAAAGCCCTCCTCAATTCTCCCTGCCCTTTGAAATGTTGCTACTTCCTATTCCTGCGCGCCAGATTCCACAGGGTTATGCTGATCTTTGACAGGTCTGAAATGTGTGCGTAATTGCGGACGACCAAAAAGCGGACGTTGCCCCATATGTTTGGCATACATCCACACGATCCCCGCCATCACGATGATGGAAAGACCAAAAATCCATACCGTTGCCGCAAGCACCTGATTACCAAACACGCCGATCACACTAGCAGAGACAAACACAGACACACAAATGAAAAATCCTAACCATTGCCCGAGGACGGTTGATAAATGATGCGTGCGCAGGGCTTTCAATTCCCATTCATGACGATGTTTTTGTTCACGCACAAACATATCCATAATTTGTTGCGCTGACCCTTCTACAATATAATCATAGGCTTCTAATATCTCAGGATCGGGAAGAACATCTATCGTCTTGCGCCCACCTTGATGTTTTTTCTGAGATGATTTAGGGGTGGACACATTATCGCGTGTATTCATGTGGGGTCTTGCTCCGATCGGATAAATTCTTGGATCGATGCATCAATATCGCCACCAATACGCAACCAGTCCCCACGCATCGCTTCATACGGAAAGAAATATGGATAGCGATAGAGTGGCGCAGAAGGAAACGAAAAAGCCGATACCATGCCTAATAAAAAACCACGAACAAAAGAAATCATATGATCATACTAATAGGTTCTAAGTCGCGCCACAAGTATTATTATACAGTGCTGCACAATAAATCATCTATTTTCCGTATGCGGGTATTCAATGGTGATATTTTCTTGCGTCACACAATTTCTACCGCTATTTTTTGAGCGATAGAGTGCCTCATCCGCACGCGCAAACCAATCAGAAACATCCTCCCCATCAAAACGATATTGCGCCACTCCGATGGATATGGTGACAACACCAAAGCTCGCACCTGTGACACGATGGCGTAATTCTTTTTCTGCAGCGGTCTTACGTATATGCTCCGCAACCACCATCGCCCCACCGAGGGAAGTTGCGGGCAAGAGGATGATAAACTCCTCCCCCCCAAAGCGTCCGACAACATCACGCCCCTTAACGGAATCCGTTAAAAGTTTCGCAATCATTTTGAGTACTTCATCCCCAATAAGATGCCCATGTGAATCATTGAACTTTTTGAAATGATCAATATCAATAACCAGCATCGATAACGAACAGGCATGTTCGCTACATTCAGCAATTAATTGTTGAATCTTTTGATCCAACGCCTTGCGATTATAGACATTGGTCAAGAAATCTCGTTGCGATTCTAACGAGATCGTCTCTAAATTATGCTTCAATGCTTCCACTTGGTGCTGCGATTCGCGCAAATGCTGGCGCAAATCATCGGTATAATTCTTCATTTCGTGCATAATATCCGCCAAGGACTTCACCATTTCATCTACATCCGTATGTTCAGTCTCAAGCAATGATGCAAGTTTTTTATGGACATCCACAGTGCCTTCATTAGCTCCGCTTAAAGTAGTGCGAATGACATCAAGCATCATATTCATACTTTCTTGTGTTGCTCCCACGCTACGCGCATGAACCTCAAGAGATGCAGGCTTAAAGATATAATGGCGATAAAGATGGGTACAAAAACGCGCATCAAGTGGCAACTGATCATGCAGACGTTGCATAATGGCGCGTGAAAGATCCACATCGCTACCAAGGACGTGCTGAAAAAACACGCTATAATGTTCTGGTGTGGGGTCTAATTGATAACGCTTCATTAAAGCTACCGCTTTTTGATGATAGCTCCAATTATCCCTCCCATCATATTCTTTCATAATGTGAAATCTTAACCCCAAACAATCAATCGATGTATCCTAGAAGAATATGCTCTATAGGATTACTTTGTTCATTTTAGGTGTAATAGGTTGCCATATCCTTAAGAATAGCAAAATATCACACATCATGCACAAAATGTTGCACAGCATGATGCACAGAACTACTTGCATTTATGCGATGCTTAGCGTACACATACACCTATGAACCATGCACATTTCACATCCCCTTCTGTCGCTGATCCAGAACATATTATCCATCATGGCAGGGCGTGCCTTGCACGTGCGCATGAGGGAATCATTGCTATTTCCGCAGGACTCGATGAGCATTTTGTCCGTGCCGTTGAACTGATTTATCACGCCAAAGGTAAACTTATCACCACGGGCATGGGAAAAAGCGGTCATATTGCGCGTAAAATTGCAGCAACCTTTGCATCAACGGGAACGCCCTCGCATTTTGTACATCCTGCGGAAGCAAGCCATGGCGATATGGGGATGATTTCTGATCAAGATGTGATTTTGATGCTGTCTAATTCGGGCGAAACGGCGGAACTTCATGAAATGATTGCCTATGCACGCCGATTCAAAATTCCGATGATTGCACTTGTGCGCCGTGCAAAATCCATGCTAGTCGATGTTGCCGATGTGCCGATTGTGCTGCCTGCTGTGCCTGAAGCCTCAGATGTGGGCGCGCCGACAACTTCCACCACTATGATGCTGGTTTATGCTGATGCGCTGGCGATGGCAGTATTAGAATTACGTGGATTCACAAAAGAAGATTTTGGCATCCTGCACCCCGGTGGAAAATTGGGGCAAGGTCTCAAACGTGCAGCGGATTTAATGCATAAACAAGAATCACTTCCCTTTGTCCGTGCGGATGATGTGATGCGCGATGTATTGTTGGTCATGACCCGTGGCGCGCTTGGTTGTGCGATAGTACTCCATGAGGATGCGACCTTAGCTGGTATCATTACCGATGGTGATTTACGCCGTCATATGCATGGTGACATACTCAACCAACCTGCCCATGTGATTATGACTGCCACGCCTCTCACCATACCACCCACGATGCTTGCAGCAGAGGTCGTGAGTTTGCTCAATGACAAAAACATCACTAGTGTTGTTGTGATTGACGATATGCGCCCTATTGGCTTGGTGCATATCCATGATTGTTTACGTGCTGGTGTGGTCTAAGCCATGCGCGCTCTATTTACGCATGAATCCTTACGCCCCCCACGTACCATGCTTGGCTTCTATAGTTCGCTCGTGCGCCTGATAAAATGGGGATTAGTGGCAGTCATTTTAGGCATCCTTATTTTTGTGATTGCTATCCCGCTGCTCACCATGGATCCTGCGGGGCAACCATTATTGGAACGGAACGATCCAAGCATATCAAAAAAAGACGCGCCCTCTGATCCTCCCATCATGGAGAATCCAAAATTTCAAGGTCTTGATAGTGATAATCATCCTTATTTCATGACTGCCAAAACCGCCCTACAATCCTCAGAACACACCATTACCTTGAATAAAATTCAAGCAGACCTTACCCTCAATGAAGGCGCATGGATGACGTTACTTGCGGATCAAGGCGTTTTGGATACCAAGGAAGAATCCTTATTATTGCAAGGGCATGTGCAAATTTATCATAATGCAGGGCATGAAATGCATACGAGCGAGGCGCGTATTGATTTACGCAGCCGTCATGCGCACGGCGCACATCCAATTCACATCCAAGGGCATCTTGGTCGTATTGATGCGGATAGTTTTATTGTGATGCAAAAAGAACAACGCATCATCTTTAATCACCATGTTTCAGTGGAGCTTTTACCATGAATATTCGCATAATTTTTCTTATCCTATGTTTCGGTAGTGCAGCCTCTCATGCTCTAGCTGCTGAGAAAAATACCACGCCCATTGCCATTGATGCCGATCAATTAGAAATCTTGCAGCAAAAAAACATTGCCATTTTTCGTGGACATGTCGAAGCTAAACAAGGCGCGATGCGGGTGCTTTCGGATAAAATGACGGTACATTACAAACCAAAAACCGCACAAACGCAAGATAATGTTGCGCAAGCGAGCAATTCCATGAGTGGGTTGGATAAAATTATCGTAGAAGGCAAGGTGCAGTTTTTTAGCAATCAAGAATCCGCCACCGCTGATCGTGGCATCTATGAAGCGCAAAAGGAAAAATTATTTTTATTCGGCAATGTGATTTTACGCCGTGGTGAGCATGTCTTGAACGGTTCGCAGTTGGAATATAATCTTGCCTCAGGTACGAGCCTCTTGTCAGGTGGCGTGCAAAGCAGCGGCATTAATGCACAAACATCTGGCGGGCGTGTACGTGCGATCTTTACTCCGAGCAAATAATCCCTTATAGTGCCTCCCTATGAAGAATGAATCTGTTGCTACCCTAGATACGCGCCCCCCTGTCACCCACATAGCACAAGGAGGGTTGCGTTGCGATCATCTAGGCAAACGCTATGGCAAACGTCCTGTCGTGCGTGAAATATCGCTGCACGTACAACGCGGTGAAGCGGTGGGTTTGCTTGGTCCTAATGGTGCGGGAAAAACCACTTGCTTCTATATGATTACAGGACTCATACGCCCTGATGCGGGGCGCATCTGGATTGATGGACATGATGTCACCACGCTGCCTATGTATCGCCGTGCGCGCCTTGGCGTTGGCTATTTACCGCAAGAAAGCTCGATCTTTCGTGGTATGACGGTAGAACAAAACATCATGGCAATGCTGGAAGTCAATGAACCATCTTTAGAGCGTCGCCACGCCATGCTCGAAGAATTGCTGCATGAATTTTCTATCGCGCATTTGCGCGCCTCCCCTAGCCCACAATTATCAGGAGGAGAACGACGCAGGGTAGAAATTGCCCGCGCCTTAGCAAGCAAACCATCTTTTATTCTCCTTGATGAACCGCTGGCGGGTATTGATCCGATTGCCGTATCAGACATAAGGGAGATTGTATCCCACCTCAAAGATCGTGGCATTGGTGTGTTAATCACCGATCATAATGTGCGTGAAACCTTAGATATTATTGATCGCGCCTATATTATTCATGATGGCTTCGTACTCACGGAAGGCACACCTTCAGAAATCGTCTCGAATGAGGATGTGCGCCGCGTCTATTTGGGTAAGCGTTTTATTTTGTAGTCGGTGTTTCTTCTGCCTTCTTCGGCTGATCATCCAAACTTTCAAACGCATCCAAACTTTCTAATTCCATCAATTCTTCTTCTTGGGCTTCCTTAGATGCTGCATCCTCGGGTGATTCTGGTAATTCTTCCAAGGATTCAAGTTCAGCCGCATCTTCGGATGACTCACTTGGAAGAACATTTTCGATCTGCCGCTCTATCTGATCTTCAATCTGCTTTTTGGTTGTCTTGGGCGAATCAGACGCTGGTGGCTCATCGGATGCTGTTGGATCAAGTGCAACAGGCTCATCTTCATCGGGATTATCAAGCGGTATCGCCTCTTGTGATGTAGAAGTTGGTTGATCAGGCGCAGCCCGTTCCTCTTGATCGGGGTTATCAAGTGGTATCGTCTCTTGTGATGCGCGTTCTTCCTTATTAGCTTGACGCTCATCATGCTTTTTGCGTAGCGATGTACGAATCTTATGATACCCTGCAAGCGGATCAGATGCGGACGCAGGAGTGGCTGGCGCATTAGCGACCGTTGGCTTGACAGGTGGTGCTTTGCCAACAGGAGCATGATCCACGGCAGGCAAAATAATACCACGCGGATGCCCTTCATAGACCGTCATATATTTACTATAAAATACTTGATTCGGTTGCACCATAAAGTGGATAGCATCTTCTCCATCCAACATACGTGGTGCAACACCCGTTTTTGCGACACGATGGGCAATCGTTTTTTGATGCTTCGATGGGGCATTATGCTGTTGCAAAATATGCAAGGCAGAAAAAAGTTTTTGATCCTTGACCCGCCAACGCACGGATACGCGGTTGGGCTGCACATCGGTAAGATAAATTTCATTTTGTTGCTTGTTCGAGTTCGGCGTAATCATCATCCCATTGATCTGCACCCACCACCGCGCCGGGGCGTGATATAAAATAGTCGGCATATAAAAATGCGGATAATTGATTTTTTCAGATTTTTTCATCGTCAGCGTTTTAACGGGCGCAATTTTAGCTGGCACGCTATCAGGCATCACACCTTCAATAAGATAGGCACGTTCAACATGTCTGATGGCATCAAAATAGAGTTGCGCGTCTGTCGGACCAAACATTAATGATTCATGCGACGTACCAAAAGACGGCACAAATTCTTGTACTTGCTTCGCTGCAGATGGGCTTGCTTCCACCTTCACATCCGCACTTGCCTTGCTCGGTGCTGGCGGGGATGCATCCTGCGCCCATGCCGATACCGATGCTGCCACCATCCACATCATCATCACTAAAAACATGTTGCGCACTGAAATCATCATGATCCCCCTCCCTGCGCTGGGGTGGTGGAAATCAGCGGATCAATCCCAAGCCAAAGAAAGGTAATCTCCGCCTCAACCACCACAGGGGATGCACCTTTCGATACGGTACTCAACACCTCTTGAGAAAAAGGGCGCACGCGATTCATCTGAATACGCACAGGATGGACACGCCCCGGAAAGAGCTTCATAATCTGCGCTGCAAAAAGATTGACATGCACATCGGTCATCGCCCCGCAACGTATTTTTATACGCCGATATATAGGATGAAAACCAACAAATTTCTGCGCTGATTGGCTATAGGAGCGTTTAGGACTCATCTCCACGATCAAATTGCTAATACGGTGCTTTTTACGCAACCGTTCAAGGATGGCTTGCGCTTTAGACGTGGAAAGATCATAGGCTTCGTTCTTTAATTTCCCATGAATTTCTTGATATGACGAAAAGGAACTTTCATAGACATGATATTTCTCTTCTAAATCTGCCAAACGCGCACTTTCTTGCAAAGTTCGTTGCTCCAACGACATAAATTCGCTATTTTGTTCTGTCCGATATTCATCGACAAAATAAAGTGCGGTTGCAAGCAACGCAACGATCACACCAGCGATTACCGAAGCACGGATCACGCGTTTATATAATAGACGCAACTTACTCATAGCCCGCCCCCTTGCAATCCATCTGGGGTGCTGATAGCATTCGGGGTGAGCTGCGTTGATGGTGCTTGATAGGATGGGTTGGTGCGGACTTTTAAGCTAATATTGGTTTTATCTTGCGCCTTCAAATCTTGTTTATTCAACGAGGCGCGTTCTTCAAAATTGATATTAATCTCATCCTTTTCTGCTTTTTCTGACGCATCCATCGTTTGTTCAAAAATATAGCGTGTATCTTTTTTCAACTCATAAAGGGATTCTTGCCACTGTGCCATCAACTCCTCTTTATTATGCGCTGATGGCGTGAGTTCTACCGAAACGGCTGCATCAATAGCAAAACTTGCACCTGCCTGTCCGCCTCGATAAGGCTGCGCTGTCGCTGTTGAATCGAGAATATCCACCCCAAGTCCAAAGAGTGACCATTCCATCTTTGCGAAAGTGATGTGATCCTTCACCACAGGACGAAGGGCGGTGAATAAATCATCATAATGCGGGAACGGCATATGAATCATATCTTCAATTTTAATCAAAGAATCTACCTTATAGGGGTCTTCTGCGAGCTGCTTGCCCTTCTCTTGAAATTCTTGCAAACGAGAAACCATGGATCGGTTTTTTTGCTGCGCATCTTCAAGATTTTGATGAATCTGGAGTGCATCATAGGCGATAGTACCAATGCCGAGTGCGAGAGCAATCATGGTAAGCGTTGCTCCGATACGAATAGCGGATAGGGTATTATAAAACCGTTCCACTTTTTTAATATAATCAGGCAATAGGCGCAATTTATGTTTTTGTGACTTCAAAAATAATGAACATAGCAAAATATCACAAAATTTATCCCCTGAAAGTACGCATTGCGTTAAATCTGTATATTCCGCAATATCATACGGCGTATAGAGCGAAACCTGCGATGCTTGGAATGCCAACGGACTAATATGCGGCTTGAGATCATCCCCCACAATAATCATGATAGAGAGTGTTGCTGTATCATTAAAGGAAAGACGCTTAAGATATTCAATCGTGTTTTTTACTTCCTGTTCGACATGCCCCGCTTGCACGGTGGCTTTTTCATGCGCATGGGATTGCGCCATACGTGTGAATACCAATTTTTTATTTTTCAACACCACCTGACGAAATCCGCCTGTCTTATTATGCAGCACAATAATTTCCCAATGATTCACAATCGGGGCAGTGGCTTCATTGGCAGTTTTTGAATCCGAAGCTGCTTTTTTAGGCGTGCGGAGCGCGCTGCGTTTTTTAGGCGCGCCACCTTCTTTTTTGATTGTGCCATTTGCGACACCCTGCGCGATGATCGGTGCAAATAACTCACATTCTACGGGTGCAAGATAAACCCCCTTAAAGCGGTTAGGTAACTCATAGAGCATGGCGCACCATTCACCAATCACGCCCTTGCTTGAAAGCGAAACAAGCAAAAAGTTCCAATCCTTACGTCCGGATTTTTCTCTGCCAAGCGAAATTGCTCCTTTGAGATCTTCTGAGGAAAAATCGCGGGCAAGTCGACGTTGAATAATTTTATTCACACCCAACACACTCACAGGTGGCAATGTATGCCGTACATAGGACTGATCCACCACATCCCCCAATAAATAGATGGGAGCTTCCGGATATTGCGCCAATAATTCACGAAATGTTTCCGATGCCTTATCATGAGGTTCAGGGGAGAACAAACGACGCACCACGATTTTATGTTCTGTGTACGACAAAATCGCGCCATCATCTCCGACAAACAGCATAAACGCTCCGCCCTGCTTGCGAGCCGAGGATTTTTTCTTTGAAGCCTTTGGTGAGGCTTTTGCTGAAGATGTGCGTTGAGGTCGTTTCATAAAAATCGCTATACCGTACCTTATTCCTAGAAATCAATATTACTAAACGAATCATAGAGTGGTCCAAATACCGCTGCAATCACCCAAAAAATAATCCCTCCCATAACCACGGTCATAATAGGTTGGATCATTCCGACAAGACGCTCTACTGCATCATCCACCTCACGTTTATAAAAATAGTTAATGTTCTCCAAAGATTCGCTTAAATTACCACTTTCTTCACCGATGCGAAACATACGTACCACTAAATTAGGAAATTGATTGGACATACGGATCGATTCTGTCAGGCGATTACCGTCCATCACACTACGATGCACCAATTCAACCGATTCCCGCAAGACGCGATTTTTGATCACATCACGACCAGCAAGCAACGAATCCAGAATATCAATACCACTGCTAAACATCACCGCGAAAAAGTGCGTAAAGCGCGCCATGTTGATTTTTCGTACCACCTGCCCAATCAAAGGAGCGCGTAACATCATCGCATCAACACGGTAGGCAAACGCTTCCGATGCGCGGTAACAGGCAAACAAAATGGACATCAACACAATAGGAGCTGGCAGGACAATATACCAATATGCCCCAAAAAACTCTGATGTCACAATCAGCGCACGTGTATGAATGGGAATATCAAACCCTTGCGAGGTAATAAATTTTATCAACTGCGGTACAACAAAAAGCATCAAGACGGTAATCACCGCCGTTAATACAACACCAAGAACAATAGGATAGGCAATCGCTTTGCGCACCTTACGGCGTAATTCTGCTACCCATTTCATATGCTCACACAGATTCAAAAATGATTCTTGCAAATTCCCTGTTTTTTCACCCGCTGCAATCAATCCGATAAAAATTTCATTAAATACAGTTGGATGCTCACTCAAGGCTTTAGAAAACACCTTCCCCGCCTTAATATCCTCATAGACGCTAGTCAAGACATTTTGCAATTTTAGCGAATCCGTGGCATCTCGCGCATCTTCCATCGCCTCATGCAGGGGGACACCTGCGCGATCAAGCTGCTCCATATGCATACAAAAAATAATCATATCCTTCATTTTCACCTTGGAAAACATACCCGCTTTTCGTGGTTTTACCTCACGATAATCGACAATATCCATACCAAGCGTTTTCAGTTTTGCTTCAAGATCAAGCTCATTTTCAGCCGTCATTTCTCCCTTAACGGTACGTCCTGCATCATTCATAGCACGATAGGTAAATGTATAGCTCATAATTATAATCTCTCCGTCACGTCCACGCTTCCTATCAACTCACGCACATCAATTTGACCATTCAGCACCTTCGTAATGCCGTCTTCAAGCATGGGGATAAACCCTTTATTCAATAAATGTTCCATGATCTGGTTGCGCGAGGCGCGTTGCGTAATCAACTCATCAAGCCCTGAATCAACGGGCATAATTTCCACCAATGCCACCCGTCCTTTATAGCCCTTATAACCACATGTAGGGCATCCCACCGCTTCATAGACAAGTGGCGGCTTACTCGGATGTTTCCCCAAAATACGGCATTCTTCTGGCGTTGCGGGGCGTTGATGTTTACACTCACCGCACAAGGTACGCACCAAACGTTGCGCTACGCCACAAATGAGTGAACCTGCCAACATATGCGGTGGCACACCAATATCTTGCAAGCGCGATAAAATGCCTATCGTATCATTCGTATGCAATGTGGTATAGACTTGATGTCCTGTGAGTGCAGCACGCACGGCATTTAATGCCGTTTCTTCATCGCGCACCTCACCGATAAAGATAATATCAGGGTCTTGCCGCATCAAGGATTTAATACCACTAGAAAAACTAATCACCCCTTCTTTGATATTGGTCTGACGAATCAGTGGCAATTCATATTCTACGGGGTCTTCCAACGTCATAATGTTGACTTCCGTAGAGTTGATATAGTTCAAAATAGAATATAATGTCGTGGTTTTACCGCTCCCTGTAGGGCCAGTCATGATGATGATGCCTTCTGGGCGTTTGATAAGTTTTTTCAACAAGTTCATATTATGATCTGTAAAACCTAACTTCTCCAAAGGCAGAATAGATTTTGATTTATCCAACAAACGCATCACGATATTTTCACCCGATACGGTTGGTTGCGTCGCCACACGAAAATCCACCTCACGCCCAAGCGCGTTGAAGGTAATGCGCCCATCTTGCGGGATGCGACTTTCAGCAATATTCATACCTGAGATAATTTTAATCCGCACCGCAATCGCTGACCAATAATCGCGGTGCAATGTGCGCACTTGGTGTAACTGCCCATCAATACGGTAGCGCAATCGTAAAAACGGACCTTCTGGTTCAAAATGCAAATCGGATGCACCTTGCTTCACGGCATCAATCAATAACGCATTGACAAGGCGTACCGTTGGGTTGACATATCCATCCGAATTGCCATCTAATATGCCTGTTTTTTCTCGAATCCCTGTTTCAATTTCCTTCAAAATACCATCAATGGAAATAGCATAATCATAATAGCGATTAATAAGATCTTGCAGTTCTGTCTCTCCGCAAAATAACGGGCGTATCATCGTGCCTTTGGGCATAAAACGACGTACAGCATCCAGCGCAATCACATCATACACATCGACCATTGCGATTCTTAACTCATTATGTTCCATCGATATAGGCACGACTTTATTGCGCAGAGCAACTTCTTTCGGAATCATTTTGACAATCGCAGGGTCAAGATAAACATTTTTGGCATCGAATCGTTCAACGCCTGTATTTTCTGCGATAATTTCAGTAAGCGCGCTCTCCGTGATAAATCCAAGTTCAATCAGCACTTGCCCAAGCAAGAGTTTAGTATTTTTCTGCTCTTTCAACGCAACTTCAAGCTGATCTTTTGAGATCACCCCCTTTGCCATTAATTGATCACCAATCCGTAATTTAGGAGCAGCATTGCCCGATTTCCCAAAACTATCTGGCAACACGCTTGAATCTTCACTCGGGCGTAGCGCGCTATGTTCCATCAATGTTTGCACAAGGCTATGATCATGGGTATAGGATGCAAGGGGGGGTGGCTCTGGTGCTGCACTAGGCTCGGCGGCACGCTGTTCCATAGTTTCTGAGGGTGCATCTTCCGCATTCGGATCGTGACTATGCCGTTCCTTCATAAACGCTTCAAAGTCCGCTATCATAGGTGCGGGCTTTATCGAAGATGGGCGGTTCTGTTCATCATCAAGGGGCATAATGCTACAAAATAAATCAATCGTGTGAAACTGTACCTTCCCATAAAACAATTAACGATCCGCTAATCAAAGCGCGCTATTGTACGAAATATATACCCATTTCACTTTAAGGACTTGAGTCCTTGAAATGAAATGAAGGGTATATCTTATAAAAATACTCATCGTTTCCACATTTTGATACTACGCATCGTGCGTGGGCAATGAGTATAGCACATTAAGGTTATCTATTATGACATCATCCTGCCCATTATCTGTATCGGAAATATCCCACCATTTTGGCGCGCAACGCGTCTTAGATGCTATCTCGCTAACGCTCAATCAAGGTGAAATCTTTGGCTTAATTGGCTTAAACGGCATAGGAAAGACAACATTGCTCAAAATCATTCTCGGACTCTTGCGCCCTGATGCGGGCAGCGTCACCTTGTTTGGTGAACCATCGCACCAAGCGAGCGCACGCCGTCATCTTGCCTATCTTCCTGAAAAGTTTAACCCGTCCAAATATATGACGGGTAAGGAATATATTGCACTGGCGCATCGTTATTATCATCTGCCCTATGATCATGAAAAGGGGCGTGCGGAGGCGGAGTCTCTCGGGCTAAATCCTGACGCGCTGGATCGTCGCATTGCCTCCTATTCTAAAGGTATGGGACAAAAGACGGGCTTAATTGCGGCACTAATGCTCAATACCCCCCTCATTATTTTGGATGAACCCATGAGTGGACTTGATCCTATGGCGCGTATTCAACTCAAAGCGCGGCTACAAAAAGCACGGGCGCAGGGGCAAACCATTTTATTTAGCTCCCATATTTTAGCAGATATTGAGGAAATTTGCGATCGTATCGCCATCATTCATGATGCGCAATTCCGCTATGTCGGCACAACACACGAGTTCCAAACACGTTATCGTGACATATCCTTGGAACATGCTTTTTTAAGTATCATCGGCGCAACAGTATAATTTTAGCCTTTCTGAAAACCGTCCTTATGCGGTTCTGTACTCATATCAAGACGTGCTACACGCTGTGGGTGCGTTATGGTTGTGGTGGGGAGGTCACCACGGGTTAAATCTTGAGGAATAAATGCATACGCGATCGCATTTAGAGATGCAAGAACATCTGGATTATGCCCCAGCATAGGAGGATGAATCGTTCTGCTCTCATTCGCCAAAGGTTCGAGCAATGGGACTTCTGATTGTGGTAAAATATCATCATCGTGCATCATATACTCCTCTCTACAGAATCTTCTATGTTGCATTTTAGCACATAAGTATGAACCTTTTGTGACACATCAACTATAGTACAAATAAATAGCACTATAGTTGATCGACATGACCAAAAACAACAAAAAAGAGTCTGCTCCCGACATGGGAACAGACTCTTTTTGTTTCAAACTACTACCTCAACGCACGGCGCAACCTCTCAACATAGTATTGAACAACAGACAATTTACTGTTGCGCAACACCATAATATCAAGGCACGCCCAGAGACGCAGATCGTTGACCAAAGGCACATGCTCTAAAGCATGATAGCTCTTTCGCGCGACCTTGAAGCACAACCCAAAAAATCCATCAGGATCTCCAAGGCGGCTTGCAGAACGATGAGTATCAACAAATTGCTGACGATAGAAGGTTGCCGTTTCATCAACATACACCTCAAACTTACGTTGGAAGGATCTGTTGACAGCAGCAATCACCGTGATGGTGTCTTCTTCCGAAAACCCCATCATGGCGCACAATTTTTCAGTGTGCCAGCCTTGTAGGTTCTCGTATTCGTCACCATCTTCATCGTCACTTCCATCATCGTGGTTTCGTATCAACCGTTCGTTGATCTCGTCACGGGCATAGACTTTGTAAATCGGATCGCGCTCAACATCACTATCTGGAGTGAAGTTTTCCCGCAACCGTTCGTCTGTCTCTCCGACAATCCGGCTTTCAAAGCGTTCATCATCAGAAGGGCGTAATGGCATAATAAAGTACCTCTTGGGTAAAAAAAACAGGGTAGCGAAAGCTATAATTTGATGCGCATATTAAAGAAATACACAATCAAACAAGTTTCACGGGAGTAAATAATGTAACTGATGCCATTTGTCAATAAAAAAAGCCTGCTCCCGACATGGGAACAGACTTTTTTTGGCAATGTTAATAATGCTCGCGCAAGCACTCAACATATTTGCGAACCGTAGGATTCATGCATGAACCCAACAACTTTGCATCGCCTCGCGCCCAGAAACGCATTGGGATGCGTTCCACTAAAACGGGGTAGATATGTTCCCGAAAAACCGCAAACACATACCCCAAAAACCCCGAAGGATCTCCAATACGTGAACCATTTGGTAACGGCCACATAAATTGCTCCCGAAATTTTTCAGGGCTTACAACATCAAAATCCCCGTTACCCCCAAATCTTTTTTGAAGATAGAGGTTTATATAGGCAACAATGATGGTTGTTTCTTCTTCAGTAAAACCGCAGATTTGTGCCAAGAACCTTGTGTGTGACACTGTATGTGACATAAAAAATTGTTAGCTCTAGCTCTAAATAACCATTGCAAAAAGCAATAATGGTTAAATAATGTACGTAATTATTTTACCAGAAAACCATCTTTTGTCAAAACAAACATACACTCTACAGTGCAACCTTATCCACCACGCGCACACCATCCCGTAATTTCATATGCCCTTCTGTGACAATGCGCTCTCCCTCCTGCACGCCGTCACGTAGTTCCACACGATTCTCGATGCGCGCACCAATCTGCACCTTACGTCGCACTGCAATATTTTTTGCATCCACACCATAGACATAAAATTCATTACCAATCGGAATCAATGCTTCTTCAGGCACAAGGATCATGGGCATAGGGCGTGCCGCAAGTTCAACGCGCAACAGCATCCCCGCTTTCAACGCATGATCGCGGTTGCGGATCGTGCCATGCACACGTAGGGTTCGGGTTGCAGGGTCAATATTCTGCTCAATGACACTGATTGTTCCTTGAAATCGGCGTTTCGGATAGACTTCGGTAGTCGCATCAAAGCTATCCCCCATCGCCAGCAACAAAGCATAGCGTTCGGGAATGTGCATATTCACCCGTATACGTGATAAATCCAGCAAGGTAGCAATCGTCTGCCCTTCTTGCGCCAAACTCCCCACGGAGACATGACGCACACCAATCACCCCATCAAACGGCGCGTGAATCGAACGAATGCGAAATTGTTGTTGCGCCATCGCGTGTTGTTGTTGCACCGTAGCCAACGCGGATACTGCCTGATCCACGGCTGCTTGCGATATAAATGATTGTTCAAGCAAATGTTTCATACGATCAAGATTACGCTGCGCTTCTTCCAGTAATGTTGTTTGCGCGGCAAGCGTGGTGCGTTCTTCCCGCTGCTCCAGTTCCACTAACAAATCCCCACGACGCACTTTTGATCCTTCCTCAAAATGAATCGCGGTAATCACTTCATTCACTTGTGAAGTAATAGCAACGGTTTCTTGCGCCACGGCATCAGCACTCAAGATAAGCGGTTGCGCAACTTCCTCTTGGCTCAGCGTTATCATCTGCACGGCAATCGGTGCGGTTTCTTTGGGTGAAACGACAGGCGCAACGCCCTCATGATCATGGAATGCATACCAACCATAGCCAATGCTCCCAAGCACTACAAGCAACGCAACGATCTTTTTTATGAAGCTACTCATCCCGACAAACCATGATGAAGCAATGCCCCCCATGTGCAGAATTGCTTAATAGCATCATCCACCAATGTTTGCTTCGCGGGTTTAGTCCATGCACCTTCACGGCGAAAGACCTCATGCGCTTTACCTACCGAGATCATCGTCGGATACACCATCATGCCAACAGATTCAAGAATCTGACGTGTATGCATCAAGCCGATCACGCCTCCGCGTTCAGAAGGTGTCGCACATAACAAAATCACAGGCTTGCCCGACAGCACATTAGGTTGAAACACTGACAACCAATCAATCGTATTTTTGAACGCTCCCGGGCAGGAGCTATTATATTCTGGCACGGCAAACATCCATGCCTGCGCCTGTGCATAGCGATCATGCGCCTGCTGCACTTCGGGCGAGATGCCCTCCGCAATGCGCTTCGCATCATCATAAGGCGGCAGGATAAAATCAGCATAATCTAAGGTGGTTGTCTGCCATGTGGGCGCATGAGGGCGGAGTTTCCCCAAAGCATAATCCAACAAGGCACGATTGATCGATTCAGCGCGATGCGAGGCAGCACATGCATATAATGAAATCATGAACACTCCTGAGCAATAAATTGCATAAGTTGAGAAAATGCCTGCGTGCGGTGACTCATACGATGCTTTTCATCATGGGTCATTTCTGCACAGGTGCGCATCTCGCCATGTGGCACAAATATCGGATCATACCCAAAACCATGCTCCCCACGTGGCGGAAAAGTTAACGTCCCCTCCCACACGCCACGAAAAGTGCGCGGTGCATAGCCCAATCGCGCCAATGCTAGCACACAGATAAAACGGGCGCGTTGCCCTTCTACTCCTAAGCCCCGCTCACGCAACGCATCATGCACGCGCTGCATCGCATAGCTAAAATCTTTATTTACTCCTGCCCAACGTGCGGAATAAATCCCCGGTGCGCCATCCAACGCATCAACTTCCAGCCCCGAATCATCGGCAAGCACCGTATAATCATGGCAAAGAGTGGCAGCATGTTGCGCTTTTAGCAGTGCGTTTTCTTCAAATGTTAGCCCCGTCTCTTCAGGCTCGGGGATTCCCGCCTCATAGGCACTACGTACCACAAGATGATGCTGCTTCATTAGGGCAGCAATCTCCTTCATTTTTCCTTGATTATGGGTTGCAATGACAAGGGTATCGCCTGCATGAAACGGAGGTAGGGAAGAATTTTTGCTCATGCACTATTATGTAAGTACGCGACGCTGTTTGTCAAGTAGCTCACTCGTACCAAGCATTGCAAGCTGCATCATTGTCTGAAACTGTTCCAATGTGAATGGATTGCCTTCGGCTGTGCCTTGCACTTCAATCACTCCCCCGCCATCAGTTAAGACAAAATTAGCATCCACATCGGCGCGTGAATCTTCGGCATAGTCCAAATCCAACAACGCCATACCATCGACAATGCCACAAGAAATGGCAGCAACAGGACGGATAATCGGCGTTTTACGAATAGCTTTGCCACGCACTAACGCTTCACACGCCAATGCAAGCGCGATATAGCCCCCCGTGATCGATGCCGTGCGCGTACCGCCATCAGCTTCCAGCACATCACAATCGATGGTAATGGTATGATCTCCGAGCAATTTCATATCACAACTAGCACGCAATGATCGCCCAATCAGGCGTTGTATCTCTTGGGTGCGCCCCGATTGACGACCTTTCGATGCTTCGCGTTGGTTGCGTGTGGTGGTGGAACGCGGCAACATGCCATATTCTGCCGTAATCCACCCCTGCCCCGTGCCTTTCAAAAAAGGTGGAACACGTGGCTCAATGGATGCCGTACACATCACTTTTGTATGCCCACATTCGACAAGGCACGAACCTTCCGCATAGCGATTGGCATTGGCAGTAAGGGTAAAAGGACGCAACGCAAATTGATCACGTTGAAAACTACGGATAAGAGTCATAAAATATCAGCCACTAAAAAAGATGCACTATAGCACGTTAACTGCGCAACTGCAAATCAAAGATGTGTCGCAAAGTTGGGTGGCGCTATCATTCCTATCGTGAGTTCGTGCTATATTATTTTTTTATTGCACAAAAGTCAAAAAATTCGTATAGTTATATTGTATTTTTTTTTGCTTTATTAACTAAAGCCAACCCTTCTTCTTAAGTCCTAAATAAGGCATCCATTTGATTATGGCTACGTACACCAATGCGCAAATTGTTCAAGCATTACGTTCGCATATGCAAAGATTCTTGAAAGAATTTCTTGGATGTGATGAAGGTGACGGTCATTTTGTAATGACGCAAAAGTTCCAATTTGTTCAAGGCACTTCTTTTGCTCTTGAGGTTTCTGGATATTATCAATATCTGAATCCCAACAAGAGACATCCTTATGCTCTTTATGCTGGAAAATCTCCAGTCTTATGGCTATTACAGAACCTCGAAGAAGATGGCGATGTATTAAGCGCAGGAGGGCTTAGAGGTTGCGCAAGAATCCATTACACATTTTTGTTGAAGAAGGATCTCTCTTTTGAAGTTTCCTGTAACAAACACTCTTCTTTCCAAGACCTTAAGCGTTTGAATAGCTTGGAATGTGTTTATCCAGCCCCGTATTCTTATACGGATTTGGCATAACACAGCCACAAATCTAAAAATACCCGTTTTCCACCGAAAACGGGTATTTTTTGGTTTATGCAACAGAAGCAAGCCTTTCAATGATAATCGGCAAAGATTCATGCCCATGCCCCTTTTCTTTGACCTGCTGCACATAAGGCAGGAACGCCCCCAGCACCGCTTGATACACCTCATACTTAAACGGCACGACATGCTCCAGCACCTGCCCTACTTCAATCCATTCAATCGCGTGAAATTCAGGCTCTGCCGTATGAATATTGATAGAGTGCGCACCGTTATTGAGTTGCACCAAAAACCATTTTTGTTGTTGCCCAAAAAACCGCCCACCCCAAAAATGCGGAATCAGCGCATCAGGTAAATCATAATAAAGCCATGGATCAATATAGGCTATCACCGTGACATCATCCGTCCCCACTTCCTCACGCAATTCACGCAGCAAAGCATCCTGTGGGGTTTCATTGCCATCAATCCCGCCTTGGGGCATTTGCCAGCTATGCGCATCATCAGGGAGCGTATTCACACGACGACCCACCAAAATACGCCCTTCTTCATCCATGATCATAGCACCGACACAACGGCGATAACGATGTTTAAGCCGCGTTCCTAATTCTACACCCATAGCACACCTCATTTATTTGCTGCATTGCAATATAGCATGATCTATGCCAAAATGCACACAAAAAATGATGTTTTTTATTCAGGCATCTGCATCGAAAGCGGTACTAACGCGATATTTTTATCAGCAAGTTTCTTTGCCCATTCATCCAACGCATTCATGATGTTGGGCATAGCGGCGATCGTCACAATCGCATCCCCTGCTTGCGCATACGCTTCCAACTGACGCAGCAAATCATCCACATGCAGTGGCATCACCCCCCCATGAATATGCGGACGCACATGCAGCAACTGCTCTGCACTGTTCTCAGGCACAAAATGCTTATCATAGAGCGCAAGCAACAAGCCTCGTCCTGCCAACCCTTGATAAAGCACATCCATATGTTCACTATGACTAAAGCGTTCATCAGGGGATGCGATCAGACCCACAATGCCTTCACTTTTATCAATGATTTTATGCACTAAGGAGCGATTCTTTTCCAACGATTCTTCTTTCAGTAACGTAAGCGGACCATAATCATGGATAGGGTAATCTTCATGTTGCATAGGGATCATCATCCACGCTTCAAACCCTGCCGCACGCATTGCTTGAATCAGTTGCGAGCGGTGCGCTGCATAGGGTGAAACGGCAAGTGTAAAGCGTTCATCCATCGTCAACGCACGCTTCGTGACTTCAGGATCAAACCCAAGATTCACAATCACAATCGAAATTTTCTTGGCTTTCTTTGCCACAGGCATTTTTTTGCCATAATAACGATAAGCGACCGCTGTACCGTCTGGATGCGCTTTAGGCAAGACATAGCCCTCAGCGGTACGCTCTACTAAATCCGAATTCGGCAATAGTTCAAGCGCAAAAGGCGTTTTGCGTCGAAATTCATCCACGGGATAGAGTTCTTTCTCAGGCATGGTACTTTGCACAGGTGCTTGCGCAAAAGGCTGCGCAGCCTCTTTCTCTGGCGCGACTACAGCTTTTGGTTTTTGATAGACCAAGGGAGGTGACTTAGGCTCAGGCTTTTTCTCCATTTTGACAATCATGCCGTGAATATCACCCGTTGCGACATTGATTTTAATGAAGCGTCCCCCCTCATAGGCCTCACGTGACATACGCATATCACTCATCACAACCATTGCCCCCAAGCCAACAGAGACCGAAAGGGAAAGTGCTAATCCAGCCCATAAGTTCTTTGTCGATTGTAACGATGTTGGATGTATACTGTTCATAGCTCTTATCTCCTGCGGGATCGTTCCCCTAGAATCTGCAAACACAGATTCTTAGTTCTTTTTGGATGTCCCAGTATTAACCGTTGCAGGAGGCACGACATGCGACTGATAAAGATGCAACCCACGAATCAGATCCACTGCACGGCTCAACTGATAATCATCCTTTGTTTTATCCGACATTTCTTCTTTAGATTTAGTGAATTTCTGCACCATTTCAGGCAAAGATTTCCCAAGTTTCTTCGCATCGCGATCATTACCATTTTGCAAACGTCCGCGCAATTCTGCTTCTGAACGCAACCCTTCTTGCGTGATTTCCTCAACTTTTGCAGGTTTCACGATAATATCTGGTTCAATCCCCTTCGCTTGAATCGATATACCTGACGGCGTATAATAAAGCGAAGTCGTCAAACGCATCGCGCCATGATCTTCCAAAGGAATCACCGTCTGCACTGATCCTTTCCCGAATGATTTTGTTCCCATAATCACCGCACGACGATGATCCTTCAACGCCCCTGCAACAATTTCTGAAGCTGAAGCCGACCCTTGATTGATCAACACCACAATCGGTAAATTATCCAACACATCTCCCGGGGTGGCTGAGAAACGCTGCGTATCATTGGGGTTACGTTCACGCGTCGATACAATCTCTCCCCGTTCAAGGAAGGCATCCGATACGGTAATTGCTTGATCCAATAAACCTCCGGGATTATTGCGCAAATCCAGCACCAAACCTGCCATATTCGGAAGCTCTTTTTTGAGTTTCGCAATCGACTCAATCATCGTAGGTGTTGTTTTTTCTGAGAATGAGGTAATGCGGACATAGCCTACATCCCCTTCCAAATGCGAGCGCACCGACTGAATCTTTATCAAATCACGCTTAATGATAATATCCAACGGCTCTTTCTCACCTTCGCGCAGAATCGTAATTTTAATGTTCGTCCCCACAGGTCCGCGCATTTTCTCCACAGCTTCAGAGAGGTTCAAGCCCATCACCGCTTCACCATCAATCTGGCTAATATAATCCCCAGCTTGCACACCCGCTTTTGCAGCCGGTGTATCATCGATGGGGGATACAACCTTCACTAAGCCATTTTCCATGCTGACTTCAATACCAAGCCCGCCAAATTCACCCTTAGTTTGCACCTTCATTTCTTTGAAATGATCCTTATTCAGATAGCCTGAATGCGGATCAAGTGAGGTCAACATCCCGTTCAGTGCTGCCTCAATCAACTTTTCTTCGCTGATCTCCTCCACATAATCACGGCGCACACGTTCAAACACGTCACCAAAAAGATTGAGCAATTCATAAGTGGATTGCGTTTTTTCCTCATTTTTCGATGCAGATGTCGCATAGGAAGGCGCACACCACAACACCATCATGGAAGTGGCAACCATCATGGAACGCCATGCAGCGCGACGAGAAAAAACAGAACAAGCAGAAGCAACAGATTTTTTTTGCATAATTATCATAGATGAGCGAGGTTAATATTGTGCGACAGATGAAGGTGAGGTAGCAAACCACGGCATAGGATCAACGACCTTCGATTGATGTCGCAATTCAAGATACAGAGTTTGTGACGTTGTATCATGCCCCATCACACCAACGGGCGTTCCATCCAGCAATTTCTGCCCACGTGTGACATTTATGCGTTGTAATCCAGCAAGAAGGGTATGATACTCTTTGCTATGACGGATAATCACCATATTGCCATATTCTAAAAACTTCCCCACATACAGCACTTCACCCGCAAAAGGCGCGCTCACCATACCGCCCTGCACGGCACGCATTTCGATCCCTTTAAGACGATCATTGCCACCACGCGCTTGCCCATAGCGTCCCGTAATTCTCCCTTGTACGGGCAGACGTAACGATCCACGCGCATTCACGAATGAACCACGCAACATACCTTGCCTTGGTGGCGTAGCCTCTACGGTGCTACGCATAATAGGTTGGGTGTTGAGGCTATATTCTGGCTTTTCTTGGGGGTGAATATGCGCAAATTGACGCTCCGTCACTTCACGCTCTTGCTCTAGCCCCTGCATCAAGGCTTCTAAAGACGTTGCCTTTTGCGACAATTTCACGATGCGTTGTTCCTGCTCTTGGCTTTCACGGCTCAGCACATCCATATGCTGTTGCTGCTCCTTAATTTCGGCAAAAAGCTGTTCGCGCTCCTCATCTAAAAGGGCTTTTTTCTTTTGCGTTTCTTCTTTTTTGTCGGTAATTTTAGCGCGCACTTCTTCCAATGCCACCATATCCGCGTTCAAAGATCGCATTTGTTTTTTAAGCCCAACCGTCGTCATATGCAATGCCCGTGACGTGAGTGCTTGATGGCGTGCATCTTCAGGCAGCATAAAGGCTGCAATCTGTGGGCGATTATGTAAACTCCATGCCGCACTGATCATATACCCTGCATGACGGCGTTGCGCCGTTAGGGTTTGTTGCAACACAGCTTCTTCATCGGCGCGTTGCGTCAGTTCGTCTTCTAAGCGTTCAACCTCGCGCTCTAACGCATGAATCGCATCGACCTTTTGCTGCATATGGGTACGCTGATCCTTCATGGCATTCGCACTATGACGAATCATCACCAGCGTCAAATCCCTTTGCGCTTCCGCATCTTTCATCTTTTTGCGCACCATTTCCAGCTTGTAGGCAGGCTCATTTTTGTGCGATGTTTCCGCATAAAGCGGGTGCGCAACTGCCATAACCACAGCAGATAGGGTCAACAATTTAGAAGATAAGTTCTTAGATAGCATAATGCAACCGCATATCATGCGCCGCCACATACACCCCTGTTGGATGCATTAAGCTCACGCCCGTCATTTCAGATGCTTTGGGCAATCCCATAAGCTCAAGGATAGTCGGCGCAATATCGGCTAATGTACCTTCTGTGCGAATCTGCACCGCTCCCGCACCAAACGCCACAAACGGTACGGGGTAAATCGTATGTTGCGTGTGCGGATTGCCTTGCGAATCTTGCATCATTTCAACATTACCATGATCAGCCGTCACCAACAACACCCCACCCACCTGCTTCATCGCTTCCATAATGCGCCCAAGGCAGACATCCACGGCTTCAACTGCTTGCACAGCAGCAGCAAACACTCCCGTATGCCCCACCATATCAGGATTCGCATAATTCACGATCATTAATTGATAATGCTGTGAGGCAATGGCTTCCACAAGTTTGTCCGTAACTTCAAAAGCAGACATTTCAGGCTGCAGATCATAGGTTGCCACATTCGGAGAAGGGATTAAAATCCGATCTTCCCCTTCAAAGCACGGATTACCTCCGCTCATAAAATAGGTGACATGGTTATATTTTTCCGTCTCGGCAATGCGTAATTGTCGCTTGCCCGCAAGGGAGACCAACTCACCAAGCGTATGGCTTAAGCGTTCCATTGGCATAATAGCAGGAATCTGCAACGGGCAATCTTCTGCCCAATAATCCGCCATCCCTAAAACGCGTTGCCCATAGCAATGGGGGCGCGCAAACGGTATATCCCATGCAGGAAGCGTAAATGCCATCATGATTTGACGCGCACGATCAGGGCGAAAATTGCACATAAGGATGCCATCTTCTGGTTTCATGCCCGCATAATCATGTGCGCTTGCAGGCGGGAAGAATTCATCGCCTCGCGCATCATTGGCATAGTGCTGCATCAATGCTGTGCGTGCATCATGGAAACACACCCCCGATGCTGCACCATGCATCATCACGCCATACCCACGTGCCACGCGATCCCACTTCATATCACGATCCATGGTAAAATAACGCCCTGCAATCGTTCCTAAGTGAATATGCGGATGCGATGCCACAAGCGCAAGGGCGCGATCAAGATAGCCATGTTCATGCGCGCTACGTGGCGGTGTATCGCGTCCATCCAAAATCACATGCAGCACCACTTCTATATCTTCCTGCGCAAGAATATGTGCCAATGCATCAATATGTTCTTGATGCGCATGTACCCCCCCGTCAGAATATAACCCCATAAGGTGGCATACTCCGCCTGAAGCGCGCATCTGTGTTATAAAATCTTGCAACGCCTCTGCTTCACGTAAATGATTATTGGCAACTGCCTCATTAATCCGAGGGAATAATTGGCTAGGTGGTCGCCCTGCCCCGATATTCATATGCCCCACTTCGGAATTGCCCATCTGTTTGGCAGGCAAACCAACATATTCTTCGGATGCTTGAATTTCTCCATACGCACCTTGCGCACATAAACGATCCCAGTTTGGTATATGAGCAGCAGCAATCGCATTATGCGTGGCATCAGATCGCGCTCCCCAGCCATCAAGGATGCATAGCAACACAGGTGGTGTACGTTCAGCATTATTATGTGTAGGGGGGGTCGAATTCATGAGTTGCACCTCATCCAAAATAATTTTTATCATCTTTGTTCGGGATAGTCACCTGACACTATAGCACCAAGCTCATCAGAACAAAAGCCTTGTTTGATAGGGCGCACATAATTTTTCTATAATTTATAGAAACCTCTACATAACTCTCACTTTTTGTCATACCAGCGAAGGCTGGTATCCATGACATACTTGGCGTTGCTGGATTCCCGCCCAAAGCATGAATGACAAATTTTAATGATTCCTTATAAAAACCTCTTGACATGTATCACCTATATCACTATAAAAGTCGAAGAACTTCTTTTTCTGTACCATTTTTGTGACAGTTAAAGTTTAGCTTCTATGCTACATTGTTGTTTTTACCCACTGAGGTACTTTTTCATGGCTACAGAAGATTGGTGTCGATGCAAAAAAAATCCAGCCACCTGCGCACGAACTATGTGTGATCGCAAGCGGGTCATTTCCGTAAATAGTGATCTGACAGATTTTTCAGATCATGACTGGGGCAATGAAACAGTCGAAGGCTGGCATTCTGAAAAATTGTGCCAACTTGTTGGTTTATCAAAGGAACATACCGTCATAGTGATTTCTGAGATCAATGCAACACTTCAAACTAGATTTGGAGGTTGGGTTGGAAAAAAATCGGAGATGTATCTTCAACAATTTGTTGACTTTCGTCGCTCTGCAGATGGTCATCGATTCGGAGATCCTGATGGGTTGTACGGATGGGTCTTCACGGTCGCACGCAAAGGCTACTATGCTCTCGAGCATGTTCCTTTTGTGAACGATCTGCGCATTTGGGCGCGCTTGGATAGGTTTATTCTTCGGAATAATACCAATCCCGTTGTCCAACGCTACATTTCCAAACTTGCCTGCATATTAGTTGTATGGTAAGTTAAACAAAAGAGTCTGTTCCCACCTTGGGGACAGGCTCTTTTGCTTTGTGGAGCTATAAACATATGAATGATAGCACGACTTTCCGTAGGGTTGCTCTTAAAAAAAGAACAAGCCTACTGAAACGTGCTATATCACGCCCGTTGCAATGCCCCCATCGACTCAACGTGCAACCTAACGTACATGAATAGCAAAAGCGCAGCAAAACATCGTTTGTAGCAGTAAAAAAGTAACAGAACCTAGTTACACAACATTACAGCATCAAGCTCATAAGAAAAAAGGCTTGACATGTTGCCTTAATATTACTATACCGATTAAGTAAATTTTTTTTCTGTACCATTTTTGTGACAGTTAAAGTTTAGCTTCTATGCTACATTGTTGTTTTTACCCAAAGAGGTATATTATCATGAGTAACCAAAATTTCTGTCCATGCGGAAAAACTATCGCTACCTGTTCACAAACTATGTGCGATATGCAGAAAAGAATATATGATATTCGGGACTGGAGAAAGCACCCAGAAGAAGGCTGGCATACTGAAAAATTCTGCAAACAGTTTGGTTTTTCGGAACAAGATACGATAACGGTGATAGCTGCCATCAACGCCACGCTTCAACGAAAATTTGAAGTGTACGTTGATGAGGAATCACAACCGTTTCGTGACCAGTTTGTTGACATTTATAGGTCAGCAGATGCTAAAAAGTTCGGAGATCCTGATGGATTTTTCGGATGGGTTTTTCGGGTTACGAGAGAAACGTATTATCCTCTCAAACATATACCTTTTGTGAACGATCTTCGGATTTGGGCGCGCATGGATATGTACATTCTGCGGGATAGCAAAAATCCCGTTGTACAGAAGTATATTGGGAAACTTAACTGCATGTTAATCATGCAGTAATGTAAAACAAAAGAGTCTGTTTCCACCTTGGGAACAGGCTCTTTTGCTTTGTGTAGGCATCACGCCCGTTGCAATGCCCCGATTGGATCAACCATACGCTGATGCGATTGTGGCAACACTTCCAGCAATGTAGGCTCAGGCGTTCTCTTCGATGCGGTAAGACCCGCCACTTTATCGATAATCAAATCAGATACGACATCAATCGAGGTGCGCATATATTTACCCTGCGCCAAAATCACCGCCAAGCGATCCGTCATAATCTCACGCTTTTCTTCGGGTTGCGCTGCTACAATCGTTGCCGCCACAGACACCATCGTATCCACCGCATTAATCGCACCAAGATCCGAACTATTTTCCTTATGAGAATGCGCATAAAGATTATTGGCAATAAAGAACGTACAGCCTGCGGCAAGGTTCAAAAAGGATGCTTTGGCACTGGTGCATTTTGCGTTATATGCACTTAAATCGGAAGACAACCCCTTTTCTTTCATAAGAAGGTTTTGATACTCCTTATCTTGCACAGTACGCGTGCTATCCAGCGCAAGATAATCCTCACGCGCACGCGTTGCTGAATGCAACAATCCCTTTGATTCTTGAATCCGGTTATGATACCAGTTTTTATTATGAATTGCCTCATCACTCCCTTTTTGCGTCGTTTGCCCACGCCAGCCTATACCTACCTCACTGCTATCTTTATCATGAGCAAATCCTATTTTAGCAAATCCTTTTTCACTAGGCTTCGCTGCAAGATTAAATGATACAATTTCATTGATTGCGCCCGTTATATTCAAGATGTTATTCAGCTTTCCTAATTGACCAGGCCACCATTGCGGGGTAATATCAGAAAACCAGCCTTTTTCTTCTTTGGGCGTGATGATTCCCCCGTCAGCCTGAATACCAACGGCATTATCCTTCAATGCAGAAGGGTTCGCGACCGTACCGACACCGATATTATCCGCACCTTGCTCCGCCTTTTTCTTTTCATCCAGCACTAGGCTCATCCCCATGCCTGTCACCACCAAGACACCCGCACCCGTTTTCCCCATATTGCCTTGTTTTAGCCCCGCCATGATCATCTGCGAGCCACCGACCAACTCAAACGTATTATTCACTGATGGGCCTACATTATAAATCAGTTCGGTCAAGCGATTTTTCAAGCCATGATCGGCCATGCCATGCTCTAACACGGCACGCGCATCGGCAGGGACTGCGATATTATTGCGCTCTAAATCCTCTAAAAAGTCACGTTTCATAAAGCCTAAGACGTTATTCGGGTCTTGATTCCCTGCCAACACCAAACTTGCATTCGGCAACAGCCACAAAATCCCATTCATCACCTCTGGCATATCATTACGCATGAGTCCTGAAGCGAGCAAGAAGCTATCTGCCGTCACATAAAGCGCGCCTGAGAGTGACAACACATTATCTTGCACCCATTGCTTGAACGTTTTATTCTCTTTTTGTTCATGCTCCGTCAGTTCGGCACTATAATCCCCTGCCACAAGGTTATAACGATACATATCCCGGATAAGCTCTTCCGCCCCCTCGGTTTTATGCAATGTCAGTACAGAACGTACCCCTCCCTCTGGTGTTTTTTCGACATTTCTTAGCGTGCGATACCCTAAGCCATCCAACGTCTGCTTGGTGTGTTCGCAGATTTTTTCATCGTCTGGAAGAATGATTTTTGCTTGAACTGTTCCCCTTTTTTTGAATATTTCACAATCTTTAATTGACGATGATTCTTGTGCAAAATGATATTTCATAAAAACTCCCTGCATGGTATGCGCTGATACATACCCCTCCTTGTTTCATGGAATTTACTCGCTGAATGTTACAGTTTTATGGCAAGATCGGTGCAAATTGCTGCATATGCGAAAAAAAATGCATTTGTTGCATACCAGCCATGCGCAAAATGCATAACTTATGCGCGCTTTATGCCCACAGTGAGACCCTCAGCCGTGGGAAGGAGCATCGCGTCATATTTTTCTGATGTGGCTAAGGTGGTGTTAAACGCCCGCATGGACTCAATGGCGCGTTTCGATGCACGCTGCGACGGTGCGCCCGCCATATGCCCAAAGAGCAGACTATTATCGCCAATCACCATCCCGCCGATGCGTAGCATGGGATCAGTTGCGAGAAGCAGTGCGTGATAATCGCCCTTGGCGGCATCAATGAAGATGAGATCAAAGCTGTGTGATGTGAGATGTGCCACCTGCTCAAGGGCATCACCAACGCGCACCTCGCACTTTGTGCCGTACTCGCTCTGGTCAAGATGGGTGCGGGTGAGTTCCGCGTGCTGTGCATCTTTTTCTATGGTGATGAGTGTGCCGTTTTCTGGAAGCGTGCGTGCAAGCCATAGGGTGGAATAGCCGACAAAACTGCCAATTTCTAGGATATGTTGCGCTTGAACGCACCGCGCTAACCATGCCAGCAACGCCCCTTCATAGGGGGATAGTTGCATCCCTGCACGTAAGCCATCACCGCATAAGCGCGCAGTGCGCATGGCATCATCTTCGGACGCAAATGTGGCGTTTAGGTAGTTTTCCGTGGGTGTGGGGGTATGGATGCGCATGGGGATTGTTTGATGTGATGCTTAAGGCTTTGGCAGGCATGACGGATGAAAAGGGGAAACCTCCCCCACCCTAACCCTCCCCCGCGTGCGGGAGAGGGAATATGGCGAAGAACAAAGAAGAAGGAGGAACACCGAAATGTTCCCCCTCCAAGTTTAGATGTAGTTTTTTATTATAATGCAAGATTATACAAATTGAAAATTATCTACAGTAAACGTACCTGCTGCAATATCAGCTACATTCGACAATGTGAAGATTTGTTCGACTGCAACACTCGCATTGTCAGTAGTTTCTGTGTTTGTAACCATAAAGCCACGCACTTCTGTACCAGCATCAAGAATCAATATTCTAGCACCAATGTTAGTGAGATCAATATCACTTAGATCAAGAGCAGTTTCAATAGCAGATGCTGTAAGCGCAGTGACTACATCATCCGTTAGGACAACTACCTTATTAGTCCCCACACCTGCTGCGTTGATATTGGCAATATTCGCCAATTCTCCAACAGTGTTGGCACCACCCAATGTCATGAGAGTCAAACCAAAGTCATCACCAGATGCACTAGTTGTGAAGTCAGTGATGGTATCAATGCCGTTGGAAGAAGCCGCAAATCTGAAAATGTCGCTACCTGCACCACCAGTCAAACTATCAGCACCTGTTCCACCAATGAGTATATCATTACCAGCACCTGCATTGATCGTATCAGCATCTGCTCCAGCCGTAATATCATCAGTACCAGAACCTGTAGTGATCACATCAGCAGCATCACCTGTGGTAATCGTGTTATTGCCATTGCCTGTAGCAACAGTTTTCACGCCTGTACCTGTAGAGGAAATAGTATTTGTACCATTACCCACTGTGATGGATTTAACACCATCAACTGTAGTGATGTTGTTATTGCCATTACCTGCAACAATCGTATCAGCACCCGTTCCTGTATTAAGCGTGTTGTTACCAGCACCTGCATCAATGCTATCAGCACTTGTAATAGTCGTGATGACATCAGCAGCAGCACCTGTAGTGATGTTGAACTTTGCAGCAGCAGTACCTTCACCAGTGACGTTGATGGTGTTCACACCAGCCGTACCCAAAATATCCACGACAGTTGTAGTTGAAGCAGCACTAATGGTGATGTTCGTTGTTTCTACTGCTGTTTCTGTTGCAGAAGCACCGCCCCAGATTGTTGCAGAAGAACCAGCCGTTGCCATACCTGTAATCGTGATGGCATCATTGCCCAAACCACCAATGATAGTGTTGTTTGCGCCCGTCACAGTATCAAGCACCAATGCATCTGTACCAGCACCAAGATCAATAAAGCTGTTTTTAGCGATATTATTATCAGTACCCGTTGCCGCACCTACAGTATCATTGCCTGAGCCAAGACGGAAATCAACATCACCACTGAATGTACCGATGCTGTTATTACCGTTGCCAGTCACGAGCGTATCATTGCCTGTGCCAAGATTGATAGTGTTGTTGCCTGTTCCAGCAACAACTGAATCTACACCCGCAGCAACCGTGATGGTGTTGTTGCCATTACCAGCTACAATCGTATTATCACCTGCACCAGCATTGATAGTATTGTTGCCATTGCCTGCAGTGATGGAATCCGCACCAGCACCTGTAGTCACAGCATCATTGCCGATACCTGTGAAGATAGTCGCATTGATTGTGCCTACTGAAGCAGTAATAGTATCATTACCCGCAGTGCTGTAAATAGTTGCATTCACCGTACCCGCTGTTTCCAACACGATTAAATCTGCGCCATCTGTACCATCAAACATGCCATTGCCACCATAAACAGTCACGTTTGCGCCTGTTGCCAATGTGTTCAAGGTTACAGAATCCGCGCCTGAACCTGCAGAAACAAAAATGTTTCCAGCAACAGATGCTTCATCAGTGATGGTATCATTACCCAAACCACCATAAACAGATACATCTTTTTGCGTGTACAGTTTAATGTTGTCATTTCCAGCATTAGCAGAAATCAAACCGCCACCAGTGCCAGACAAGATGTTGTCATTGCCATCCGTTGAATCTGCAAGACCATTACCACCATAGATAGTGAAATTACCAGCGAAGTTGCTTGCGTTCAAATCAATCGTATCATTGCCAGCATTACCTGCAAATGTTACCGTACCCGATGAGCTGCTTGTTCTGATTGAATCATTACCCAAACCACCAAACACAGATGAAGCTTTGCTGTCACCTACGCCGATAGCAACGATGTCATTACCAGCATTGGCATATACAGTTGAATCACCATTGCCGATTGTGATAGTATCAGAACCATCTGCTGTATCTGCTTGACCAGAACCACCATAAACAACGACTTTATCTGAGCTGTTGCCAGTTGTGATAGCATCTGCACCACGAAGACCAAAAATCACGTGATTTCCTGCTGCACTTGATACATCAATCGTGTTTGCACCAGCATCTGCTGCTGAAGTAACAGAATCATCACCCAACACAAGCGCGCCTGCACCACCAGTATAAGCCAAGTTAGCTGTTGCTGTTGTTGCTGTTACTTTTGAAGAAAGCTGAGCAAGCGTTGTCGCTGCAAGCGTTACTGCTTGACCTGCTGCATTTCTGATTATCACTGAACCTTCAGATTCAGCAATCACAAGCGTTGTCAAATCAATAGAACCAAAATCCAACACATCTGCAGCAGCAGCGAATGTAAGAGTTTTGCCCAATGATTCCGTAAAATTATAAGTTACCATATCTTTTATACCTTTATTGAAAAAGTTGTTATCGTAAGCACGCAATATTTTTATATATTGGCACTCCCTGCACACTAGATAAATGCTTTTAGCCCCACAATGTCAACACCCTTTTTGCATGTTCCGCATTTACTTGCGCGTTCACGCATTATTGTTGCTCATTCGACACATTCCCACAAAGAACATCATTTTTAGGATTGCACATGAACAATCCGTATAATGCGCAAGTTTTTCTTGCACTCGCAAAAAAATAAGCGTATCTCTTATAGCAGAGTTATTCATCAATCAATGGAGCATCACATCTATGGCATTAGCAGCAAATCTCGGATTCCCTCGCGTTGGAGCAGCACGCGAACTTAAAAAAGCCGTCGAGGCATATTGGAAAGGCGCACTTAGCAGCACCGCCCTACTCGACACCGCAAAAGAATTGCGGATGCGTCATATGAATCTGCAAAAAAACGCTGGTGTGGATATTATCCCATCGGGTGATTTCACGCTTTATGATCATGTGCTTGATACCATCGCCATGGTTGGTGCAGTGCCAACACGCTATGGTGCAGTTGCGGGCGATGTGTCACTAGACACCTATTTTGCTATGGCGCGGGGCAGCCAAAAAGATGGCACGGATGTCGTTGCCATGGAAATGACGAAATGGTTTGATACGAACTATCATTATATCGTACCTGAATTCCGCAAAGGCATGAAGTTTACGCTTTCTTCACGCAAAGTTATTGCAGATTTTGTTGAGGCAAAAGAAGCAGGTATTACAGCGCGTCCTGTGATTCTTGGTCCTGTATCGTTCTTGTTACTCGGTAAATGCTATGGCGAAGATGGATTGGATGCTTTGTCGTTCTTGCCTGATCTCCTGCCCGTTTATGAATCCGTGTTGCAGGAATTGCACGCACAAGGCGCAAGCTGGGTGCAAATCGATGAGCCGTGCCTCGTGCTGGATTTATCCGATGCCGCGAAGGAAGCCTACAAAACTGCCTATGCACGCCTTAGCACGGTTGGGTGTTCACTCATGCTTACCACCTATTTTGGTGCGCTGAAGGATAATTTAGCACTTGCCACGTCACTTCCTGTGGAAGGATTGCATATTGATGTAGTGCGCGCTCCTGAACAAATGGATGACGTACTTGCCCATGCGAACGGTAAAGTTATATCACTCGGTATAGTTGATGGGCGTAACATCTGGAAAACCGATCTGTCCAAAGCGTTAAACCGCCTAGAACATGCAGCAGAGCGTTACAGTGCTGATAAAATCATCATTGCACCAAGCTGCTCTTTACTGCACAGCCCGATAGACCTTGCGCTGGAAACAGACATGGACGCAGAGCTGAAATCATGGCTTGCCTTTGCAACGCAAAAACTTGATGAGATCGTGTTGTTGCGTGATGCCTTGCACGGCAATAAGCATGTCATTGCCTTCTCAAACAATGAAGCAGCGATTGCGGATCGTCAGGTGTCGATTCGTATCCATGACAAAGCCGTACAAGCGCGTATGGCAAAGTTGAGTGCGAAAGATACAGAGCGTCACAGCGCGTTTGATGATCGGATTGAAAAGCAACGCACCGCATTAAACTTGCCGTTATTGCCCACCACAACCATTGGTTCATTCCCGCAAACGCAAGAGATTCGTGCGATGCGTGCGAAGTTCAAAAAAGGCGAGATCACCGAGCAAGCCTATGATGCCTTCCTTGAGCAAGCAACAACGGATGTGATTCGTTGGCAGGAGGAGATCGATATTGATGTGCCTGTGCATGGTGAGTTTGAGCGCAACGATATGGTGGAATATTTCGGCGAGCAACTTAATGGCTATGCGTTCACGCAACATGGTTGGGTGCAAAGCTATGGTTCACGTTGTGTGAAGCCTCCCTTTATCTATGGCGATGTATCGCGCAAAAACCCAATGACAGTACGTTGGAGTGCCTTTGCACAGAGCCTCACAAAACGCCCTGTAAAAGGCATGTTGACCGGACCTGTGACGATGCTGCAATGGAGCTTTGTCCGTGATGATCAACCGCGTTCAACCACCTGCAAGCAAATCGCGCTTGCGGTGCGTGATGAGGTAGTCGATTTAGAGCAAGCAGGCATCACCATCATTCAGATTGATGAACCAGCGTTGCGCGAAGGCTTACCATTACGTCATGCAGATTGGAAGGATTATCTCACATGGGCAGTAGAGAGCTTCCGTATTTCAGCAGCGGGTGTGCAGGATGAAACGCAGATTCATACGCATATGTGCTATAGTGAGTTCAATGATATTATTCATTCGATTGCCGATTTAGATGCGGATGTGATCTCGATTGAAACATCACGTTCTGCCATGGAATTGTTGGATGCGTTTGTGGACTTCAAATATCCAAATGAAATTGGACCCGGCGTGTATGATATTCATAGCCCACGCGTACCAAGCCAATCAGAGATGGAGCATTTATTGCAAAAAGCGTTGGATGTGTTGAAGCCTGAGCAAATTTGGGTGAATCCTGATTGTGGCTTAAAAACTCGCGGTTGGGCAGAAGTACGCCCTGCTCTTGAAGCGATGGTTGCAGCAGCAAAAGCACAACGTCAGCAGATTGAGAAAAGCCAAGCAGCGTAATAATGCAAAGGATGCGCTCTCTCTTGGGGGAGTGCATCCTTCCTATAAAAACCGATCATGACCATTCGTGAACTCACTTCAGAAGCCGATTTTTTGGCTATGTTGCCCTTAGTGCAACAACTCAATCCTTCGATTACCTTGGAAATATTTCACGAGCGTTTGCCACAGATGCGTGCGCAAGGCTATCGCTGCATTGCTTATGTCGATGAAACAGGAACATACCGTGGTTTATGCGGCTTTTGGTGTGGCACACGCTTTTGGTGTGGTAATTTTATCGATATAGACAATTTTGTTGTGGATGAAGCATGGCGCAGTCGTGGCATTGGCAAAAAACTTTTGGCATGGGTGGAAGCAGAAGCACTACGTCTTGGATGCCAGCAAACAGGGCTAGATTGTTACACGACCTATCACGAAGCGCATAAATTGTATATGCGCGAAGGATACATCATTCGTGGTTATCATTTCACCAAAGCACTATCATGACACTCACCCCCACCATCACTACATGTGTAAAATTTATGTCCAACAAATCATCAGAATTTTTTAAGATTATATGCGTCATGTTATTCATGGCATTCGTGATGTTTGTTTTATTCTGTCTATTATCTCCTTATTTATGGCTTGGTTTTCGATGATAGGTCGTTGATTATCAATGCCTCGTCATTCCCGCGAAGGCGGGAATCCAGAAAACTGGATACCCACTTATACGGGCATGACAATCTTTTTGTAAAAATTCGCATAGCCGTGGTGCATCTATGAATTTCACACCCATTAATTACTCTGACTTAACTGCTAAACAACAAGAAAATTACAATGCCAACAAACTCGGTGGCGTACTTGCGGATTATGGTTTTCACTGCATCCGATTATCTGATGACTGGCAGGGAGCTGATCTGATTGCTGTTCATATTGATGGTTCAACTTTTCTCAAAATACAGCTAAAAGGAAGATGTACTATTAGCAAGAAATATCTTGGTAAAGATATATATATCGCGTTTTGCACACATAATATATGGTATCTTTACCCTCATGATGAAATAGCACATCAGTTACTTGAAAGCACGAATATTGCACAAACAGACTCGTGGAATAAAGGAACGTATAGCTTCCCTCACCTCTCAAATCAATTAGAAAACATACTCCATCCTTACCTATTAACTCCCTCGATATTATGACACATTTCACCCCTACCATGCACAGCATCCTTGATGATTTTTCTCTCTTTGAGGATTGGGAAGATAAATATAGCTACCTCATCGAGTTGGGCGCATCCATGCCCCCATTGGAGGATGTCTATAAAACCGATGCCTATAAAGTGCGCGGATGCACCTCACAAGTATGGATTATCCACGAGATGCGCGACGGATTGCATTATTTCCGTGCTGATAGCGATGCGCATATTGTACGCGGTCTCGTGGCTTTGCTGGTACGCATCGCCTCAGGGCAGGATCGCGCCACGATCATTTCTTTGGACATTAGCGGCTTTTTTGCAACATTAGGGCTAAAAGAACATCTTAGCCCCAGTCGTAGTAATGGTTTTTTTGCGATGGTCGAACGGATTAAGCAGGTTGCTCAGCTTAATCAATAAGCAATTTCAGTTCTGTGCCATCCGCACGAACAATACGGTATGCCTCAAATTCACCTAGATCATCCTCATCTAAATTGCCAAACACACCGACAGTCTCACCAATGATCAGCTTGCCAACGATAGCTTCCGTTGCCTCAATCGTAAGGGTGGCGGTATCATCTTGAATAGTGAATTCCTCATCATCCTTGCTGATGACTTTTCCCATAATATGCGTGCCTTTGGGTGGCTCAAGGTCACTAATTGATGTAGTTCCGCCACAGGAAGCAAGGCTTAAGGTCATACTAAGGCATAAAAATAGAGATTTAGGGGTCATGCACGTTCCTTTCATGTTCTTTTGAAGATGTATAGCACAGAATCATAAGGCTGTCATAAAAAATTCACACACAACATCCTATGAATAGGCTACACTTATTTCCATGGAAGCATTAGAACACACACAAACTGATGAAAAGAGCAAAATCCCTGAGAAAACTCAAGGGGAGAAGATTTTTGATTTCACCAATTATTATGGGATCAACTTTTTTCTCAATTCATTTCTTTCGATTGTCGCAGCCGATTTTGCCCAGTATCGTCCTTTGGCACCAACACTTAATCTGTTTGGCAAAGAACATAACCTCTTCTCCATGTTCAGTGATGCAATCGATTGGGGAAGCAAACAGGGGCAAGCCTTTAGTAATTTTCTTGTCACCAACAAAGAGACCTTCACCAAAGAAGACATCATCAAAGCAGCCAATGACTTGAAGCATAATTTGCCTAGCTTGTTGGCAGATGCCCCCATCAAGGAACTTGTTGCAAAAGGACAATATACCCGAGCTTTTTATGATATCAACAAAGCAAATATCAATATAGGGCTTCAAGGTGAGCTAAAACAGGAAGTCATGCAACATATAAGTCGCAGCCAAGTCATTGGGGATGCGGCGAAGTCATTGGCGGGCATCGTAGCCTTATGTGCGGGCGGTTGGCTCTTAATGTTTCCCGTGAAAGCACTGGAAGATAATAAAGTAGCGGTGACACGCTGGATGGATGAAAAGATCGCTGATCCCATTGAGGCGATGCTTGGAAAAGCCCCGAAAAATGAGATTGAAGCGAACATCAAACAAGAACAACGTGAAGCACGCTACGACTATATTGATCGCTCTTCCCCTCGCCAATCCGCAGCAAGTGTTATCATCGGTCGGGCAATGGCACTTTTGCCTATTTATGCCTTACATATATCTTGGTGGAAAGAAAATAATGTGATCAAGCACACGGCTGGCAAAATAGCAGGTGTCGAAGCCAATCCAGACCCGGAGGTCGGCTTTGGGGGAGCGGGTAAATATATTGAAGGCGTGGGGGAAAAGGCGTTTGGCGCACTTTATGAAAATTCGGACTTAGTGAAAAAATTTGCTAATGCATATCATCCGAAGCATGATGATAACAATAATCTTGTCCTTGACCCCAAAACGACACCTTATGCCATTGACGGCAAAAAATGGTCTGAAAATATTGGTGCGCTTTTGAGTTCCGAGATGTTCTATAGCTTGGGTGCCGCCTTCGCATTTGAAAATATCAGCAAAGGCTTGAGTGCCGTGTTCCATAAGGACAAAACAGAGGAACAACCAGAAGTCGCGCAAAACTCCGCTCCTTCCGAGAAACTCAAAGAAACGCAGCACGAAGGCAGAGTGGAAGAAAAACAACAGCTCCAAGCCATGCGCGCTTAGGAGCTTTGCGCTTTATTGGCGATTCTTATTGACGATTCTGTGTCAAATCAAGAATAAGATGTTCCAGCTTATTTTGCGGTTGCTCTTGTGGGCTTTCTATCGGTGTGAATTCTTGATTCATCCCTTGATCAATCTGTGCGACCGGAGGAGGATTCATATACATAGATTCATCAGGATCAAGCGAAGAAATCGTCCCCAAATATTCAGGCATGAGGCGTACTAATAGCAACGAACCTTCTTGCACCATAGGCAGCGTAGACGAGGTTTGCACCCATTCAGGATACCCCTCTTCGCGGTACACCAACGTCATCATGAGAAACCCAAGCGACACGATCAAACTTCCCTTGATTGCTCCAAACATACCGCCCAACGCATTATCCAGAAAACCTACATCTGAACCGTTTTTGAGATATTTCGTCATCACCCGTGTGAACAATCCAAGCACAATAACCGCGATAAAATACGTTCCCATAATACCAATCAGGGATGCGCCAAATTTGCTCTCAACATATTGCATCATATACGCACTAGAGCGACTTGCGAGCAAAAGCGTAATAAAACCTGCTCCAAACCATGTGACAAGCGACATCATTTCGCTAATAAACCCACGATAAAGCGATACGGCAATGACAATAAAAAATACACTATAGACGATTAAATCAAAAAGATTCATCGCAAAATTAGCACCAACCATAATTTCTTATCTCCCCTCAAACCAATAATTCCAATACTGCTTGACGCACCGCAACGCCTAATTCTACCTGCTGTAAAATCACACTACGTTCGACATCATCCGCCAAATCACCATCAATTTCTACACCACGATTAATCGGACCGGGATGCATCACCAAAGCATCAGGCTTCGCATAGGCAAGACGCGTGCGATCCAGCCCAAACCGTGCGAAATATTCGCGCACCGAAGGCACAAATTTGCCCTCCATGCGCTCATGCTGCACACGGAGCATCATCACCACATCCGCACCATCCAAGCCTTCACGCATCGAACGGGCAATATCCACACCAAATGATTGGGGCGTGGCAGGAAGAAGCGTGCTTGGGGCGACCATCACCACCGATGCGCCCATTTTTTTCAACAACAGGATATTGGATCGTGCGACGCGGCTATGCAAAATATCCCCGCATAATGCCACCCGCACGCCATCCAAACGCCCCTTATGAAACCTAATGGTCAGTGCATCAAGCAATGCTTGCGTTGGGTGTTCATGCGCGCCATCACCGCCATTAATCACCGCACCCTGTACATGATGTGCCAACATATGTGCAACACCACTCTCAGCATGGCGCACCACAATCGCATCGGCGTGCATAGCAGCAAGGCTACGTGCTGTATCAAGCAACGTTTCGCCTTTAGAAACAGAGGATGCGGCAATCGAGATATTCACCACATCCATGCCCAAACGTTTGCCCGCAATCTCAAATGAGGTACGCGTGCGGGTGGATGACTCAAAAAACAGATTAATTAAGGTGCGCCCCTTGAGGATAGCATGTTTTTTATCTTGTTGTTGATTGCGTGCAATATAATGCTCCGCACAATCGAGAATGCGCTGAATATCACTCGCCTCAAGCTCTTCAATCCCCAGCAAATGCTTATGCGGAAAGCCACTATAATCAGGGGGGGGCAAGCGTCGTTGCGCCCCCAATAAATCACCAATACGTTGTTTTAGCGAAAAAATACCAGACATATATTACACAACTAAAATGAAGGATTCCAAAGCATATCATCGATGTGATGCCTAGGGTTGCTAGGCGCACATATGGTGCTTCCATTATAGAATGACCGATCAATCGGCAATTATATAATAGCGCAATGCACTATGTTGTACCATAGCGATTTTTCTAGCATGGGTACAGAAAAAAATACATTCTCTCTCATCCCTATGACGCATCATGTCCATGCGCATAAAAAAACCACGCTGAACTTTTGCCCAGCGTGGTTTTTCATCCTTGTAACCAAGGCTTATTGTGCAGTCAATACAGTCACTGCACGACGGTTTTGCGCCCATGATTGCTCATCAGAACCCATCACCGCAGCGCGCTCTTTACCGTAAGAAATTACAGTCAAACGTGCAGGGCTTACACCAGCAGCAACCAACACATCGCGTGCTGCATTACCACGACGCTCACCGAGTGCCAAGTTATATTCACGTGTTCCACGCTCATCGCAATGTCCTTCAACGACAGCAGCTACTGAAGGATTTTGGTTCAACCATTGTGCTTGACGCTCAAGAGTTGCACGACCTTCAGATGTAACGACTGAGCTATCCAATGCGAAGAATACGCGATCACCAGCTTGCTGATTGAACGCTTCTTGCATCGTGCTAGAACCAACAGAATCGCCTGTGCCAGGCGTAGTGTTTTCAGTAAGCACATCACCTGTTGTACCTGTTTCTGGAGCTGATTCGCACGCTGCAAGTGCAAACAAGCATGAGAAAATCGCGCCGTATTTTGTAACAATATTCATAATCTAAAACCCCTTTGTAATACTAAAAATTATTGAAAAAATTCTATGAATGTGATTATTTACAGCTATTGCGCCCCTAGAATCAAGTGCTTTATGCATCGTCATGCAAGAAGAATGCACGAAAAATATCACAAGCCCATGGATTGGTGTAAAAATGCAACATTCATCCATTTCTGCATGATGCGTTGATGGTGTGCGTCGCACTATAACCCTATGATCTATAGCACAAAAAAACCGATAGGCTTGCCCCCCTCTATTAGAAGAAGAACAAACCTATCGAAACTACGCTCTCGCGCTTAGAACGATGTGCGAACGGCTATCTGACACACCATCGCTGCAGCATCATCTTCAGTGACGGTATTATAGATCATGTTCGTTCCTTGCAAACCCGCGCACATTTCAGGAGTCGGGGCGGCAGCATCAGCCGTGACCACAGCCGCAATAGGATCAACAATCTCCGCGATAAATGTTCCGGGAGTCGCCGCATCCGATGTTGCCATCACATTACCACGGAATGGATTGCCATCATCCATTTTTTCGTCAATGTTAAACGCTGTTTGCGGTGTCATCCCATAACCAAGCGTATACGCACCTGCAGCCGTAATCCCTGTAATTTGGGAAATCTGCACATAATTACGCCCACCTGCACTAAATACCGTGACAAAATTATTTTGACCAAGCTCCGCTTCGGGCAAATAACGCGCCATATCTGCACCCGTTATATCCGCTGCAACACCTGTGTCCGCACTAAAATCTGCAAAGGCACTGTAATCACCTGTGACCATACCCGCACGTGATAAATCAGACCAGAATGCCCCAACTTCACACGCAAAATCGCGTACTCCTTGCCCACATGCTTCGATAAAGCGATTGCCATCACCGCGCCCGACCTGACCACTACGCGCCACTAAACCGAATTGTGCGGCTTTCGGTGCAATTAAATCACCTGGTAAGCCATTATATTTATCACGAAAGGTGTTTGCGGCGGTACTCACGCCTTCAATCTGCGTCATCGTTGAGCGAATTTCCGCTGAACGAATCATATCCTGCCCTGTTAAAATACCCCCGACGATTAACCCAATAATCACCAAAACAATGGATAATTCAATCAGAGTAAAACCCGCATTGTGCGAGCGTTGTTCTGTAGAATGCATAATTATTCTCCTTATAGTGCATAGTCTATTTAAGAACATTATGAGATAGCTTTATTAAAATAATCCTAATAATTATGGTGAATATAAGTTTTCACCAATCTTTTCTTGCACAAAACGCCGTAATCACACGAGTTTATGCAGCGAATTGCGCATAATATACCCATTTCACTTCAAGGAGTTGAGTCCTTAAAGTGCAATGAAGGGTATATCTTATTCAAAAATACTCATCGTTTCCACATTTAGATACTACGCATCGTGCGTGGGCGATGAGTATAGCGCGTAACTCATAATTTTATATGCAAGTTTCGCTGCAAGAAAATCATAACAATGAAAGCCGTCAATCGGTGCTAATTCATTCACATCTGCCCCAACAATGGTGCATACCTCACTGGCAGCGCGGATAATCGCCATCGCATCAGCCCAAAACAGCCCTCCCGGCTCAGGCGTACCCGTGGCAGACATAAGGCTTGCATCCAGACCATCCACATCAAACGTCAGATACACATGTCGCCCACGTAGATGCTCGACAATCTCACGCACATTCCACGAAGCCATATCTTTGCCCCAATAGATATGGATGCGGTGCTTATTAGCCTCATAAAACGGGATTTCACTCGCAGAGATATTTCTAATACCACACGAAACCAACGTCAGATGCTCCCCCCTGCCCTGCACTTTATCATCATCAATACAACGACGTAATGCGGCAGCGTGGCTGTAATGCTCGCCCATATAGCCATCACGTAAATCAGCATGAGCATCAAAATGGAGGATCGCAAGGTCAGGATAACGGCGCGCAAAAGGGCGTATCGTACCTGCCGTGATGCTATGTTCCCCCCCAAAGGTCATGGGAAATTTGCCGTCCACCAATAATTGTTCAATCACTGCTTCCGCTGCATCCAAGGTTTGCGCAATAGTTTCTAAGCGTTTTAGTGGAGGTAACGTCACAAGATTCAGATAACGGTACGGTTCACACCAGAGCGTTTCATCGAATAATTCCAATTCAGGGGAGGCATCAATCATTGCCTGTGGCCCCCGCGATGTACCTCCGCCATAACTCACCGAGGCTTCCAAACCAAACGGCACAATGACGGCACGAGCGTCTTCATAGCCTACCGCATCTTCAGGGGGAAGTTTCAAAAAGCCTTGGCGGCTAGGCAGAATATCCATAGTCCGTACCTCATATCCCAAAATGAACTTAACGCGCTACTGCCAATGCATCATGCAATAATTTTGATGCAGCATCATGATCTTCGCACACCAGCCCTACAGTCGTATGCCCTTCAGAACGTGACAAGATGCGCAAGCTACGAATACCGATATTGGCTTCATGTAATTGATGCGATATTTTACCAAGCGCGCCGGGCTTATCAGGCACAGTCAACACCAAAACATCTTCCGATACGGCAGAATAACCCGCATGAGAGAGCAGCTTAAACGCATCTTCATAATGATCAACCATCAATGCAATCACACCATTACTTCCCATCGATTCCACATCAACGGATTCAACATTGATATGAGCGTGCGCAAGCACTTCCAGCACTTCATCCAAAACACCTGTACGATTTGGAACAATAATCTGTATTTGTTTCATTTAGGATACCCTCGTCTGTTTATCTCTAGCATGATCTTTTGCAACATCCGCCACCAAACGATCAATCGTTTCAGGGGTGACATGCGGCAAGGTAATCACATGAGCAATAGCATGTTCTGGTGCCATTTGCCAATGATAAAGCGTCTCCATGCTCGGACGCGGAAACACTACCGTAATAGAGTTGCGATTACGCCATGCATGAATCCCGTATTTAGCAAATGCCGCAATCGCATAATCAGCATTACGAATACTCTCATCGACAATAGCGCGAAAGCCTTGTTCGCCCGCACATTTCATGGCATACCATAAAATCATCGGAGAAATCGCATTACGTGATCCTGTAATGGTGGTATCCAACACCCCCACATATTCTATCGAGCGTGCAATCGCATCAACATTTTTACGCTTGGCAAGCACAATACCGCACGGCATTGGTGAACCAATCAGTTTATGCCCACTCACAGAAATGGAATCAATCCCATCAGAGAAACGAAAGGGTTGCGGATCATCGACAAAGGGCAAAATCATACCACTCAATGCCGCATCTGCATGAATATAGCTATGTTGTATTTTTAAGCGTTGCAAAATAGCTTGGATTTCTTGAACATTATCAATCGCCCCTTTCATTGTTGTGCCGATATTCACCAATACAACCGCTGGTACATCACGATGCATTTTGATGGTTTCGCGCAAATCGTCATAATCCATCTCACCATTCTCTTGGGATGCGATCATGATATTGCGCACATTAAGCAGATTCAAATTCTTAGCAACGCTGTAATGTGTTTCTTGTGAGAAATAGAAAATAGCATTAGGGTAGAGTTCCCGCGCAAGATATAAGCCGTATAAATTGCCCTCCGTGCCACCATTCGTGACATAACCCCATGTTTCATCCGGCTTAGCGTGGGTAAGCCCCGCATACCATGCGATCACCTCTTGCTCAAACTGGCGTGAATGCATCCGGAAGGTGCTATCGCCATACGGATCACCGACATTATTCAAGGAAAGCCCCATAAAGCGCATTAAATCGGAATAATCATAGATTTGGTTACAAGGGTATCCTGTGAACGTCTTTTGCGCCTCACGCATTTGACTGTAGAACGTATCCAGTCGCGCATGGTCATCTGCACCAAGCGGAGCAAAAAAACGTTGATTATCAGAAAATGGATTCGTACTCATAATGATTGTCTCTATCTAGCTGTGCTTATCAGAGGAAATATAGAATATTTTCACACGTTCGTCTAGCATATCTTATGACGCACAGCAGCAAGAAGTATGAGGCAGCGTTAAGTTATAGTGCTTTGATGATATAGTGAGACTTCTGTATAACTCTCACTATCTTGTCATTCCTGCGAAGGCAGGAGTCCAGTAAAAACAGTAGTTTATGGATACCCGCCTGCGCGGGTATGACAAGAAGTGAGAGTGGTGCAGAAGTCTCTTATAAATAGATAGCTCTCTATAATCCGAACAAGCGTACAAATATGTCACTCCTGCGTAGGCAGGCATCCAGCAACTATCGTATATTATGGATACCAGCCTTCGCTGGCATGACAAGGATTGATAGTTATGCAGAGGTCTCTACCTCTCATAGCCCTGCGCAAGCCGTGTCGCTTTTTGCTTCTGATAATTTCCACGCTTATCCATCTCACCAAAGGCTTGAATATCACGTGCTACATAGGTCTCAAGATCATTAATTTCATCTGTCAGTACCGTGAGTGCGGCGTGCAAGCTATCGGGCAAAGTGGATGCACCATCCATCACATGATGCAGTGCTGCAGCAACATTCGTGCTGTGCTTGGGGTGGTTGGCGCGTATGATAGATGTCAGCGTGTTGCGCTCCTCTTTCGTGATATACGGCGCAAGGGATGCCACGATTTCTTTATACATCAGCTCCACAAATTCCGCTCCCACCAAAATTGCCTCATGTGGATATTCCTCTAGGGGGCGATCCTGAATATGCTCTTGACGATAAATAGCACTTGCACCATAGGTGGTTTCTTTAGTGCCTTTTTTCCCCGGAAGATATTCCGCTACCCCTGTGGTGACTTCAAGGAATTGTCGACGCAGTGGCATATCGTGCGAAAGCAACACATAGAGCGTATCAGCAGGCGGACTCATATCAGGCAAATGCGCCGTAAATAAATTAAGGTACGATCTATCAGCGGCATTATGATGCTCAGCATCCAATCGCCCTGCCGCACTTTCATGCAACATTTTTTTATGCGTCCACGGCCATAGGGTGGTAAAGCGCACCGCTTGCACCGTACTTTCTAATTCCCCCAAACTATCCGCATCAGGAAACGCCATAGTGTGATATAAATGCGCATGTTCCCTAAGCATCTCAAGACGGATGCTGCCTTCTTCTTCATAATGGGCAAGAATCGGTGCAGGCATCTCCCCCATTGCCTCGGCAAGTTCGGGTTCAAGTTTCGCTAAAATCGTATGGGTACACGCCTTTGCTTCTTGTACGGCGCGCATGAGTACTGCCATATCATTTTTTTGCAGATCCCGCTTGGTGGCACGGCTTAAACTAGGATCTTTCTGCATCTCCGCTTTCCACATAGGAAAGACAATCTTTGCTGCATCATTGACTTCTTTTGGCACAAACACCAGCGGTCGTTCACGCTGATTCGGGTGCGCTGCTCCATATTCTATACATATTGGCACATCATCGGCGCAACCAATTTCTCTGCCCATAAGATTGGTGCTATCCTGCTGTTGCAAATGCGCCCATACATGTTCCTGCATCTTTATCATGGCAGCCTCGGCAACATCCACCAAGCGATCGACCATTTCTGGAAAAATAATTTCTTCTAATGTGTCACGAAATCTTTTACAATTCTCCGTTTCAATAATCTGCACCATATCAGGATTATTGCGGGCAAATTCAGAAAATTTTCGAGTAGAATGCGGAAACACCTCAAGCATCTCAGGTGAGGTAAATTCCGTTTTTTCTAATAATCCTTGCGCCGTTTCCACCACTGTGAGTGTACGACGATTGGTGAGTGCATAGACATCCCGCAATGCCTCTAGCACGCGGTAGGGTTGCCCCCCCAATTCAGCGCAGGTATCCACCGAAACATAGAGATGACCAATAGGCTTACGTTCTTGTGTTGCATCTTCATTGTTCATCGCTCATCCTCATGGTACATTAATTGATCCAGACGTTCCATCAATGCACGTGAGGCATCTTCCGTTGGCATGGGAATGCTGAACGAGTGATTGCGCATCTCAGTGATTAATTCTTCATAACTATCAAGCCTTAAGGCACGTACAGCAAAACGCCAACCTATACGCCCCTCCGAATATGCACGACAAATATGATGCGGATCAGATAAAAATAGCGAATCTTTTTGATGCATACACGACCGTCCTCTATGTTGCCGTGCAAACATACCACAGTTAGATGCTACAGCGCAACATCAAACACCCGTTGATACAGTTCACGGATCAAAGGCATTTCAGTTTGATCGCACTTATTGCCAAATGTCAGACGAAAAGCAACCTCCCGATCGTGAAAAATCTCTAGGTTTTCTGCCCAATGGATGACACTACGCGGGGACATAACGGTGGAAAGATCGCCATTAGCAAAGGCAGTGCGCACCAGTTGCGCAAATGTCACCATCAGGCAGCGTTCTTGTTCCAGAAGCGACGGCACATGTGCAGAAATAACACGCACCTCTTCTTCTAAGGAAAGATAATTGAGTGCGACAACAATCTGCCAGCGATCCATCTGCCCTTGATTGATCGGATTCGTGCCATGATACAGCCCTGTTGCATCCCCAAGCCCAACCGTATTCGCCGTAGCAAATAACCGAAACTCAGGATGACGATCCATCACACGATTTTGATCCAACAAGGTGAGTTTGCCCGATGCTTCTAATACACGTTGTAACACAAACAGCACATCAGGGCGCGCTGCATCATATTCATCGAACAGTAACGCCACAGGGCGTGACAACGCCCATGGTAGCAATCCCTCTTGAAATTCCGTGACCTGCACCCCTTCGCGCAGCACAATCGCATCACGCCCAATCAAATCAAACCGACTAATATGCCCATCAAGGTTAATGCGCACCAACGGCCACCTCAGCCGCGCCGCCACTTGCTCAATGTGGCTGGATTTACCCGTACCATGAAACCCCTGCACCAGCACGTTACGCCCATAGGCAAACCCCGCAATAATCGCCATTGTTGTTTCAGGATGAAAGCAATAATGCGGATCAATTTCAGGGATATGCGCATCATCCAATGCCAAAATAGGTACAGGCATATGCGAGTCAAAACCAAAGATCTCTGCCGTAGAAGAAATAGTATGTGGGAGCGTGCAAGAAGGATTCATACGCCTCAACATAATCTTGCCCAAAAAAAAGTCAAGCCTTGTTGTGCCTTAAACGGGACTGCATTTTATCCTTGAACCACCGTACAAACTATGGTAGATAAATAAATCAATAAATCAAACGCGAATGTCAAAAAGCGGGCGGGGTTCAATACCCTGCCTTTTTTTTAAGGCGCGTTGGTGCTAACACTTCAGACATTCTTTATGAATTTACAACACACCCTTGAAACCTTACTACGCCCCACCATCGAAGGCATGGGATTTCGCTTGGTGATGGTATCCTTTGCGGATAACACCTCACGGCGGACATTGCAAATAATGATCGAACGCCATGATGGCGTAGCGATTGACGTGGATGATTGCGCGAATGTAAGCCATGCTGTATCTGCTTTGTTGGATGTACATGACCCTATCACGGGAGTCTATCACTTAGAGGTCACCTCTCCGGGGATTGATCGCCCACTCGTGACACTCGAAGATTTTGTGCGTTTTGTTGGCTTTGAAGTGAAAGCCGAAACTACTGTGCCGATAGAGGGACGCAAACGCTATAAAGGAATGTTAGTGGATGCCTCGCTAGAAGCGCGTCATGTCACCATCGAAATTGATGGTACGCAGCACATTATCCCTCATACGAAGATTCTAAAAGCGAAACTAATATTAAACGATGCATTATTGGAAGCACATCGCACAGGACGTGTTACCCATTAAGAAATAACAGAAAAAACATCATATCAACATCTAAGGAGTCGCATACATGGTTGGTTTAAGTTTTGGTAGTTCAGAGATTATTCAAATTGCGGATGCCGTGGCACGCGAAAAACAAATTGATCGCCAATCCGTCATTGACGCGATGGCGCAAGCCGTGCAGATTGCAGGACGAAAAAAATACGGTACGGAGCGTGATATTCGTGCGTATATTGATAATAAAACCGGTGAAATACAATTATTCCGCGTTATCACTGTGGTGGAAGAAATCGCAGACGAAATGCGCGAAATGTCACTGAGTGATGCAAAGCGTTTAGATGCCACCTATGAGCTAGGCACAGAAATTAAAGAGCCTCTCCCCCCCATTGATTTCGGACGCATTGCCGCACAAACCGCCAAGCAAGTGATTGTACAAAAGGTGCGTGATGCCGAACGTATGCGTCAATATAATGAATATAAGGATCGCGTTGGTGAGATCATTAGCGGTGTTGTCAAACGTATGGAATATGGCAATGTCACCGTTGATTTTGGTAATGCCGAAGGATTTATCCGCAAGCAAGACCTCATCCCGCGTGAAGTATTCCGCACAGGTGATCGCATTCGCGCTTATATTTCAGAAGTAAGCAGCGAGCGCGCAGGTTCACAAGTCGTACTCTCGCGTACCCATCCTGAGTTCATGCGCAAACTTTTTGCGATGGAAGTGCCTGAAATCTATGACGGCGCAGTTGAAATCGTCTCCGTGGCACGTGATCCGGGATCACGCGCTAAAATCGCAGTCCGTGCGAAAGAATTCGGTGTCAACCCAGTGTTAGCGTGCGTGGGTGTACGCGGGGCGCGGGTACAAGCCGTAGTGAATGAATTGCAGGGTGAAAAAGTCGATATTATCGAATATTCAAACGATCCCGCCAACTATATTGTCAATGCCATATCTTCCGCAGAAGTCACCAAAGTGGTTTTAGATGAAGAAGCGAACCGCGTTGAAGTTGTTGTTCCTGATGAACAATTAAGCATGGCGATTGGTCGTCGCGGTCAGAATGTGCGCCTTGCCTCCATGTTAACAGGATGGAGCATTGACATTCTCACCGATGCTGAAGAATCTGAGCGTCGCACAGGCGAGTTTGATCGTCTCTCTGGCGTGTTTGTTGAAGCATTGAACGTCGAAGAAGTGATCGCGCATTTGCTTGTGACGGAAGGTTTCACCAGCATTGAAGAAGTCGCTTATGTGCCACTTGAGGATCTCGCAACGATTGAAGGCTTTGATGAAGATGTTGCCAATGAGTTACGCAATCGTGCGCGTGATTGGCTTGAAACGCAAGAAAAACACTTCCATGATAAGATAACCGCTCTTGGTATTTCTGAGGATTTATTGAAGATGGAAGGTTTAGAAGGCAAGCGTGATCTGATCATTGCTCTAGCAGAAGGCGGCATCAAAACGCGTGAAGATCTTGCAGATTTAGCAACCGATGAGTTCATTGAATTAGCACCAAAACGCTTAAGCGGCATGAGCTTCCACGAAGTTGAATCGATGATTATGAAAGCACGTGAATTGGAGCATTGGTTTGATGGTGAAACATCCGAAGCACCGCAAGCATAAACCTCGCGCCCAATTAGTACGATGCGTGCCTATTCCTGATGGGCGTGTCGTGCTTGATTTATCGGAAAAACTCCCCGTTCCTCAGTCCCTTTGGATTGGGGAACATCCCGATGTGTGGGAGCGAATGCACCGCCACGATGCCTTCAGTGCATGGTTTGGTTATGCAGTCGATGCCTCCTCCCTCATACGGCAAGGGGAACACGCCTACCGTGAAGCAGCCTTGCGCCATATCAGCCTTGCACAAAAAGCGCGGGATTTAGTGTTAGGCTATGAGGATGTCATGCGCGCTCTTACCTTTAAGCAGCTTGATTGTGTGATCATCGCAACAGATGCAGGCGCATCCGATGCTTCAAAAATACGCGCTAATACTGCCCATGCATCCATCTCTTGCCATTCTTTTGGCACACGTGCTACCCTTGGCGCAGCGGTAGGAAGACACGCACAAGTGTTTCTTGGGGTACGTTCGGGGGCATTTGCAGAAAAAATCGACTATTATATACAACGCAACACTAGATTTATGCTGCATCTTAGTTTATAAGCTATAGAGCGTATAGAATATACGCATCGATGTAACGGGATTAAAGACAAGAAATCATGGCGGATCAGAACGACGATAAAGGTGCAGCAAAACCAACGCTCACCATGGCAAAACCGAACAAACTCTCACTCACAAAAACGGTGGAGAGCGGGAAGGTGACGCAAAATTTTACACATGGACGTTCCAAGCAGGTGACAGTAGAAGTGCGCAAAACACGCACATTCTCTCGTAAGCCCGGCGAAGAAGGGGCAGGTGATGCAGGTACAACAAAAAAAGAAACGGGCAACACATCCCCTTTTGGCAATGCTCCGTTCAAAGTCGATTTGAATGATTTTGCTGTGCGCGATAAACGCCAGATAGAAAAAGCAGCGACCGAGTTGCGTAGCCCCGAAGAAGAACGGCGCAAACAAGAAGAATCCTATGAGGCGGTAGCACCTGTTGTTGCTCCTGTAGTGGAAGAACCTGTTGCTGCACCAGCAGCTCCCGTGGGAGAGCCTATCGTTCGCCCTGTGCAATCGAAAAAAATCAACCCGATCGCTACCACGCCGACTGCCCGCCCTGCGGAAACGCCAAAACGTCCTGCCAAAGCAGCCGATGCCACGCCGAACCGTGATGCAGTAGCGAAAAACAACGGACGCGTTGCCACGGCAAATGATGATGCCGATGCCGCAGCAAAAAAGAAAATGAAACTGAAAGGCACGGAAGATAATCGTCGCTTTTCGGGAAAAATGTCGGTTTCCGATGCCTTGGATTATCAAGGAGAGCGGATGCGCTCTCTTGCCTCTATTAAGCGTCAACGTGAAAAAGCACGTCGTGAAGCGGATATGGGTGGTACGAAAGATAAAGTCTATCGTGAAGTCACACTTCCTGAACATATTACCGTGCAGGATTTAGCCAATCGTATGTCAGAGCGTGTCACCGATGTGATCAAGAGCTTGATGAAAATGGGTGTGATTGCCAGTGCTTCGCAATCCATTGATGCCGATACCGCTGAGATTGTCGTAGAAGAATTAGGGCATAAAGCCAAGCGCGTGACCGATGCTGATGTGGAAAATATCCTCATCGAAGATCATGATGCTCCAGAACTATTGCGCGCCCGTCCTCCTGTTGTTACCATTATGGGACACGTGGATCACGGAAAAACCTCCCTTCTCGATGCGTTGCGCCAAACGAGCGTTGCCGCAGGTGAATCAGGGGGCATTACTCAACATATTGGTGCCTATCAAGTTGAAGCGCATGGTCAAAAAGTTACCTTCCTTGATACACCGGGCCATGAGGCATTCACCGCCATGCGTTCACGTGGGGCAAAATCAACGGATATTGTGGTGCTTGTCGTTGCCGCTGATGATGGTGTCATGACACAAACGCAAGAAGCGATCAACCACGCCCGCGCTGCTGATGTACCGATTATTGTGGCAATCAACAAAATGGATAAACCATCCGCTGATCCTGCACGCGTCAAAAATGAATTATTGCAGTATGAAATCGTCGCGGAAGATTTTGGCGGTCAAGTCCCCATGGTTGAAGTATCTGCCAAGACAAAAATTGGTCTGGAAACCCTCATCGAAACCATTCTCGTTCAAGCAGAGATTATGGAGCTTAAGGCGAATCCGAACCGCAATGCCGCAGGTGTTGTCATTGAAGCGCAGATTGACAAAACACGTGGTACAACCACGACCTTGTTGGTGCAGAAAGGCACGCTCAATATTGGTGATATTATCGTGGCAGGTTCAAGTTGGGGTAAGGTACGCGCCCTTTCCGATGATAAAGGATTGCGTCTTGTCACGGCCACCCCGTCACAACCTATTGAGGTGTTAGGCTTAGCAGAACCCCCCATGGCAGGTGACGTATTTGCCGTCGTCGAAAGTGAAAAGACAGCCCGCGACATCACCGAATATCGCGCTAAAAGAGAGCGTGATCGTCATACGATTGCCACAGCGAAAACGCTGGATCAGCTTTTCTCTGAAGCGGGTGCAGGGCAGATTAAAGAACTCAATGTCATTGTGAAAGGTGATGTGCAAGGTTCGGTGGAAGCGATTATTGGCAGCTTACAGAAATTTGTTAGCAATGAAGTGAAGGTCAAAATCGTCCATTCGGCAGTAGGTGCAGTCAATGAGTCGGATGTGTCGCTTGCCTATGCAACGGGTGCGATCATTATTGGTTTCAACGTCCGTGCAGTCGGTGGCGCGAAAGCCTTAGCCGAGCGTGAACGCATTGATATTCGTTATTATTCCGTCATCTATGATTTGGTGGATGATGTGCGTGATGCCTTGTCTGGCTTGCTCTCACCTGAACGTCGTGAAGAAATGATCGGCTATGCTGAAATACGCGATGTCTTTGTTATCACGAAAGTGGGTAAAGTAGCGGGATGCTATGTGACTGATGGCGAAGTACGCCGTGGCGCAGGTGTACGTCTATTGCGCGATAATGTGGTGATTCATGAAGGCAAGCTAAAAACACTCAAGCGTTTCAAAGATGAAATGCGTGAAGTGCGTCAGGGCTATGAGTGCGGTATGGCATTTGAAAATTATGATGACATCAAGGTTGGTGATATGATCGAAGCCTATGAAATCAAAGAAATAGCACGCCGCGTGGAAGGGTAAGATTCATGTCGCAATCGCAAGCCCCTTCACCGCGAATGCTCAAGGTGGGCGAGGAAGTGCGCCATGCCTTAGCTGATATTTTCATGCGTGGCGAAATACATGCTCTGGATATGGATGGCGTAAGCATTACCGTATCTGAAGTGCGTATGAGTCCTGATCTCAAAATTGCTACGGCCTACATCGCAACGCTTGGGAGCAACAAGCTCGATACGCTCTTGCCCCAACTCAACAAACATTATAGCCGTGCCATTCGTCATTTATTATCACAACGCTTGCATCTGAAATTTCTACCACATATACGTTTTCGCGCCGATCATTCTTTTGATGAAGCGAAGAAAATCCACGATCTTTTGCATCAAGCAGCGATTCAACCCATTGAGAATGATACCACCTCATGAATGCCCCTTCCCCTAATGCGCGTGCGCCTCGTAGCCCACAAATCAAACGCCCCAAGCATAAAATTAATGGCTGGATCAATCTCGACAAACCCTTGGATATGACCTCAACGCAAGCGGTGGGTGCAGTCAAACATCTTCTTGCGCCTGAAAAAATTGGACATGCAGGCACATTAGACCCCTTAGCGACGGGAGTTTTACCCTTAGCACTCGGTGAAGCGACAAAAACAGTACAATATATGATGGATTCAATGAAAATCTATCGCTTCACGGTGTGCTTCGGCACGCAAACCACCACCGATGATCGCGAAGGCGCGCCCATGAACCATAGCGATGTGCGCCCTGATGATGCCGCGATTGCAGCAGTATTACCGCACTTTGAGGGTACGATTTCACAAGTGCCACCTGTCTATAGCGCGATCAAAATAGCTGGGGAACGTGCGTATGATTTGGCACGCGCAGGCGAGCATGTGGTGTTGCAACCGCGCAGCGTCTATATTGCGCGTTGTTCCCTCATAGAACGCCTCAATGCTGATGAAGTCGTCTTGGAAGTCGAATGTGGCAAAGGCACATATGTTCGATCTCTTGCACGGGATCTTGCCGCGATGCTTGGCTCATGCGGGCATGTCAGTGCGTTACGACGCACAAAAGTAGGAAGATTTCACGTGGATCATGCGATTTCACTGGACGATTTACCTAATTATGCTATAAGCGATGTGTACGCATCGATAGATGCGTGGCTTGAACCTATTGAGTGTGCGCTAGACGACATCCCGGCGGTTACACTCGATGCTACGCAAGCACAACGCCTACGTCACGGCAATTCTTGTTTTGTCCCGCCAAGTGCCTTTGCGCGCCATGCGGGTTATATTCAAGAAGACGGACACGAGCTTTATCAAGCCTATCATGCAGGTAGGTTGATTGCACTCGTACTCCGAGAAGATCGTGTGGTGTTTCCCTTGCGTCAGTTTAACTTAAACCATTAGGAGGTTACGATGTCGATTACGTCTGAGCGCAAAAGCGCATTAATTAAAGAGTTCGCAACAAAAGAAGGCGATACAGGTTCGCCTGAAGTGCAAATAGCCATTTTGAGTGAGCGCATTACCAACCTAACTCAACATTTCAGAACCCACACGCATGATTTTCATTCGCGCCGTGGATTGTTGATTTTGGTAGGACAACGTCGTCGCTTGTTGGATTATTTGAACCGCACCGATCACACACGTTATAAGAAAGTGATTGAGCGTTTAGGTATTCGTAAGTAAAGGATTCTCCCCCATTTCGTGATATTATGGAATGGGGGACAGTTTTATGACCGATTATAATTCTCTTACACAGCTTGGCAAAAATACTGCACTTCCCGCATCTCCTGAAGAAGCGGTGTTGGAAAAAGTGCGTAATCCACACATGAATGTTGATTACGCCATTCGCTTTACCTGCCCTGAATTCACCTCACTATGCCCACTCACAGGGCAGCCTGATTTTGCGCATATCGTGATCGATTATGTGCCACGTGAGTTTATCGTAGAAAGCAAATCCCTCAAATTATTTCTTGGTTCTTTTCGCAATCACGGTGCATTCCATGAGGCATGTACGGTGGATATTGGCAAGCGCGTTGCTGAGGCCATTCAACCTATGTGGTTGCGCATTGCTGGTTATTGGTATCCTCGGGGCGGTATTCCCATTGATGTGTTTTTTCAAGTAGGTAAGCAACCTGCGGATGTCTGGGTCGCGCCGTTGGATGTGCCGATGTATCGCGGTCGGGGCTAATTATGCATCCATCGATGCTTGTTCCTGATTTACTCCCGCAGCGTGCGAACATCCATCATATTATTCGTTCGGGCTTAGAGGAAGATATAGGTCGGGGTGATTGCACGTCAAACATTTTCATCCCCTCTGATGCGCACGCTATCTGCACCATGGTCACACGCCATACATGCACACTGGCGGGCATAAGCATTGCAGCGGAAATATTTGCCCTGCATGATAGCACCCTACAGATTGAGCTATTAGCACAGGATGCACACAGCTATGATGCAGGTACGTCACTTGTGCGTATATCGGGCAATGCTCGCAGCATCTTGGGGGCAGAGCGCACCGCACTGAATATAGTTTCCTATCTTAGCGGCATTGCAACCCACGCGCAACGATGCGTTCAGCTTCTTGCTGGTACGGGTGTCACTTTGCTGGATTCACGTAAAACTTTGCCACTCTATCGCCATCTTGCCAAATATGCGGTGCGCTGCGGTGGCGCACGCAATCATCGTCTGTGCTTAGACGATGGCGTGATGATCAAAGATAATCATATTGCCATTGCAGGTGGTATCCGTGAGGCATTGATGCGCGCACGCACGCACGTACCCGCCCTAACAAAAATTGAAGTAGAATGCGATCATTTGGATCAGGTACGCGAAGCATTAGACGCGGGTGCAGATGTTATCATGCTGGATAATATGAGCCTTATGGATGTGCGTGCCGCTGTAGCTTGGGTACAAAAGCGCGTTCCCTTGGAGGTCTCAGGCGGGATACGCTATGAGAATTTGCGCGATTATGCTGCTACAGGCGTGGATTTCATCTCGATGGGCGCACTCACCCATTCTGTGATGGCGGTGGATATTGGGCTAGATTGGACAGGCGCACCCAAGATTGGCACATAACTTGCATTATACTTGATGCTATGGATTATTCATCAATCAAACTTATGAACATGATGGCCACGAAGATGGCCTATCTTTCGGAAAAACAAGATGTGTTGGCGCAAAATATTGCGAACATTGATACGCCGGGTTATAAAGCCAAACAGCTTCATGACCTTGATTTCAATCGTTTGGCAATGGCGGAATCACGTCGCTTAAAAATGCGTGCTTCCACAGGTGGAGCGAGCATGGAAGGCATCCGAAGTACGCAAAATTTCCGCACTGAAGTACAGCGCAAAACCTATGAAACCACGCCTGTGGAAAATTCTTCCACCTTGGAAGAACAAATGGCGATGGTGGCGCACAACAAACTTGAATATGCCACTGTGACCAATTTGTACAGCAAGACCAGCTCTATGTTCAAAACGGCACTTGGGGATAATCATTAGAAGTTTTTTAACTTTTTCTTGTCATTGATGGCATCATCATCTTTCTATGGAGGTTCTTTATGGTTGATCTCGTAAATTCAATGTATATCGCTGCATCAGGCATGAAAGCCCAAAGTGATCGCTTGCGTGTTGTGGCGCAAAATATGGCGAATGTCGATACCACGGGCGAACTTCCCGGAAGTCGTCCTTATGCGCGCAAAGTCTTATCGTTCAAGAATCATCTTGATCGTGATATGGATGCAGATATGGTGGAGGTGAATAAATATGGCGTTGATAAAACCCCCTTCCCTCGTAAGTTTGATCCGGGGCATCCCGCTTCGGATAATGATGGCTATGTGTTGATGCCTAATGTCAATCCTGTGATTGAAATGGTGGATATGAAAGAAGCACGTCGCGCTTATGAAGCCAATCTGAATATGGTCGAAGTATCAAAATCTATGTTGATGCGCACCGTTGATCTCTTACGCTAAAAGGAAACCTAGATTATGAGTACTGTCAATTCTGTTTTTTCTCAGGCAAGCAATGCCTATCAAAATGCATCAAAAATCCAAAACCAAGGCGGCACGCCCAGCGAATCGCAAGCGACACCTTCATTCAAGCCATCCTTTGAGGATTTAGTAGGTCATGCGTTGGATAAAGCCCGTGGCGCTGGCTATACGGGTGAAAGCACCAGCGCGAAAGCTCTTGCTAATCAATCAGAAATGCATGAATTGGTAACGGCGGTGAATAATGCAGATTTGACACTGCGCACCGTGGTTGCGGTACGTGATCGTATCATCAATGCCTACCAAGATATTCTAAAAATGCCAATCTAATGATTTTTTGCATGAACTCCTAGCGTGCTGGCGTGAGTTGGTGTAGGCTATCGCGGTATCAGTATCATGAGAGGTGTGCAATGAACGGTGCGGAAGTATTAGATATTGGGCGTGATGCCATTTATGTGTTGCTGATCATATCTGCGCCCGTCATGTTGGCATCGCTCATTGTGGGTTTGATTGTTGCTTTATTTCAGGCACTCACCCAAATTCAAGAAATGACGCTCACCTTTGTGCCGAAAATCTTGGCAATTTTCATCACAATGTTGATTACCTTACCATTTATGGGGGAAACGCTTGGCGATTTTTATCTTGATTTGATGGATCGCATGTCCACGCCCCAAAGTGAAGATGATATATCTGAGGCCGAATAATGCGTGAACGTCCCTCATCATGCCCGCACTGGCACAGGATGCATCGCATATGACCATCAATGTGCTTGAAGGCTATCTTATCCAGAATATCTTTGCGGTGTTGCTCATTTTTGCCCGTTTTGGTGCAGCCATTATGTTGCTTCCGGGCTTTGGTGAATCCTATGTCTATCCACGGGCGCGTATCCTCATCGCGTTGGCGATTTCACTGGTGATGGCACCGCTGTTAGAGCCACATCTGCCCTCTGTGCCTACCAGCCCCGGAAGTCTGGTGGTATTATTACTAAGCGAGATTCTCATCGGATTAATGTTAGGGATGCTCGCTCGTATGCTGCTTGCAATCATGCACGTGACGGGGATGATCATTTCCTATCAATCCAGCCTTGCGCTTGCCACACAGTTTGATTCAAGCCAAGTGACGCAAGGCTCTATCATTGGTAACTTCTTCAGCCTCTTTGCGCTGATGCTCATTTTTGCTTTTGATCTGCATCATATGTTGCTACGTGGCGTTGCGGATAGCTATTCTATATTACTCCCCACGAATAACCCACCTCTTGAGGACATGGCATCCTATATGGTGGATACGGTGGCGTTGGTATTTCGTATTGGCATTCAGCTTGCTGCGCCTAGCATCGTATCGGGTCTATTGCTCTATCTTGCAGCGGGGGCATTATCCCGCATCATGCCGAATATGCAAGTATTCTTTGTGATTATGCCATTACAGCTCTATATCAGCTTCTTTATTCTGATGATCACCACCGTGGGTATTCTCACGGAGTGGGTGGAGGTATTCTCGACTACCTACAGCGAATGGATGGAGGGACTCTGATTCTATGGCAGGTGATGACGCACAGGATGATTCCCAAAAGACGGAAGAACCTTCCCAGAAAAGGCTTGATGATGCCCGTGAAAAGGGGCAAATCATCTTCTCACGCGAAGTGAATAATATGATGATTCTTGGATCATTATGCGCCATCATTATGGGTGTGTTCCCGTACATCATGCCCCAATTTATGATTAAATTCACGCCGTTCATCGCACGCCCTGAAGATTTCACCCAAGGAAATGGCGGCACATGGCTTGCCATACGCCATATACTTTATGAAATGGGCTTATTATTGTTGATTCCCCTTGCCCTCACCACTATTGCTGCGCTTGCTGCGGGATTCATGCAAACACGTTTTAACGTCTCGAGCGAACGGATCACCCCTAAATTTGAGAAAATATCCCCCCTTAAAGGATTAAAGCGGATGTTTTCTCTGCGCTCCGTGATCGAACTGATCAAAGGGATCGTGAAAATCACCGTGGTGGGGTGGGTGGCTTATGCGTCCGTAGAAGCGCATCTTCCGCGTATTGCAGCACTCGCTTCTTATGATATGAATGCGATGATGGATCTGCTCTATCGCATGTCCATCCGTATTTCTGTTGCCATTGCACTAGTCACGATTGTCATTGCCCTACTCGATTATTTCTATCAACGCTTTGAATATCTAAAAAACCTCCGCATGACCAAGCAAGAAGTCAAAGATGAATATCGTCAACAAGAGGGTGATCCGCACGTTAAATCCAAACTCCGCCAGATTCGTATGGAGCGTGTGCGAAAAAACATGCTTGCGAATGTCCCCAAAGCGGATGTCATCATCACCAACCCAACGCATTATGCTATCGCGCTGCGCTATGATCCTAGCACCATGTCTGCCCCTGTCGTGGTTGCCAAAGGTGTGGATAAGGTGGCGGCACGCATTCGTAAAATTGCAGACGAGCATAAGATTCTTTTATACCGCAATCCACCCCTTGCCCGCGCCCTCTATGACCATGCCGAAATTGATAAAGAAATCCCGATGGAGCATTATCAAGCCGTGGCAAAAATCATTGGCTATGTCTTCCGCTTGAAAGGCAAGAAATTGAAAAAATAATAGAGCGCGCTTAGAATGAACACACCAATTCCCCTATGGAATGCTGCACATGGACTACGTGGGCTTGCCTGTTTGATTGTATTGATTGCACATGCATTCCTGCTATTTTCTCACGATGCTGCCCCCTCTATGGTGGGGATGGGCAAGATAGGTGTTTGGCTATTTTTTGTGTTAAGTGCTTTTTTATTAACACATAAATTTCGCTATACTGGCTTTGGGCTTGCTGCCTTAACGCACTACGCGCTCGCCCGTTTCATACGGGGGCAGCTCTATCAACGGCGATAATTACATTTTTCTGCGTATAGATGTGCGGAGTCGTGGTTTATAGTGCCATTAGAGGCGAGCTAATTCCCACATTC
>RDZH01000032.1 GCA_004293935.1 Alphaproteobacteria bacterium | reverse complement strand
ATCCGCAAGTGATAATATTGATTACATCAAATATGCCTTCAAGCCTGAGGTAGTGAAGGATTTGCGCATGTTCCAAGATAAGCGTTTTGGCAGTTTTGGCGTGCTGGTGCAGCAAGATTTTATCGATTGCGTGCTTGCCCATGGCTTAAGCAACTTCATGTTTGAACTCTTATGGGATAGCGATGACCCTGATTATATGTGGGATTTGAAACGACACCCCAAACGCCCAAAAAACATTTATGGAAGGCGCACCAAAGCCTTACGTCACCGCGATGATGCATGGATGGCAGAGATGCTTGCCAAAACCCGTATCCGTAGTTGAAAAAACCACACAAAAAAACGGCAAAAAACTTGCGCATTATTGATAGATAAGCTATTTTATATATTATGCATGTTGTTCCATTCAAAAAATCCCGTATTATGGATGCTTACGCCTTAGTGCGTAATTGTTCATTATTTGCCGATCTCAGTGATGATCATCTGACGATGATCGCCGAAAACACGCAGCATCTTGTTGAACCAAAAGGCAAAATCCTCTTTCTTCATGGCGATGAAGCGCACTATTGCTATCTGATGCTGCATGGTTGGATTAAACTTTTTCGAGAAACAATGGACGGTACAGAGGCGGTCTTTGATGTTGTCACTAAGGGGCATATTTTCGGACAATTCGCCATTTTTAATCATAATATCCATGATTATACCGCCCAAACCATTGAAGCCATCGGCGCGCTTCTCATTCCTACCAATATTCTTCAACGACTTGTTACACAAGATCAACGCTTTGCATTGAATATGTTGCATCATATGGCATCGCATCAACGGATGCAAACTGACGAAATTGAACATCTTGCCCTACAAAGCGCACCGCAACGCATTGGATGTTTTTTGCTACGTCTGTGTAAATCAGCGCGACACACCCATCCCACAGAATCCATTGAACTCCAGCTTCCTTATGATAAAACACTCATCGCATCCCGTCTTGGCATGAAGGCAGAAACCTTCTCACGCGCCCTTGCTAAATTAAAAGAGGAAACAGGCATTAGCATTAAAGGATCAACCATCACGGTGCATGGCACGGATTCCTTGAGCATTTATTCATGCGCCACATGTTCTAATCAGTTTCCCTGCACATAACTCATGAAGTGGGGTACGTGGTTTCGCTTATTTAAGATATGTACCTATGCGAGCCTAGGTTCTACTAGCCTATTATTTATCTTTTTCAAGCCCACACTCAGTGCCTTTATAGAAAGCATGGGGTGGCTGATGTTGTTGGCACTGCTTGAATATGAAACCACGGCAACGAAATGGAAGCATCCCAAAATGCTTGGCTACTGCACCCTATTATCCTACGCTATCATTTTCTACGCGCTCTATAACTACATACGCGAATACCAAACATTGGATATAGTAAATTGCTCCTCATGGTTATGCGTCTGCTTTGTACTTGCCGCAGAATTATATTGGCATCATAGCCGTAATTTTACCCAAAACATCCTGATGTACAGCGTGAAATCCTTATTATACAGCATTATCATTGTGTGCGCTGTTCTATGGACAATCGAGGCGACCACATGGCTTGATGCGCTGGATGCATGGTTGTGGATCTTATGCTTCTTTGCGATTGAATTGAACATGGTTCACAAAAATCACAGCTATAATAGAGCATGAAACATAAAATGTTTGTTGCCAAAATGGGGTACTCGTGGTAGTTTGATGAGCTTCACTCATAAGGTATCACGATGAACACTAGCACTACACTTGCTCCAAACAACGCTACCATGACAGGCGCACAGATGATTATTCGCGCTATGATCGATAATGGCGTGGATACTATTTTTGGCTATCCGGGGGGAGCAGTATTGCCGATTTATGATGCCCTCTTTCAGCAAAACCAATTACGCCATATCTTAGTGCGTCATGAACAAGGTGCAACCCATGCCGCTGAAGGCTATGCACGTTCCACAGGTAAACCGGGCGTCGTGTTGGTCACGTCTGGACCGGGTGCAACCAATACGGTGACAGGTATTATGGATGCGATGATGGATTCTATCCCGCTGGTAGTGGTCACGGGGCAAGTGCCAAGCCATTTGATTGGTACGGATGCGTTTCAAGAAGCGGATACCACAGGTATCACACGTTCCTGCACCAAACATAATTACCTCGTATCGAACGTCGATGATCTGCCACGCATCATGCATGAAGCATTCCACGTTGCGACAACAGGCAGACCGGGTCCCGTTGTTGTCGATATTCCGAAAGATATTCAAAATAAATTGGGAATCTATTATCCCAAAGGCACATCACGCCGTATGTCCTACGCGCCTAAAGTGCAGCCCGATCACGCCGCGATTGTGCGCGCTGTCGATCTGATGATTGCCGCGAAAAAACCCGTTTTTTATACAGGCGGCGGCATCATTAATGCGGGTGAACATGCAAGCACATTGCTTCGCACCTTGGTGAAAGAGACGGGATTCCCTATCACTTCAACCCTTATGGGGCTTGGTGCTTATGCGGGAAGCGATCCGCAATTTCTGAAAATGTTGGGGATGCACGGCTCGCTAGAAGCGAATATGGCGATGGCACATTGTGACGTGATGATCAATATCGGCGCACGTTTTGATGATCGTGTCACAGGAAGGCTTGATGCGTTCTCACCACAATCAAAGAAGATCCATGTGGATATTGATGCTAGCTCCTTCAATAAAACCGTGCGTGTTGACATACCCGTGCGGGGTGATGCAGGGCTTGCGCTGGAAATGCTAATTGCTGAGTGGCGTTCGCGCAATGCTACGCCTGATATTCGTGCATGGTGGGAAGAAATTGCAACATGGCGCGCCCGCAAGAGCTTCTCGTACAATCAAGGAAAAGAAATCCTCAAGCCACAACATGCCCTTACACGCTTCAATGAACTAAGCCGTGGGGTGGATCGCTTTGTCACCACCGATGTTGGGCAACATCAAATGTGGGCAGCGCAATATATTGATTATGAATTACCTAACCGTTGGATGACTTCGGGCGGACTCGGCACGATGGGCTATGGCTTACCTGCGGCACTCGGCGTACAGATTGCGCATCCTGATAAGCTAGTCGCGTGTGTGACGGGTGAAGCATCCTTCATGATGAACATTCAAGAACTTGCGACCGCCGTACAATATCGCTTGCCCGTCAAAGTGATGATTCTGAATAATCACTATATGGGGATGGTGCGCCAATGGCAACAAATGTTCCACGGTGATCGTCATTCGGAATCCTATATGGATTCTTTGCCTGACTTTGTTGCACTTGCTGAAGCATTTGGATTGAAAGGCTTGCGTTGTGAAGCACCTGATACCTTAGATGATACACTACGCGCCATGTTGGCACATCCGGGACCGGTATTGGTGGATATTATTGTTGACCCTGATGAGAATGTATATCCGATGATACCTGCAGGAGCTGCACATCATGAATTGGTGCTTGGTCCTGAAGAAGATACGGGCGAATTGGATATTAGCCAAGTATAATGGATTCTGTATAACTCTCAGTCCTTGTCACTCCTGCGAAGGCAGGAGTCCAGTCAAACGCGTTGCTCTGGATTCCTGATCTTAAGCAGGAAGGACGACATGCTATAGTTTAGTACCTCATTTATCGTCAAAAAAACGCACGCTGTAAAAAAACAGTAATATATCTATGGTACATTCAGACCTTACATATTGGGTGTCTTGAGCGCGCCCTCATGGTGTGATCGAGGATATATGAATTGTGGAACAATTAGGCGCGAAAATCACCTGCGGGGGCGAAATTGAGTTTTGGGCGGTCGTTGATCCGCATAAAATGCCCTCATTAGATGAATTAAAAGATTCTTTAGACTATGATAGTCCGTATCTTTTGCCTATCATCAATCGCTTATTTGAAACAAATTTCACAGAAGATTATATCATCAAAGATACAGGTGAAGATGCTTCACGCAGAGATGGTATCGAAAAAATTCTTGAAAATTTATCTATAAATAGACATATAAACAAACATAATCAATGCATTGTTTATGCCATGCTTAATCTAGCAATGCGTGTCTATGATCGTGCTGCATCTGAAGGCATCAGCCTCAATCCTGATTTTCATTTTGAAGATGGCAATATCATCGCGAAAAAAGATCATGGCACTATAATGAAACAAGGTGATTGGCTCGCCCAAAAATTAGAAATCACCACAGCTATTGCTTCACCCCTAGAGACAGCAATGTGGCTTGATCGCACAAGAGAAATCATTGCAGAAGAAGGTAAGCACTTTGGTTTGATCGCTGATTTTCGTGACAAACCAAGCTATACGTTCAACAAACATAACCCACAACATACCACAATTCCCGGAGCGGGAATGCACATTCATTATGGTTTAACCTCCCTCGATGGCAGCATCAACCTCATGCAGCATCAACATCCAAAAACATTTTTGAAGGTTTCAAAACTCTATGAAGCATGTGCGGATGGCGTAACCGAAGTTTTACGGCAAGGTGGCTTTGCGCTTGCTTGCCCCTCAGATAATGCCTATGATCGCTTTAATCACGGTGTCCACGTCACCAACGATATTGATGCAGGAAATGACCGTATCTTTGCGGTGCGCAAAGTCGGGATGGAAGAAACGCTTCATCAAGAGGTGCGCACACCCGGTGCAAATACGCTTGGAAATTATGCGGTGTTACTGGCAACGCTTGGCATCGTTGAAGGGCTTGCAGAAGTGTTGGATTTAGGGAAAACTGCCAAAAACCGTATTGACCCATGGCGAACACATCTTAAAACCCATGATTCAAGTTCAACAAAATTGGATGATATACTCGATGAAATCACCCCATCGCATGGTGAAAAACTTATGAAACTCACCAAAGTTGCAGGTGAATATACTATCACCTCAAAAGGTGACCGCCCTCCCACCCTTTCTCATGCGAAGCAACATGCAAAAAAAGGGAGCATTCTTTCTGCTTATTGCCCTGATGTTTTAGAAGAAATCCAGCAATTACATGGCGGACAATTACGGTAGGAACAGCATAATGACAATTGTGGAACAATTAGGCGCGAAAATCACCTGCGGGGGCGAAATTGAGTTTTGGGCGGTCGTTGATCCGCATAAAATGCCCTCATTAGATGAATTAAAACAACAAATTAACTATGACCACCCCAACATCTTAGCCATTGTGAACCGTTTGTTTGATACGGGCATCACGGAACATGATATTGCCGCCCGCCAAACCCCGATGATGAATGATGCAGCGCGTTATGCCTCACGCAAACGGACGATTGAAGAGCTTGTTGATAGGGAATGTGGCATATATTTTATGAACAAGCGCAATCAAACCACGCTCTATGCCTGCTGCGCTTTAGCGATCAGTGTCTATGAAACTGCGGAGTCCGAGGGAATCAAACTTAACCCTGATTTTCATTTAGAAAATGGTACGATATTCGCCAAAAAAGATTATGGTCCTATAGAACAAAATGATTGGTTAGGGCAAAAATTAGAAATCACTACCGCGATTGCCTCCCCAACCGAAACGGCTCTATGGCTTGACCGAACACGCGACATCATCAAAGAAAAAAGTCAACAATTTGGTTTAATTGCTGATTTTCGTGATAAACCAAGCTATACCATCACCAGCCATTATCCCAATAAAGCAAAAATTCCCGGAGCGGGAATGCATATTCATTACGGACTCACCTCTGCAGATGGTAGCACCAACCTCATGTGTACGCGCAATGCTGCACACCATTGGAACGTTTCTAAAATCTATGAAGCATGTGCCGATGGCGTGACGGAAGTTTTGCGGCAAGGTGGCTTTGCGCTTGCCTGCCCCTCAGAACGTTCCTATGAGCGATTTAAGCATGGTGTCTATGTCAACGATATGATTGATGCAGGTTCTACACGAAAACATGCAATAAGACAGGTTGGTGAAGAAGAAGCAATGCATCAAGAAGTTCGCACCCCCGGTGCCAATACTCCCGCAAGCTACGCCGTGCTGATTGCCACCCTTGGTATTGTGGAAGGGCTAGCGGATATGTTAGGGTTAGAAACCTCCCCTCCCCCCATTCCCCCTTGGCGCGCTCATCTGCAAAAGGATCATTCTGATACGGGGATATTTGACGATCTACGCAACCAAATTGATGATACGCATCGTCAGACGTTACTCACCTTAAGCGGAGTCAGAGGAATATCTGTCATCCACTCGAAAGGTAACCGCCCAGCGACATTGGACGATGCCAAAAAACAAGCGCAAAATGGGTCGATTCTCTCAACTTATTGCCCTGCCGTATTACAAGAAATCAATGAATTACGCGGCGGACAACTAAGATAGGAAGCACGGTGACAAAAGCAGCTTTTGAAGCGATTAAACAATGTGAAGATATTGTGGAACAATTAGGAGCAAAAATCACCTGCGGGGGAGAAATTGAGTCACCCATTCAACAGTGAAATGCGCCACTAGGTTTATGTAAGGCGTAGGCCACCTGATATAGCACATTAAAATTCAGTAAATTCATTTAGGTAGCGGTGATTTCTGGTTGCATGTTTTATTCCTATTTTCTCCAGACATATCACATACCATAAATTTGGCAATTCGCTGTTGTCCTTTTATTGGTCCATAAATTTTACTGGTTTGTCCTACCTCAATCACATTACTCACTGCATTGGGAGTACAATTCACAGCTCCCTCAGGTACCCAACACCAATGAAAGGCAATCGGCACAGAGCAATTATTAGTTAATGGAATCAACATTTGCCCAGCAAATTCAATATCATAATCCGCACAAGTTGGATCAGTTCGTGGTGCATAATATTTGTACGGATCATACGATGTTTGATTATGTGTCCCAGAATCATCAGATATAATTTCCGTTCCATGATTTTCAATAGCAAAATCATCGTTAGTCCTATTGGCTGTTGCAGGAAAAGAACCTGCGCCCGATTTATGTTGCATATACGCTGATGCCGCGCCTTTTGCTAAGGTCATATTCTTATCCGTACCGCCTAATGTGACTATATCTACGAACAAGTAAAAGGGAGTTACAACGACTGCTGCAGGAAGCAAAAAAAACGTCGCTGCTGAGGGTTCACGATCAGTGACCATTGCATCCCATAATTTCCCTGTGTTGGTGGAGCAGGAAGTGCATAAAACTATCGATAGTGCAAAAGTAAAATTCTTAATCATAATAAATTTCATCCTTCTTTTCAAGTTACCTCGCTCCAAAGCAATAACAGATTCACTTATGCACCACATCCCCCAGATGGGAGAGAAAACATCATTTTATAAAATTTTCTAGCCCAAGCAATATCTGCCGTACCACATCCACTTGACGGTTGGCTTCTAACTTAGATGTCACACCTTTTAGCTGGCTTTTCACGGTTTCGCGGGTGATGTGATGTGCATCCGCATGTTCTTCTAACGTGCTGCCATTGCTAATGCTGCATCGATGAATGCATCTGTTGCAGTTGCGCAAACATATTCCCAATTAATGTAGCTTTTTGGAAATGCGGCATCAAGATGCGCACTTCCTGCATCATACGATTAATTTCTGACGGTTGATCCCACGGGTGTTGTATTCCTAACCCCATAACAAAATGATCATTGTCTATGATTGTGCAACCTATCATATCACGAAAACCACCTTGCGGCATCCAGTCATTAACAAGTGCATTGCCATTTTTTCGTGCTTCTTGTGTAGTTTCTGCAGCATTCAGTACGTGACCACTCTTAAGATGCATGGCTGTTTGTGGATATGGATTATACTGATGATAGTAATCATTAAACTGTTGCATATGCGTTTCCTCAATGCCATAGTAATGCGCAACGATAGTATTATTCTGTGTTTTATGGATCACAAGCGTATTGATTGAACAACCATCATTCACCCTACTGCTACCCCATAGTTTCAAAACATCATTCCACGCAGATTGCTCCATCACCGTATCATAAAGGCGATGAATCACATCAAAAAGATGGTGTGGCATGTGCGTCTTTCTGTTCATGGAAGTGCATCATCATTGATCAGTCCCATCAATTTATGGGTTGGATTAATGTTGAATAGATGGGGTTTTTGGGAAAATTCTTGATTGAGTTTATCGTCATGAATGATAAATTGCAAGGATTTTAACTTCTATAGCGCGCACTCACGATAGGTACGTTTATATACACGTAACGAACCTATCACGACGCGCTATAGTGCTTCCATTAATAAAATGGCACTTATAAAAATGCCCTTCATAAAAGCAATACAAAGTAAAAGTGCTATACTACTCTCTATTATTATGTTATAACTATCTCACATGAACCTACGAGACTTTCAAGCACACGATCATTTCGACGCGAAACAGTCGATAATCAATGAGAGCGCACCAGAATTATGGTTCGTCTATGACGGCGAATGCCCTATATGTTCCTACGCTGCCCATACCTTGCGCATACGCCGTGATGTTGGAACATTACACCTCATTGATGCACGCACACAAGCAGATCATCCTTTGGTGCGCGAGGTAACGCAGCGTGGTTATGCCCTTGATCAAGGAATGGTGCTAAAATTTTATAGCCGTTTTTATCATGGTGCGGATGCGCTGCATATGATGGCAATGCTCGGAAGCCCACATGGTTGGTTTAATCGCGCCAATCGCATATTATTCCGTAATCCTACCCTTGCAAAAATCTGTTACCCGCTCATGCGTGCAACACGTAATGCACTACTACGCTTCAAAAACATCCCCCCCATTGATAATCTGCTGAATCATGATCAGCCCCTTATGCGTAGCGTACTAGGGGATGCAGTGTGGGAACAGCTCCCCTCAATATTGCAGGCTCATTATGATGTTCGCCCTTATAGTGATGATGCTGTAATGATGCATGGTGTGTTGGATGTGCATGTCGCACCATGGTTGGCGCGTCTCAACCGCATTACTAAAACATTGATCACCCAAAGTGGTGAGGCAGTTCCTATCACGGTGCGATTGCATGGCAGCCCACAAAATGCGCATCTCTATTTTGATCGCACCTTCCATTTCCCTGAAGGCATCGAGCATTTTCGTTCTGAAATGCAGCATCTTGGGGGCGATCTGTGGGTGGAATGGATGCGTTTTGGCTTCGGTTGGACATTCCATTTATATTTTGATGGCGCACAGATGCAGCTTGTAGGGCGGCATTATGTGGTGCGCGTCCTTGGCATCACGCTACCCTTCCCGATGCTTGGTTGGTTGCTTGGGCGTGCTACCGCTTCGGAAACTGCACTAAGCGAACATGAATTTCAGATGCACACGCATACACAGCATCGCATCTTTGGCAAAGTCTTTGGCTATCATGGAAGTTTTCGTGTGTAGTGCTTGACTTTATACGTGTGCATCTTTGATACGCCCTATATATGTTTAGTTCGATTGTTTGTATGGTACGTTTTGCACATTGCAAAAGGGGTTTTTCAATATAATGCGCCCAATATACAGATAATATGATAGTGACGATACTGCAGAAGATGACAATCTGTAGGGGCGATGCAGTACCATCATTCCTATGGTTTACGATGTTTAATACTGGGAAATGCCAAAGATACAACGCATAGCTTGCGTCTCCTAATCGTTCTGCTGCTCGATGGATACGCCCACCATGCGTTTGCTGTGTTTGGATCGCAGCGAGGATCAGCAACATAGCGAAAGGTAGAGCTGCAATAACGCGATAAAAAAAATAATTAGTCTGTTGAAATGCCTTCATGTCACTAAAGATAACATATTCTACCGCAAGGAATGCGATAAACGCGATAAACGACATTCCAAGCGCATGTGGGATACGTGGCTTATAGAAAAAAATAGCAACACCAGCGCAAAAATCTAATGTATAGGGCAGCAGCATATACTTAATAGAATAGTGAAATGGCTTCAAGATATTGGTAAAATGTTCTAATGGATCAATAAAATTTATCATTAAATAACAGATCCATAAACCGTATATAGATACCAGACTCATGATCAAAAATTTCTTTCGTTTGATAGGCAGCAAAGCAATAAGAACAAAGAGAATATAAAAATTTAATTCATAATGTAGCGTCCACGTCACGCTAATTGGCGTATGTTCTGCAGGTTGCATGATAAGCAATAAAGATTTCACTATGTTGCCTGAAAAAGGGATCGGGGCAAAATTCAAATATATTAGATATACCGCAACGATTGGTACGAATCCAACATAGATACGCGCATAGCGCATCGCCATAAAACCTAAGATAGTATTTTTTCGGTGTGCATAGGTATAGCTTACAATATACCCGCTTAACACAAAAAATATATCAACCCCGAGATATCCGTGCGATACTATCATATATGCACCACGAGCAATCAAACTATCGGGTGCTAATCCTATGGTGTAATGGAAGATCATCACCCATAAGGCAGCAAAAGCACGCACATATTGCAGGTTCATTATTTTCTCAGGAGGGGGCATAATGTATCACATTAATATAACAATCGAGGCTTTATAGAGATTTTTTAGCACCGAAGCAATCACATTCTTACAGTAACGTCCTTATTGACTATAGTGCTTCCTGTGCTATCCCCCTATTAATACCATCACCCCCACGCACAAAGCAAAACATGCACAGATCAGCACCGCCGCCGCCGCAATATCTTTGGCACGTTTGATGGATTCATGATATTCAGGCATCACCACATCACACACATATTCCAGTGCAGAGTTCAACAATTCCGCACTCACCACCAAGGTAATAGCAAGCATCAACCATAGCCAATCATCACGGCTGAGATCACTGCATAATCCTATGAACACCGTGAGCAAGGCTGCACCCACATGAATACGCATATTGCGCTGTGTGCGCACCACAAACACTAACCCTTGCCATGCATAGCCAAAACTAGCACAGAGTGCCTTCATTGAGAATTTCTGTATTCGCGGGGGGAGATCGTGATTCATAGAGGTAATCGCCATGTGATGGGTGACGCATTGCGCGCTTTCGGCATGATGATTCGTATCATCCGCATCATCATTGCTCCCATCAATGCCACTACCACACAACATGCCATAGGATTTCTGCCTAACTCACAAAATGAATAAAATTGTCATTCCTACGAAAGCGGGAATCCAGCAACTACAATAATTTATGGATGCCTGCCTACGCAGGCATGACGAGTAGAATGATTGATGCAAAGGTTTCATCATGTATTAGTTCTCTTGATTTTTTATGCCACTTTCAAAAATTTTCATGGCTTCTCTATCATGTGCGCAAAATTCCCAAAATTCAACACTTTGCGGGATTAAATGTTCATAGGTATTGATATAATATTCTGCAAGAGTCATCTTCCTTTTTTCACTATAATCGCGTAAAACACAAAATAGTTTGCGATATTCATTCGAGCAAAGGGAAAAATAATACATCGCTTCATTCCACACTGTCATTTTTGCACTCGGTGTGTTATTTCCTTCTGTCCATCGATGTGATTTGCATTCCACTAATATTTTTGGGTTTGAACAACCAAAATCGAAACGATGGTTTTTTTTCTTAGTAGAAACACCTAATAATACAGGATAAGAATCAGATAATTCAATGCCTTGTTTTAACCAAAATTTTTTGATACTGGTTTCAAATTCTTTCCCTGCTGCAGTATTACTGACCGCATCTTTGCGCTGATGATTTGTTGCCTGCATCATATAATTTTCTTATGTGTTCGTTTGCCTATCACACAGCATACACACTTATTGCCGTTCGTCCATCAAGAATCACAGGCAGCGCGATCTTTCCATCATGATCGGCACAGAGGTGCTGTACTTCTCCTTTATGCTCTACCCTATAGGCTGCATGAGGGATAAGGCGTGCTATCGTCATCGAAGTGGTGCGTGCGTGATGATGCGGATACAGCACGACATCCAACCGATCATGTGTGCTGTGCGAAGATGCCACCGATGCTTCCGCATAGGGTACATGCTCCACAATAGGATGATGGGATGGCGTGTCTGAGGCTTGCTGCATCATCGTGGCAAAACTGTGATGATGGGTGGCGCGTGCGAACATCTCTACCCCATGCGCCCATACCGAAGCATGGTTGCGATGCATCACCCCCCCTTGTTCCACGCTTGGGCATTCTTCTTCCAGAGCCTCCATACATGCATTATAGACGTGTTCATCTCCCATTTCTCTTGCTGCAAGTGCAACACAATTATAGGCAGCAGCACGCGAAAAGCGATAATTTCCCGTATCAATACGCCAGAATGCTTTTCGGTTCAATATACCATCCTGCATGATATTTTTGCGCACCAACAGCCATTGCCTACGCGCCATATCAGGGGCAAGCGCATTGAGGAACAGACACGGCAAGGCTTGCGGCATAACACCCCCCATCATGGGAAATGCCAACCCAATACGCCGCGCACGGCACGCAATAATGCGCCCCTGCCCATCCATAAAATCATGCTCCAATGATTCAATAAATCGTGCTTGATGCTTCTGCCACCATTCAGGTTGCGCATGGCGAATGGCTGAAAGCCCGATCATATTGCACAATGGATAGATCCAATTAGGTTCACACGCAATAAACGCATAGGGCGATGCGTTCATCTTCTCTTGCATCGATGCAATCAGCGTCGGCAGATGATGCTTCCATATCCGTCTATCATCATAACGCACCATAAAACTATCTTCTTGCAAAAAATCTCGCGCTCCCGTGGATGCATGAAACATTGCCATTTGTAGTGCTGCAAATCCTGTAAACATGATATTCTCATGTGTAATCGGATCAGGATTATAGCGCAAATTCCCCCATAGATGCTCCAACGTCCAATAACGCCAAATGCGCACATCGGACAATTTATGGATAAGATTGCGCCCTGCCTCATGCATATACGCACCACAAGCGGGCATATAACTATGCTGATTCATCGCAAGCGCATAGCCGAGGAAGTTGATCTGATAACGCACGGCTGCCGTCTGAAATTGATCCAACCATTCAAAACCATGAAATTGATCAATCGGTTGCAGCGCACGATCCAGCACAAAACGAAGCCGTTGCACTTCTTCATAGGTTAATTCGGATTGTTTTTGCTCTTGAGAAAAAGATAGCGCAAGGACTGGTGCATCCGTGCTTAACCATGCATTGAGTTGAGCGCGTTTTTTGCTCTGCCTTAATTGTGCGATTTTCTTCCATCCATACGCTATGATGATCGCTGCAATACTCATCACCGCCACGAATAATGCTGCATCAGAATGGTGCGGATGCTGCGCCCCCATGCTTGATGCAAGCACGGCAAGCACCAACCACATCAATGGTGGCGCGAGGATATTGCCTGTTGCAAACCATAGCACACAACTTAATCCAAAGAGCATCAGCCCGCCAAGGAATGCGAAGCCATGCATCATGTGGGTGGTGAAGCTCTCGATCCCGTGCATCAAAAATCCACCAGCAGGGAACATCACGCCTAAGCCAAAAATACGCCACCACGGATCACTACTATATTCGGCTATCATCCCCCCAAACACCACACACCAAAGATAGATACCAAGTGTGCGGCGTTGCGTATGCCGTACTAATGATAATCGCTGCGCGTTCTTTGCAGGGATAAGGCGTATCATATCCCCCCTCTTATGCCCCCAAGCGAAGAATACGATAAGTCATCCATAATGCTAAGGGAGTCATGGCACAGCTTAATGCATAAAGCATCATGGCAGCTTGTGCGCTACGTTCTCCTTCACCAAGGGCAATGGTGGCAAACATCATCACCGCAAATAAAAAGGGCAAGGTGAGAAGATACCCCATCACCTGATGCATCTCAAAACATACAGATAATGCAGAACAAAGCAAACCACACGCAATGATCGTGAGGGTAGCACTCAGAATCAACATCATAGCGGGCGCGCTCCATGCCTCACCGTGCGGGGCAAAGAGCCATCCACCAATGCACGCGATGGGTAATGCTGTACTCATCACATACGCACATAAACGCGCCACAATGATCCATTCCATCAGCAACGGGGCATAGCTCCAATGGATGATACGTCCCTGCTGAGCATCATCACGGAATGCATCATGGGTAATGTTGATAAGCGCGATCATCACCACGCCCAACACAAGCACAGGCAATATAGCGCGTTCATCAATACCCATAGGCAAACCAAAGCGCATCATCAAATACATGGCAGCAATGCTTGATGCCACGCTCACCATATGCCACGGATTGAGGCACAAGCTACGCATATCATGCAAAAGGAAGGATACAAACCGCTTCATCACTAAAACCTGCCTAGAGCTTTTTATTATGAGGCGAAAATGATGGTTTTTGAGAACCGCAACGCAGCGTACATAAACGTACGTGAGTAGCGGAAGCGAAAAAAACCATCATTTGCAGCCCATAAGAATGAGATTCGAGGTAGGTTTTACGCAAATGCTTCATCCCACGAACCAGTAGTGGCAGCTTTACTATATTCTGTCACACGGTTTTCAAAGAAATTCGTATGTTCCACCCCGTTCAAAATCTCATCGACCCATGGTAACGGATTATTTTCAATCTTATACATAGGTTGCAAGCCAAGCTGCGTAAGGCGACGATCACCAATAAAGCGAATATAGCGTTTTACATCTTCAGGCGTTAGCCCCTCAATACCCCCTACCCCAAAAGCGAGGTCAATGAAGGCATCTTCCAACGTGATGATCGTATCACAGATTTTATATAAATCGCGTGCATGTTCCGCTGTATCAACATGTGGGTTCTCATGGACAAATGTATGATAAAGACGGATGATGGATTCCGTATGCAAACTCTCATCACGCGCCGACCATGCGACAATCTGCCCCATACCCTTCATCTTCCCAAAGCGTTGGAAGTTCAGCAAGATCGCAAATGATGCAAAAAGTTGCAAGCCTTCCGTGAATGCCCCAAACGCTGCAAGCGTGCGCGCAATACCTTCATGCGTTTGCGTACCGAATGTGTGCATATAATCATATTTATCTTTCATTTCTTTATAAGAAAGAAAGGCTTGATATTCCGTCTCTGGTATTCCGAGCGTATCCAGCAAATGGCTATAGGCTGCAATATGGATGGTTTCCATATTGGAAAATGCAGCAAGCATCATCTGCACTTCGGTAGGTTGGAACACTTGGGCATAATGCTTCATATAGCAATTATTCACCTCAATATCCGACTGCGTAAAGAAGCGAAAAATTTGCGTCAGCAAATGACGCTCATCAGCGGTTAGGGTGGTTTTCCAATCCTTCACATCGTCTGCCAACGGCACTTCTTCAGGCAACCAGTGGATGCGCTGTTGCATCAGCCATGCATCATATGCCCAAGGATAGTTAAACGGTTTGTAAATCGGTGCGGCGTTAAGTAGGGTCATGAGGGGGTCTCCAGTCGTTAGGTGATAGGGTTTAGGGGGTAGTCGCTAGTCTCTTGTCGCTCGTCGTTAGTTTGGGAAGACAGAAGCACAGCATCGATCATGAATTGTTCCATAATACAAGGGCGAATTTTTCCTCCGCTCATAATAATATCCACACGCCTGCCCAGAAGTTCACTTGCATCATATTGGAATCCGCCAATCGCTAAGCCTCCTGCAACCGATACATCAAAATCCACCAGTAAATCAATATCGCTATCTTCGCGTTCTTCCCTGCGCGCAACCGATCCCACCACGCGTATGTTGGATACGCCATAGCGTGCAGCCAGTGCGAGTAGTTCGGTTTGATGTGCGGCGATGTGGTTTAGGAGGGTCGTCATTAGGGTTTAGGGTTTAGGGGTTAGGGGTTAGGGAAGGTGTCATTCCTGCGAAAGCAGGAATCCAGTATGTTTTGCTTTTGCTGGATTCCCGCCTTCGCGGGAATGACGATGATTTACGGTTGAGAAATGAGAACATTTTGAATGCTGTTTTGAGTGTTATTTGTATTTTGAGAGGAGTTATTCCTGAAACAATGTTAGCAAGTCCACGTGTACACAAGAAATTATCTGCTTGTTGTTCCCAATACGCACTTGGTGAATAATGTGAATTTTTTAATTCTAATTCGGTGAAATTATATTTTAAATAATCTGACATAGCTTTAAGTAAAGTAATGAATTTTTTATTTTTTGTATCTTCCCAAATATCAAATTTTGATTTATCGTTTATATCAGGAATATCATTACTCAAGTGGTAAAGATACGCAATCCAAGAATCATATACCTGTTTTCCTTTTCCATTTTTCTTTACATGATAATATTCTAAATCAATCATGTTTAGTGCGGTCACATGATCATCCCTTACTATATGATGTCTAGTTGCCATCAGTGTTCTAAAAATCCATATTTTGCGATCACGTTTTTTTTTCTTTGATTTAATTGATCTTGCGCCCACACCGCAAAAAATGGGGCAAATAAAGTTGCAGTCACTGTTGCCATGCCAAACCAGAAACCCTATTCCCTATTCCCTATTCCCTATTCCCTATTCCCTACCCACTACTGACACGCCAAGCACTCCTCATAATTCTGATCGGCTTGATCCGTGCGGTCATTCTTTTTGCGCAAGAGTGACATTTCAAGCTGGATGTTCGTTCCCACCACATTCGATACTTTCTCGGAGCGTTGCAAAGACGTTGAACGGCAATAATAGAGCGATTTCATGCCCTTCTTCCATGCTTTGAAATGCAGCAAATGCAAATCACGCTTATGGATGTTGGCAGGCAGAAACAGATTCACCGATTGCGCTTGCGATATAAACGGCGTGCGATCAGCCGCATGTTCAATCACCCAATATTGGTCAATCTCTTGCGCGGTGCGGAACACATCTTTTTCATGATCTTCTAAAAAGTCAAAATGCTGCACCGATCCTTCATTGCGGGCAATATCGTTCCATATTTCATCATTATCTTGGTCTTTCTCCGCTAATAATTCCTTCAGATGCTTATTGCGCACCGCGAATGATCCTGAAAGCGTCTTTTGCGTAAACACATTTGCAGCATAAGGCTCAATCCCTGGGGAGGAGTTCCCTGCAATCACCGAAATTGATGCGGTGGGAGCAATCGCCGTTTTATTGCTAAACCGTTGCATGATGCCTGCTTCCGCTGCATCCAAGCACGCGCCACGCTCATACGCCAACTTCACTGATGCTGCTTCGGTCTGCTCATGAATCTGCTTAAAGATTTTCTTGTTCCATGCTTTTGCCACTGCGGATTCAAACGGTACGCGCTTTTTCTGCAAAAAGGAATGAAAGCCCATCACGCCTAAGCCTACACTACGCTCACGCGCTGCGGAATAGGTTGCCCGCGCCATCTCAGCAGGGGCATGATCAATGAAATCTTGCAGCACATTATCAAGAAAGCGCATCACATCTTCCACCATCTGCGGATGATTCACCCATTCATCATACGTTTCTAAGTTCAGTGATGAAAGGCAGCATACGGCGGTGCGTGAATTGCCAAGGTGATCATAGCCTGTAGGGAGCGTAATCTCACTGCATAGGTTGGAGGTACGCACATGCAACCCAAGCGTTTTATGATGTTCAGGAATCGCACGGTTGACGCTATCAATGAACAACATGTACGGCTCGCCCGTCTCAATGCGTGCCAACAACATCTTGATCCATAAATCGCGTGCGCGCACCGTATGCAGCACTTCGCGTGTTTTTGGGCTGCGCAAATGCCATTCTTCGTCCGCTTCTACCGCTTCCATAAAGGCATCGCTAATGCTCACCCCATGATGAATATTCAGCGTTTTACGGTTATGATCCCCACCTGTGGGGCGACGAATATCAATAAATTCTTCAATTTCAGGATGATCAATCGGCATATACACCGCTGAAGAACCACGACGCAGCGATCCTTGCGAAATCGCCAATGTGAGGGAGTCCTGCACGCGCATGAAGGGAATCACACCCGAAGTCTTGCCATTGCCACGCACACGCTCACCAATGGATCGCAAATTGCCCCAATAGCTACCAATCCCGCCCCCACGGGATGCAAGCCATACATTCTCATTCCATAAATCAACAATGCCTTTCAAGCTATCATCTGTCTCATTGAGGTAGCACGAAATCGGCAACCCACGCGATGTACCGCCATTTGAAAGCACAGGCGTTGCAGGCATGAACCATAATTGTGAGATATAATCATAAAGACGTTGCGCATGGTCAGCATCATCAGCATAAGCGGATGCAACACGGGCAAACATATCTTGAAACTCCTCACCATCGAGCAAATAGCGATCACGCAACGTTGCCTTGCCAAATTCGGTAAGTTTATCATCACGGCTAGAGTCTTTTTTGATGGGGTAGCGGGATGTACTGGTCATGATATGCTCCGAATATAATTATTTTTCATATGGTTAGGTAGTTTCACTACCTCTAATGCGCCACCCAAGCTAGGAGGATTCGTGACGTTAAGCAAGAGATTTATTTGCATTTTTGTGCAAATTTTTGCTTGCATTTTTTCTTACCCCTTAGAATCAAAGGCTTACGGCATCCACTAAATGTTGTGACACTACATTAGCTATATATCTACATATAGATTATAATCATGCCCAACGGCAAGTAAAAAATATGTCATTTTTTGTCAAACGACTATAGTGCTTCCGTTATATAATACGTCACTATCCCACATCAATCACCAGCAACTCAACATCCGTGATGGCATGAATATCGAGCATATTGGATGATTCCCACTGCGCACCATCCCCTTGCTCCATAATTTGCCCGTGGATCATGCATTGCCCTTCCGATACTAAGATATAGGCACGGTGCTTCAGTGGCTGCATGATATGTGTGCCTGCGTGCATTCGCCCACCATAGATCGCTGCATCGGCATACATCCACATCGCCCCACAATCACGATGTTCTTCCATACCAGAAACCAGCAGATTTAATTGATGTGTTACAGGTTCTTTGGGAAAGATTTGCGCTTCCCAACGTGGCGCAACATCACGCTTATTCGGCTTAATCCATAGTTGATAAAGCCGTGTATCTGTTGCTTCATGGTTATATTCTGAATGGATGATGCCCGTTCCCGCACTCATCACTTGCACATCACCTGCGGCAGTTCGCCCTTCATTGCCTAGGCTATCCTTATGAGAAATTGCTCCCTGACGCACATAGGTGATAATTTCCATATTATCATGTGCATGAGGTGCAAAGCCCATACCCGCTGCAATTTTATCATCATTAATCACACGCAACGCCCCAAACCCCATACGATCGGAATTATGGTAACTAGCAAAACTAAAATGATGGCGGGCATCAAGCCAACCATGATGCGCATGTCCTAATGTCGCATAGGGAAAATGTCGTAGCATCCTATTCTTTCCCTCTAAGCCCTTGCAGCGCATCACGTATTCCACGCACATCATCTTCTATGCGCTTGAATTCTTCTTTATGATGTGTACCGATATCTTTAATTTCTTGCTTCACATCATCTTCTAACGCTTTGAAATCTTCTTTTGTGGCGGGCAGTGCATCAGAAGGCAGATCACGCAAGCAGGAGGCATCCACACCGCTTGCACGCATACGTTGCCCTAATTCGGAGGCAAGAGCTTTCTCAATAGCAGGTTTTTTGCCTGACAAAGTTGCCCCTAATTGTTCAAAATGCTGCAAAAGTATTTTTTTATCCGCATGAATACGTGGCTGATCAAACGACCCATCAATCGTCACGGGCAAGGGCAACTGTGCCAATGCGCGCTGTTTCGGATAGGCAAGCATATGGAGTGCTAACTGACGATACGCCAAATCAACACTTCCTGTGAGATCAATCAATCCCGCCGTACCATCCATCACCGCAAGCTCTGCTTTCGCCTTACCATGACGTATGTTCCACACCCCAAGCGCACACGTCATATCCACCGTTTTTGCTTCCACATTTTTGCCACGCACTGCCTGAAAAAGTACCGCTGCGTCACTGGTTAATTCTGATAATACCCACTGCATCGATCCGACATGATAATGCAGCGTTCCGTCAAGATTCGGTACAAAATCGGAATAATGGGTGACTTTTGAAGTGAAATTTCCATCAAATGCCACAGCTCCCTTCTTGACGTTATCACGCTTCGCTAGGCGCGCCAGTTGTTCCAATGTCATGCCATCCATCGTCGATGCAACTGTGATGGTTGCAGGCATAGCACGCGCATCCACCGTGAGGGAAGCACGCATCATGCCACCTAAAACCATCGCATGAGCATCACGCATTGCAAGCGTCTTTTTGTCCAACGCCATAGGCAAAGCGACATTTTTAGCAACAACATCCTTACCATACAAAATTTCATCGATCTGCACCTGAAGATCACGCACGATCACATGATTAAGCATGGCAAAGGGAATCGTATCATCCTTAGCCTTTTTATGAATCACTTCCTTAGGTGCATCAGACGGAGTGGATGATGGATCATCAACTTTTTGATGCACTGACCGCTCCAACGTCACGCGGGGCATATGCACCACCCCACCTAGGATCGGTTTTTTTCCTTGATAATCCACATGCATCGTTGCATCGACCGCGTATGATCCATAGTCCATGTGCAGTTCTTCTAATGAAACCATCGTTGGGGTTGCTAGCACGTTTGTTTTAGCATTCAGAGGTTTTATGGTGGAATGCGCATCCCCACCCCACAAAGATGCCAACTGATAAGCAGAAGGGATTTTAGCTTCTATCGCACCACGGAATTGCGGTTTTTCATCCTTCCACGTCATTTCACCGTGAAGGGTAGCATGATTTTTTCCCGCTTCTACATCGATCTCTATCGTTGCGGGCTGCATCCACGATGCGACATCCTTAATGGAAGCAATCGGATGATGCAGATGCGCATTGATACGCCCCTGTACGATATTTTGATAAAATAATGTCGCACTCAATGTCGGCTTATCTGCTAAGATAAGTTTTGCCTGCTCAATAAGGAGATGCTGCACCACATCATCTTTTTTATAATGTACCGTGAGATCACGCACACTCACCATGCCAATATTCAACGGCATTGAGCGAAAAGACGATGCGTGCTGCGTCCCTTCTTCCTCGGCAAGAGCGGGAGGGGTTTTTGACGATGACATCACCCAATTTTTCTTCTCCCCTTGCTGTTCTAGGGATAATTGCGCCCGATCAAGCGCAATCGAATTCACCACCAATTCACGCGAGAATAATGGCAGGAGCGAAAAAGAAATACTCGCATGTTCTGCGGTGAGCAAGGTTGCATTCTGATTCCATTGCGGGTTACGAAGACTCAGACCACGCAAACCAATCGTTGGGGTAAAGCCCAATTCTGCGTATAAATCCCCATGAATGGCGACAACTCCCCCTGTCGATTCATTGAGCAGCTTAACAAGCATCGGTTTAATTTCTGGTGAGAAAAAATTGACCACCACCAAAAAAACCGCAATCGGCACAAGCACCGTAACGAGAACAAGTCCAATAAGAATACGACGCACTATTTTCATACCATTTTACGAGGATTTATGGGATAACACAAATCGAAAAGATTGACGACAATAATCATAGCCCGTGACCAACGTCAATAAGGTGGCAATCCACAGCATCGCATCCCCCAAATCACGCAAAAGATCATATTCGGGCATCATGCCCACGACCAACAAAATAAAACATGCAACCATCTGGCTTGCCGTCTTATATTTTGCAAGCGTCGTCACATGCACCACAACATTATATTGCAACATACACTCACGCAAACCTGAAATAAATAATTCACGCAACATAATCAGCACAACCGCCAAAGGATGCGCCAAACCTTCCGAAGAAAGCAGCACTAGCAATGCTGCCACAAGCAATTTATCAGCAATCGGATCAAGCATACGCCCTAAATCGGAGCGAATGTTCCATTTTCGCGCTAAATAGCCATCAAAGAAATCCGTAACCATCGCATATAAGCTAAGCATCAACGCGGAAATATAGGCGGTACTGGATTCAAAACCATAAAGCAAGGCGCACATCGGTACGATCACAAGAATGCGACTAATCGTCAGCATATTGGGAATATGTTGCTTAAAATTATGAAATGACATAGCGTTGCATCATAACAAGTTTTTTGTATAAATCAATAAAAATACATAAAGCAAAACACCCTTATACGTTCTGCATTATATCCCTAGGTTCTTGCCATCGTTCCACCTTTTTTGATTGTGTTGGAGTGAAAATTATACTATGAAATTAGGTTGCTTCATCCTTCTATTTATTTCGCAGCACCATCAGCATATCTCATGATATTTTTTCGACGTAAGAAAAATAAAGAACACACTCCCAGCCCCGATCATCTTCACGATGAGCCATTGGCACATACAGAAGATGCAGAGAGTGTGGTGTCTTTTGATGCTTTAATTGAGGAATCCTACCTAGAAGAAGAGAGCGATCATCATGAAATACCTCCCTTAGATGAAACAGATAGCCCCCTGCCCGCACCAACACCTCTTGTTCAAGACGAACCGCAAAACCTCTTAGCACGCCTACGTTCAGGACTAAGCAAAACATCCCAGCAGCTTAGCGGAGGATTGACAGGCATCTTCACCAAACGCAAATTGGATGATGCCACCTTAGAGGAATTAGAAGAATTACTTATTATGTCGGATATGGGCGTTCATGTCGCACAAAAGATCGTACACAACATCCGCACAACACGTTTTGGCAAAGAAATCAGTGCTGAGGAAATAAAACACTATCTTGCAGAACAAATTGCAAGCATCGTGCAGCCGTGCGAACAGCCCATCACCTTCACGCACCGCCCCACCGTTATTATAGCGATTGGGGTGAATGGCAATGGCAAAACCACCAGCCTTGGGAAATTAGCCGCACGTTATCGCAGCGAAGGCAAAACAGTGATGTTGGCCGCCGCTGATACTTTTCGCGCCGCAGCCGTGGAACAGCTCAAAGTATGGGCGCAGCGCGCTCACGTTCCCATCATCACAGGTGCGCATGAAGCCGACCCCGCCAGCGTTGTCTATCAGGCATTGGAGCAAGCGATCGCGCAAAATATCGATGTATTATTAATCGACACCGCGGGACGCTTGCATAATAAGCATAATTTGATGCAGGAATTAGGGAAAATCACCCGCGTCCTTAAAAAGATTGATGAACATGCACCGCATCATGTGGTGATGGTGTTGGATGGCACGACAGGACAAAATGCCCTTGCCCAAGCGAAAAATTTCAGTGAGATGATCGGTATTACAGGCTTTATTGTCACCAAATTAGATGGCACGGCGAAAGGTGGCGTGGTGGTAGCACTTGCTCATCATCATGGTTTGCCCGTGCATTATATCGGAGTTGGGGAATCATTAGACGATATGCAAGAATTCCATGCCTCATGTTTTGCACGTTCCTTAGTGGGGCTGGAGTAAGCCTATGCATCCCTCTGCCCGCCTATGCGCCGTCTGTGAATTGCTGGATACAGCACGCCAACGCCCTACCATTCCTGCAGATGCCTTATTTGCGCATTATGTCCGACAACGCCGTTATATTGGTGCGAAAGATAAAGCCTATCTCGCATCCTTATTTTATTATATCATCCGCCATGAACTATTATTGCATTGGGTAAGCGAACAGCATACGAAGCGTGAACCAAGCGCACGTATGGTGGTATGGCTTGCTATCATGCGACGTGATGATGTCTCTCGTGATATGATCGCATCATGGTGTCAAGGTGAAGGCTATGGTCTCGCACGCCTTACAGCAGAAGAATATGCATGGTTTGCCGATCTTCCAGAATCTGATCATTGGCTTAGCGATGCGCCCGATGATATACGCGCCTCTATTCCCGCATGGTTGTATCATCGCTTGCACGATGCTTATGGCGAACAGATGCCTGCTCTAGCGCACACACTTATCCAAGAAGCTCCTACCGATTTGCGTACCAATACGCTCAAAACCACCCGTGAAGCATTGCTTTGCGCCCTTGCAGCACATGGCATTGAGGCAGTTCCTATTGCGCTCACAGATCATGGCATACGACTAACACAGCGTCACGCGCTCTTTTCGCTGCCTGAGTTCACGCAAGGTCATTTTGAAGTGCAAGATGCAGGGTCACAGATGATAGCACAATGGGTGAATGCACAGCCGGGGCAATGCGTCATTGATTTTTGTGCAGGATCGGGAGGGAAAACATTAGCGATTGCTGCAGCTATGCGCAATAAAGGCAAGATTCTTGCGTGGGATACGCACCCCAAGCGCATGGAGGATCTCCCCAAACGATTACGCCGTGCAGGAGTGGATAATGTCGAATCACGCGTCATTGAATCAGAGCGCGATGCATGGATCAAACGCCACAAGGAACGCGCCGATTGGGTGCTTGTCGATGCCCCATGCACGGGTACGGGTACATGGCGACGTAACCCCGATCTCAAACGCAAAACAACTCCCGAAGGACTGAGCGAATTATGCGCCATCCAAGAAAATATTCTTGATTCAGCCGCACGTTTAGTGAAAAAAGGTGGCAGGCTTGTCTATGCCACCTGCTCCCTCTTGCCCGAGGAAAATCAGCATCATATTAATGCTTTTCTAGCGCGTCACCCTCATTTTACCATCGAACCTATTGAGGTGAGTTGGCACAATACACCTCTGCCTTATGTGCAAATGACACCACATGAACATGATAGCGACGGCTTTTTTGTGGTACGTTTTCACGCGTGCTAATATCAGTATTATATAGTGCTTTGAGAACTCTACATAACCCACAGAACCAACAAATTCGTCATTCCTGCGTAAGCAGGAATCCAGTCTTTTGTAAAAGAATGACTATACCACTATGATTTATAGTCTTCCATTCTTAACGCCACACGAGATAAAGTTTGCATTTCTTTAACTATTGCCATGCTATTATTAATAGTAAGAACCTGCCACGAATCTTTTTATTATGAGGCGAAAACGGTAATTTTTGAGAACCGTAGCGGAGTGTACTTAAGGTACATGAGCAACGGAAGCACAGAAAATTGCCATTTGCAGCCCATAAGAGAGAGATTCGAGGCAAGTTCTAAGATAATCTATTGTTCTCATAGCGTACTATGGTATCATTCCGTCACAATATCCTATCGACAAGTTGTTTGAGTGCATTGTTGCTGCATATGCAGTGCGGTGTCGCCTATGGCTTGCCAATGGATGGGGTGGTGAGTGCAGGGAATGCGCAGATTCATTCTTCTGGGCGCACGGTGGATGTGC
>RDZH01000022.1 GCA_004293935.1 Alphaproteobacteria bacterium | reverse complement strand
ATGTGGGAATTAGCTCGCCTCTAATGGCACTATAAACCACGACTCCGCACATCTATACGCAGAAAAATGTAATTATCGCCGTTGATAGAGCTGCCCTATGCTTGGTGCTACGCTTATTGCCGTTTGTGCGGCATGGCTTTTTAGATAATCCTGCCATTTTGTACTTGCAGTTTGTGCTATGGTTTCAGAAGTGCTTGCTTCGTGTGGTTCGCTACGTGTTTTGTTGTGGTGATTGGATAAAAACAACTCATAAGCAACATAACGATCTTCGCCTCCCATTAATTCTAAGGAGCGTGCGCTTGCTTCATGTAGTTGCTGTGTTAAATCTTTCTCACCGCCACGTATCCGATCAATCAGTTCAATCACGCCAGAATCCACGCTAGCAACGGATTTTTGCAAAATAAGCAGGGATGCTAATGCTTGTTTGCTAGCGAAATGCGGGTTATCTTCTGATGGTTCGAGCTTCGGTGCGATGGTTTGGATGAATTTTTGTACCCCTGCATAGGCTTGCGGGTCTTGATTTTTTAATTCATAGAGCGCGTAGGATATTGATTTTTTGTGGGGGTTTTCGTCCATATGCACCAGCCTTAATAATTATAATGATTATACTATCATGTGAGAGGAAGAACAAGTGCAATATGTATATATTAGCACGCGATGAAAATTATAGCATCACATATTTTTTTGATGTATGGTGTAGCGTATGAGCAAAGATTCTTCTAACCCTATTGATCCCATTATTGTTGATGTGCCTTTTGCACAAGCCTTGTCGGATCGCTATTTTGCGTATGCGATGTCTACCATTACGGCGCGATCGCTTCCTGATGTGCGCGATGGTTTGAAGCCCGTGCATCGACGATTGCTCTATGCGATGTTGCGCTTGAAGCTCTCACCTGATACGGGGTTCAAAAAATGTGCGCGTGTGGTGGGGGATGTGATTGGTAAATATCACCCGCATGGCGATAGTTCGGTGTATGATGCTTTGGTGCGCTTGGCGCAATCCTTTGCGGTGCGTTATCCGTTGGTGGAAGGTCAAGGAAATTTTGGTAGTATTGATGGCGATAATGCGGCTGCCATGCGTTATACGGAAGCACGCCTCACGCCTTTTGCAATGGCATTGCTTGAGGATTTGGATAAGGATACGGTTGATTTTCGTGATACCTATGACGGCGAAGAAAATGAACCTGTGGTACTTCCTGCGAGTGTACCGAATCTGCTTGCTAATGGATCAGAAGGGATTGCCGTGGGCATGGCAACCAACATCCCTCCGCATAATGTTGAGGAATTATTCGATGCGTTGCTGCATATGATGCAGCATCCTGAATGTGATACACGCGATTTAATGCGCTATGTGGTTGCACCTGATTTCCCGACAGGTGGCATCGTGATGGAGCAGCATGATCATATTGTGGCGTGTTATGAGGCGGGTAGGGGTAGTATGCGCGTGCGGGCGCGTTGGCATAAGGAGGATTTAGGGCGCGGTACGTATCAAGTGATTATTACCGAGATCCCGTATCAAGTATCAAAATCACGTCTTATTGAAAAGATGGCAGATTTGTTCAAGAATAAGAAATTGCCGTTGCTTGGTGATATTCGTGATGAATCAGCGGAAGATGTGCGGATTGTGCTTGAGCCGAAAACACGCACCATAGAGCCTGAATTATTGATGGCATCCTTATTCAAAACGACGGATTTAGAAATACGCTACGCACTGAATATGAACGTGCTTACCCATGCAGGCGTGCCACGTGTCCTATCCTTAAAAGAGTGCCTTGCGCATTATCTGGAACATCGTTTTGCAGTGCTGGCGCGCAAAGCACAATATCGCTTAGGCAACATTCTGAAACGCCTCAATATCCTTGATGGATTATTGGTTGCCTATCTGAATATTGATGAGGTGATTGCCATTATTCGCTATGAGGATTATCCCAAAGCGGTGATGATGCAACGCTTCAGCATTAATGAGGAGCAAGCAGAAGCGATTTTGAACATGCGGTTGCGTTCGTTACGCAAACTTGAAGAAATTGAGATTAAGCGCGAACAAGCCGAACTTATGGCGGAAAAAAAGGAATTAGAAGAAATCCTTGCCAACCCTGCCAAGGCGGCAATGGTGATACGCGAGCAGTTTGTGGCGATGAAAAAAGAGTTTGGCAAGCATACATCGTTGGGTAAGCGTCGCACCAGCGTACAACATGTGGTTGATGCCGATATGGATATTTCACCCGAAGCCTTCATTGAGAAAGAGCCGATTACTGTATTACTCACGCAACGTGAATGGATTAAGGCGATTAAGGGGCATCAGAAAGATGTTAGTGATACCAAGCTAAAAGAGGGCGATGAAATAGCCCTAACATTGGAGGCAAAAACCACGGATCAGATTATTTTTGCATCGGATGCAGGGCGTTTTTATACGTTGTTGGGGGATAATATTCCACGTGGAAATACGGCAGGTGAACCGCTGCGTTTGATGGTAGATTTAGCAACCGATGAGCGTATTATTAGCGCATATGTCTATGAAGCGGGCATGAAATTCATGCTGGTGAGTAGTGCGGGGCGTGGATGTGTGGTGGATGCTGTGAATATCTTGAGCAGTACCAAGGCAGGCAAGAACGTCTTTACGCCCACCAAGGGTGCGAAATTACACGCATCTATTCCGACATATGGGGGGGATATGGTGGCGATGATAGGGAATAATCGTAAATTAGTGATTTTCCCCTTAGAGCAAGTGCCAGAGATTGTGCGCGGGCAAGGGGTGATTTTGCAACGTTATAAGGATGGTGCGTTAGCGGACATTACATTATTTTCCGCAAGCGAGGGGTTAAGCTGGAAAAGTGGCGAGCGTACCCGTACCGTGACGGATTTAACGGGATGGTTGGGGCATCGTGGATCGGTGGGCAAACTTCCACCAACAGGATTTCCACGTAGCAATAAGTTTAAGGAGTAGGTTTTATGCTGAGGTGGCAGCTTATGCCCATAGACACATAGCCCGTTGGTTTCAGGTGGCGGCTTCGTTCATGCGGGGCTTCAATCACCTTAATCTGCACGGCATCGACAATACGGTGCAAGAAGCGATATTGTCCAAAGCAATCCTCAATCGCGCCCACATTCAAAAAATAATCGCCCGGCATGAGTTGGCACGGAATCGTGAACGATACATGCACCTCGCATCCTTCTGCCATCGGGGTACGCATCTGTTCATCCCCAAAGGTTAATGCGCCCGTAAGCTCAATGCCCGTGATGGTTTTGATTAGCATGGAGCAACCAAGTTTCATGAGAGGCTGCAACGCCACAAAGCGATAATGTAAGCGGTAGGATTCACCATGGATGAGGTGGGTGACGGGAGTGCCTGCCTCATCAGTTAGCTTTATTTCATCAATGCGCCCGCCATCTTCAGGATAGCTAATCCGACTTTCAGGAATAATGTTGCTGATGGGCTGCACAGGAACGGGGGGTGGCACGGGTGATGCAGCAGGTTGCTCTATCGGTTGATTTTTGATGGTAGCGCGAATGTGGGGGCGTTCTTCTTCGCGTGCAAAGAGCATATGGTGGTAGGATGCAATCACATCACGTGGAGACCCTTCCTGCAATAATTCCCCTGCATCAAGCAAAAGCGCGTAATCGCATAAATCGGTAATGGTGCGTGCGGAGTGCGATACAAATAAAATGGTTGTGCCGCGTTCCTGCAACTGTTTGATACGGGCAAAACATTTGCGCTGAAAGCCTTCATCACCAACCGCTAATGCCTCATCGACAATCAATAGATCGGGTTGCGATGCCATCGCCACGGAAAAAGCAAGGCGCACATACATACCGCTGGAATAGCTACTCACTGCTTGTGCAATCGCATCCCGTGAAAGCCCTGAAAAGCTGATAATCTCCTCATAACGATCGCTGATTTCATCTTTCGTCATACCCATCAAGCTGCCACTGAGCCAGATATTATCATGACCACTATAATCAGCATTAAACCCTGCACCTAATTCTAATAGTGCAGAAATACGCCCTTGCACCCTTACTGAACCTGTCGTCGGAGTAAGCGTCCCTGTGATGATTTGCAATAAGGTAGATTTTCCCGAACCATTCGTGCCGACAATGCCAACGGTAGTGCCACGCGGAATGCGCAGTGAAAGCGGTTGTAATGCGATATGTTCGCGGAAATAATGCTTGCGACCACGCACGAATGATTGCTTCAGCCGATCACTCGGATGTGCATAGATGCGGTAGATTTTACTAACATTATCAATCACCACTATATCAGTCGGTGAGGGAGGAGGGGAAGAATCATTCATCCCCCCTATATAGCACTATTGCGCTATATTATTCAACTGCTGTTCTTGCTGATCACGCCATGCGCGATCTTCTGCTAATTCTTGCGTCAAATCCTTTGCTTTCACAGGGGACATTTTGGCAAGAATGGGTGCAGCGCGACGTTCGCTCATTTTATCAACGACCATCAATAGAATAGGCATTTGCATTTCATCAAAGATGCGTGCTGCTTCTTTTGGTTTCATATTCTCATAGATTTTCACAAGGCTGCGGATTTTTGCAGCTTCCTGATCATCATATTTACCCAAAAGATCACGCAAGGTTTTTTCCATGGTTTGGATTTGCGATATTTTTTCATTCAAGCGTACTTCTGTTGAACCGAGAAGATGTTCTTTGAGTTTGACCTCTTTTTCCATTTTCTCTAATTCATCACGACGCTTGGAAAGGCTTTGCAAAATATCCAATTCAATATTAGAAAATTGACGCGCATCATTGGATGCAACCTGCATGTCGTTTTCTTTAGGCTCTTTAGAAGGTGATTCAGTCTTGGTATTTTTTGATTCCTTTGCCGTGCCTTTATCCTCAGTATTTTTATCCTCAGTAGGTGCTTTGCCTTCTTTAGATGCGACTTCTTCTTTCTTCTCTGCATCTTTTGGTTGTGCCGCTTCCTCATCAACAGGGGCATCTTCAGCATAGGCGGCGCGCCCCAGCATCATATCCGAGAAGGCGTTGCCACGTTCATAAATATCCACCAATTTTGCGGTGAGGAGCAATGAGAGTGAAGCAATGGTGATGGGAAGCAAACGCACACGCGGAGGAGTCCCATAAGGAGCGAGTGCGGTTCTTGTGCGCTTCGATGTGCCTGTGCGCTTCGATGAAGTTTTACGTTGTGAAACTGTACGGGGCATAGCTTACCTTCTTTCGTCTGCACGCAATCCTGCGATTAAATCTTGCTCTGATTGGCTGCGCATACGTGCCATAGGACGCATTTCCTTCTTCGGGGCGGGAGCATCCGATCCATTCGTGCCGCGCAATTCAGACATACGCTCAATCATTGCCTCTAGCCCGCCACTTTTACGCTCTGATCCTGAGACATCTTGCGGTGTGGAAGAACGCCCGCTACGAGCAGATGCGTTGGAACGTGCATGAGGTTGACGGAGCGGTTGCGCCGTTGCATCACTTTGAGTGCGTTCTTCACGTGCAGCGCGTATATCGGATGCTGAAGGCTTGATGGATGAAGACACGGCACTACGACCATTGCTTATTTGGTTTTCAATGCGATCAGCGGTTTTTGAGGCACGCTCAATCATCGAGGCTAGATCATCGGCAAGATAATTGGCTTTTTGCAGCTTTGCTTCAATGTTTTCATTGATCTTTTTGCTAGCGCGCTGAATCTCTGTGATGCTCACAGTGGCTAAGCGGGTAGATTCATCAAATTGCTGAATCAGCATTGCCAGTTCCGATTTAGAATCTTGCAGTTGCTTGACGCGTTTATTCAATTTCGTGCAGAAATAGATGGTTGCACCTAATAACAGTGCGACACCACTATCCAACACCAACATAATAATTAATTCATTCATAGGTCACGCTCCCGTTCTAATCTTTTTGCAATGGGTTCTAATAGAGAAATAGCCATTTTTTCGCCTACACGCCCAAGCCTGCCTTTGCCAAGAATCACATCGCCACATTTGACAAGCACGTCATCTTGTGGGTCTTTATCAAGCAACAAGGTCGTTCCAACTTTTAGGCGGACTAAATCGCCTAGGGACACTTCTTTTTCATCCAGAAGTGCGCGCACCGCTACATGCGAGTGCCGTATTTCATTGCCCATATGACGTTCCCATGCCGAATCTTGTCCAAATTTCTCACCAATGAATATCTGGCTGAGTAATTCGCGGATAGGTTCTAAGGTTTCATGAGGAAAGAGGAGTTCAATCATCCCGTTACGCTCGTCAATCGTCACCTGAAAACGTACCAGTAACACGGCATTATTCGGACGTGTGATTGTTGCAAAACGTGGGTTTGTCTCAAGGCGATCAAATTGAAAATTAATCGGGGAGACTGGGTCAAAGGATTGCGACATATCCGTCAGCACGGTTTCAACCAATGATTTCACCAAATCTTGCTCAATGGTTGTATAGGGGCGACCCTCAACGCGGACTTTCTTCGTCGCCTTACGACCACCAAGCAACACATCCACCATTGTATAAATCAGCGAGCTATCGACCATGACAAGACCGAAATTCTCCCATTCTACCGCACGATGCACCACAAGCAGCGCAGGTAGAGGGATGGTGTTCAGATATTCATCAAAGCGCATGGATACCATGGTGTCAATACTAATATCAACATTTTCACCCGTAAAATTCCGCAATGAGGTGGATAAAGTGCGCACCAAACGGTCAAAGACCACTTCCAACATCGGAAGTTTCTCATACGCCATACGCGATTTACCCATGATGGATAAAAGCCCTGAGATAGGAACTTCTTCGGCACTTTTTGTATCAAAACCGAGTAACAGATCGATCTCATCTTGATTCAGTACACGTTCTTCCGTTTCTGTGTCACCACTGAGCATGGCATCCCATGCGGAAGCTGCATCTTCGTCATCTATATTATCACTATCTTGATCTACCATAAATTAGTACTCACTTTTCTTTTGGGTGATGTTGATCGTATGCGTTATTGAATAAGTAATTGTTCGATTAAAATTTTATTGATTTCATTAGGGTGTATGGCTTTGTTCACGCGCATGGTGAGTTCTTCCTGCAAAAGGAATGTCCCTGCAGAGCCTTTCAAATCATTAGGGCGCAATTCACGCACATAGGTGTTGATGGCATCCATAATGATGGGTTGATTTTTTTCTAACTGCACGCGTATTTCTTCGCTGGGTGCTTCAATGGTAATTTTTGCTTTGATAAAACTTGATCCTCCTGTAGTCGATTGTAGGTTCGCAACCACTTCGGGAAGTTCAAGAAATGCCACAGGGACTTTCTCTTTTTTTGCATCTGTGCCATTGCCATCAGCGACTTGTTCGCCATCAGAGGAAGCATCACCATCAGTTGCTTCTGCAACTTTTTTATCTTTGCCGATCAGTGAATCCAGCATACCAGAAAAGAATAAACCTGCTCCACCGCCACCGAGTAGTACCACGGCAAGTACAATAATGATAAGACCTTTTTTGCCTTTTTTTGGTGCTTCATCGTCGTCAAGCTGCTGTTCTTTTGATCCTGACATAAATCTAATCTCCGTAGTGATGGTATGTTATTGATAGTCTACCCAATGTTCTTACGCTGTAAAAGCTGATAAAAGGTTAAAAAAATCGTCTTTTTTTGATTATCATGATGTTTCTGCATAAGAAGGAAGCGATAGCTCTTTGATCTTGGTGGCAAGTTGTGCCAAGGTGAATGGTTTTGAAAGGAAATTAAACTCACGGTTGCTTTCATAACCGTCAACAAACGCATCTTCGGTGTATCCCGACATGAAAATGACATGCACATTATGCATGGTATCCGCAAATTTCTCATCGAGCAATTCCACCATAGTTGGACCATTCATGCCGGGCATGACTACATCCGTGATAATCACCTGAATAGCATCTTTGTGGGTTTCGTAGATCTCAATGGCACTTTCTGCGCAATCTGCCTCCAAAACATGATAGCCCTTATTGGTGAGTGCGCGCACCGCGAAGATACGCAAGGATGTCTCATCCTCCACAAGTAAGATGGTTGCTGTGCCTGTTAAATCTTTCATTTCGCGCACATCCAGTCCTTCGCGTCCTGTCATGGTTTCCTTCTCTTCGATGAATCGAGGCACAAAAAGCGAAAAACTCGTTCCTAATCCCTCTTGGCTTTTGAAATAAATATACCCACCCGTTTGTTTGATGATACCATAGACGGTGGAAAGCCCAAGCCCTGTACCATGCCCCATTTCCTTGGTGGTAAAAAACGGTTCAAAGATGTTGTCAATGACATCATCGGGAATGCCCGTACCATTATCCGTGACGGTGATAACGGCATAATCACCTGCCGTGATGGCATCTTCTTGGGCAATGGCGCGTAATTGCCCATCGAGTGAGCTAGCATCCTTCACGGACACATCCCGAATTTGAATGGTGAGTACGCCACCCGAAGGCATGGCATCGCGGGCATTGACAGCAAGATTAATCAAGACTTGTTCCAGTTGGCTTTGATCAACGCGAATTGCCCATAAATGGCGGGGATAATCAATATTTAATTCAATGTTTTCACCAATTAAACGACGCAATAATACAGAGAGATCCGACATGAAATCAATTAAATCGATTTTGCGCGGTTGCAAGGTTTGTTTGCGGGAAAAGGCTAATAAGTGACGTACCAGATTGGCAGCACGATTCGAATTTTGTTTAATCTGCATAATATCAGCAAAGGAGGGGTCTCCTGCAGAATGGCGCATTAAGAGAAGATCGCAAAAGCCAATGATGGCGGTGAGAAGATTGTTGAAATCATGGGCAATCCCCCCCGCTAATTGCCCAACTGCCTGCATCTTTTGGGAATGCACAAAGCGAAGTTCAAGATTTTTCTTATCGCTTATGTCAATGAAAAATAAAAAGATACTTTCTGAATTGAGCGTGTTTTCATGATTAGTAGGAGAGGAATAGACTAAGGTGTGGATCGATTCCCCTTTCTTATTCATATGCGGAAAAGAAAGCGGAAAATGCATGGTTTCCGATTCATTTGCCTTGAATACACGGGCAATTTGTTGCGGTAATTCATGCCGTTCATGCTCATGGATAAAGCTCAACAAAGGCTGCCCGATGAGTGCAACGGATGATAAATCATGATGCCCAAGCAATTTGCGCATCGCATGATTCACCGCTAATAGGGTGATATTGCGATCAACCTCCACCATGGGTATAGGGGAGTGCGCAAGAAAGGTGCGGATGAATTCGCTGCGATCTTCTCGTCCTTTGCTCAAGAAAAACATATTATGCCATGACCACTTTGCCTAGAATTAATGCATGATTGCGTTTATCGCTGTTGAAGCGTTTGTGCATGACTTTCGTATGCCGTATATTACCTTCTTTGCTACGCCATACCACGTGCTTACCCTCATGCACATTATGCGCTAAGAATTGCATCGGATGATGATCTTGGGGTTGATCGAGCAATTCGAGTACGGGTTTATGGATGACATCATTCATGTTGCTATGCTCTAATAAATCCAAAAATGCACTTGAAGCAGCAACCAACGTGCCTTGTTCATTAACAACATAGGTCATATCATCCATGCTGCCCACCAAACTATTGACAACATGCAACGTCTCAGGTGACAGTGCATCATATTGATCCGAGGCGCGTTGCTCCCAGAATTTACGCGCACTCACGAAGAAATAGCCAGAAGGACGCGGTAGTGGGATAATCAACATGCGAGCCTTGATGATTTGCGCATCATGCTCCACAAAAATATCTAAGGCTTGGGTGGTGCGTTCAACAAAGGCTTTGTTGAGTTTCTCAAGATTTTCCTGCACATGCTCAGAGTTTTTGACAATTTCATCCACCACTTGCGCGTTACGTTTAGCAAGATCAGGGAACATGCGGTAAAATCCCGGATCGGCATAATACATCTGATCATTATTTCCAACAATCATCGAGAATAATTTACCTTCCCGAAATGCGGAAGAAAAAAGCGCGTTTTGAAATTCAATCGAGGTCACTAAATCAAGATTGCGTTGGACATAACCGATAGAATAAAACATCAAAAGCAGCAATACACCGACAGATGCACCAAGATATACGAGATCATGCCCTATAATATTGCGCATGAAATAGAGGCAGAATAAGGAAAAAATACCCGCAAGGTAATAGACAATACATCGTGTCACAGTACCATGACGTTTGCGATGCACAAAATCAGATTCGGCAATGAATCGTGGATCAATCCCAACTTCGTAATAACGCACCATATCAATGTTCCCTCATGCATGTACTCTATAGAGTATAACAAGATTTGCGATGCATCTGTTATGAAAATACGTATCCTTGCAGCAAAATCATATGCTTTTTCAAGCGGATTTATAAGAAGCGTTGCATCAAAGTTCATGCAACACTTGACAGAGTGGGGGTGCAAAGGCTAACGTTGCGGACAACATGGTTCGATGAGGTTGGTATGTATGATAGCTGATATTCTTTGTTCTCCCTTATTATCCCGCGTGCGTCACGGATTTTTTGCGCGCACAGGTGGCGTGAGTACGGGCATCTATGCGTCACTCAATGTTGCGTATGGTTCAGCGGATGCGCGTGATGCAGTGCAGCATAACCGCGATGCAATTGCCCAAGGCTATTTTCAGACTGCACCATCGCAGTTGCTCACGCTGAAGCAGATTCATAGTGATAGCTGTTTGGTCGTCGATGCTCCCTATCAATCTCATGATGCCCCTGAAGCGGATGCGTTGGTGACGAAGCAGCCCGGTTTGATTCTTGGTGTGTTGAGTGCGGATTGTGTGCCTATTTTACTACATGATCCTGAGGCGGGTGTCATTGGTGCAGCCCATGCAGGGTGGAAAGGAGCGTGGGCAGGCATTGTGCAATCCACCATTAAGGCGATGTGTACGCTTGGGGCGCATCCAGCACGCATCTGTGCTGCTACAGGTCCGTCCATTGCGCAGCCATCCTATGAGGTAGATGCGGCGTTCCGAGAGGTTTTCTTAGAACAAGATGCGAGTCATGCACGTTTTTTTGTACCTTCCCCTGCATCAGAAGCGCATTATTTATTTGATAATAAAGCCTATGTGGCGCAGCAACTTCTCTTATGCGGGCTTCTTCCTGAACATATCCATACCATGCCGCATGATACTTATGTGGATGAAGCGCGTTATTTTAGCTTTCGTCGCGCCACGCATCGCAAAGAAGATGATTATGGGCGACAATTATCCGCTATACTCATCGCACATGAAGATGCGTAGTATCTACATGTGGAAAAGATGAGTATTTTTGAGTAAGATATACCCTTCATTTCACTTATAAGGACTCAAGTCCTTCAAGTGAAATGGGTATATTATGTTGTGATGCTATTAAAAAAAGCATGTTTCATCAAAAAATGCAATAGTTTCTTCATTGTTTCGGATCATACTCACAGATAAGATTAAATTGTGAGGAGTATATGGAATCATCGGTACAAAATCAAAAAGAAGCGGTTGATCCGTACAAAGATGCGATTGCAAGGGTAAAGGCGTTAGATAGTGTCTATGCCGTGATTGAATTTGAACTTGATGGAACTATTCGCACGGCAAACAGCAACTTTCTTAAAGCCTTGGGCTATCATTTGCATGAGATTCAAGGCAAGCATCATCGTATTTTCTGTGATCCTGCCTATACGGCATCGCCTGAATATGCTGAATTCTGGCGGCGTATTGGCTCGGGTGAGTATTTTGTGGATGAATTCTTGCGCTATACCAAGCAAGGGCAAGCCATATGGATTCGCGCTTCGTATCTGTGTGTGTTTGATGAGTTTAATCGTCCGTACAAAGCGATCAAATATGCACAAGATGTGACACAGCAAAAATTAGCGCGTCAAGAAATGCAGCATCATGCACAAGATATGCAATCAATTATTCAATCGGTTGCAGCGGCATCGGAGGAGCTTACCGCCTCTGTTTATGAAATTAGCAATAATATGGCAACATCTAAAACATCGGTGGTGACGATTGCGCAAAATATGCAATCGAATCATGAAAAAATTGTTGCGTTGCAAGGCATTACGAAATCGATGGAGAAAGTCGTCCAAATTATTCGTGGTATTGCGGGGCAGGTGAATTTATTGGCACTGAACGCAACGATTGAAGCGGCGCGTGCGGGTGAGGCGGGTAAGGGTTTTGCTGTCGTGGCTTCAGAAGTGAAAGCATTGGCAGGGCAAGTGAGTCAAGCAACGGATGATATTGTCAAGCAAATCAAAAACTTACAAGAAACATCTGAGCAAGTGTCGCAACAGGCAACCAATGTGAATGATAGTACGGCATCGGTACGCCAAGCCATTGGATCGGTTGCATCGGCAATAGAGGAGCAGAGCATCGTGACGCGTGAAGTATCGGCAAATATGCAAAAGGCATCGACTCTATGTAGTGCGCTCACCCAGATTATTCAGCGCGTCGTGTAATGTGCGTTTTGATAAGGTGGTGCGGATAGAGGGACTTGAACCCCCATGCCTCGCGGCACTAGAACCTAAACCTAGCGTGTCTACCAGTTTCACCATATCCGCATATATACTGATTCCATTGCAAGGAGTTGAGTCCTTGACATGAAATGAAGGGTATATCTTATTAAAAATACTCATCTTTTCCACATGTTGATGCGAAGCATCTTCATGTGCGATGAGTATAGATAAGTATGTATAGCGTAGTTTACTGGATTTGACAAGATTAAATTATAGTGTGTTGCGTAAAGGGGGGGGGATTATCTTCAACTGTACGTAATGCGCTGTAGTATTAGTCAACCACTTTTATGCCTTTGGGACGTTTGATTTGCTCGGGTAAATTATTAGCTGGAAGAACCCGTTGATAGCTTCCTGAGATTTGCACCATGACGCGTTCCCCTGATTGCAATATCCTATCTTCTTTGTTCATATTCTGAACAACAGTGACGGTTTGACCATTTTCCTTGGTTACTGTGTATTCCATTCCTTTGCTATCTGCGGCTGATTGTTCCGCAATAGCACCAATAGCAGCTCCTGCCAATGCACCTCCGACCATAGCCCATGCCGTTCCGCTGCCGCCACCTGCATACGATCCCGCACCAGCACCAACACCCGCACCCACCAAAGCACCAGCCCCAGAATTTTGTCCCGTAATCCCAACTTCACGGGCATTCACAATAGTGCCAAATTCTACAAGAGTGCTTTGCCCAACATCATTGTAGTTATATTGACTTAACCCATCTTGTTTTGCGCACCCACAGAGAAGGAGTACAACAGAGAGTGCAGACATGGTTTTTTTCATGATTTTTTTCCTTTCCCAGATAAGTCTTTGTGTGTTTTAGAGGCAAGCACCCGAAGCATATGGGTGATATTTTCACGCACTGCTTTTACGATAGCAATTCTCAGCCGCTGCGCGCTATCGGGAGATTCGGCAAATTTGGCAGTATAGGGAATGGAGACCGTTTCATCGAGCGCGATTCTGCCAGTATCTGTTTGGCGCAATATATAGCGTGCCTTGTACTTTATCGTGGTCTCAAAGAATGCAAATGGGTTATCATAATCTATGAGTTCTGCATCCAAAGTATATTTTGCTTTATCTTCAGACCTAGTTTTCATGCCAGAAGTTAAGAGCGCAGTTGAAATTGCTTCTTGATAATTTTCTGGTGTAATAAATCCACCTGTTTCAGCATTTTCTAAAACACTGACCTTACCTAAGGTAATTGATCTTTCTAATGCATTATTTTTTGGAAGTTGACCGTATATCTGTGTCATAGGAACCATTTCACCAGATGGCAAAGGCTGATTACATGCAGAAAGTGAAAATAACGCTATTAATGCCAATAATGATTTCATTGTTTTTCTCTATTCTTTGAGTGAGAACGATATGATATTTTAGAAAGCATGTCAAGATTCACGTTATAAACTAATCCACCCCATAGGGGGAATTAAAGTGCGCCGATGAAGGGTAGCTCACGATAATAGCCCGCATAATCGAGGCCGTAGCCAACGACAAACTGGTCTTCAATGGTAAAGCCGACATAATCTGCCTCTATGGGCATAACGCGTTTATGGGGCTTATCCAATAGCACGCAGACATGCACGGATGCAGCACCACGATCAAACAGCCATTGCTTGGCAAAGCTAAGGGTGCGCCCAGATTCAAGAATATCATCCACCAATAATATGGGCTTACCTTCCAAATCATCATGATGCGCGCTCATCATGCGCACTGCACCGCTGCTTTCTTTGTCATTGCCATAGCTGGAGAGGGTCATAAAATCAATTTGCGGGGTGCATCCACGATGATGCATGGCGCGCACTAAATCAGCAATAAACACAAAGCTGCCTTTGAGTAAGCCCATAACCAACAACTCTTGCCCCAATTCTTGTCGGATGGAACGCGCAAGTTTGGATTGTGTTGTAGCAATCTGCTCAGCAGTAAAAAGCGGCGTAATGAGTTCGGGGGCGCGATAATCGTCAGGTCTAATAAATCCCATGATTATTTCCTTAATAATATTTCCACAGGACTGCCTGCATCAACGGAAAGAACAGCAGCATTTTGCGCCGTGCTGTATAAGTTACGTGTCGTGAACGGTACGCTTTCCCCTGATTCAATGATGCTGCCTTTTTGTTCAATGTTCCATTCATTGAGCAATACGCCATTTTGGGTGAAGAGTCGGGCGCGTAATGTGGGCATGGCCACGGTTTCTTTACCTTGATTGACCATCACGCCACGTACCACATAACGCCAACGATTATTCTCTGCACGATTACGATCATAATCGACTTCCGCTAACGTCACCGTATGTGAGGAGGCAAACCCAATCATTTCATAAAAGGCACTCATCCCCGGTACGGCAGGAATGATGGAGTCACGAAATGCCACTACACTTAAGAACAACATGATAAGAAAAGATGCAGCATTAGCAATGAATAAGAGGCGGATTTTGGTGCGTTGATTTTGTTCCGCAATCAATGCCGCTTCCTGCATGGCGGCTGCCATGGGATTGAGTGTAGAGAGTTTTTCAAGTTTCTTTTCAAGATCAGGGTCGAACTTTTCCTCTTTCGCTTCTTCAAGGACAATATCTGACCAATGGTTTTTTGGCTCTGGCTCTGACTCTAGCTTTGGCTCTGTTGGGGCAACGGATTCTTCTGTAGCAATGGCGGGCTGTTCTGCAATAATGGGGGCGGCAGGTGCAGTTGGGAAATCGCCAAACAAATCTTCTAACGGATTGACGATTTCTTCTTCCGCAACAGTTTGTGTATGTTTTTTGGTAAAGGCGGAGACATGCTCAATCAGCTCTTTAATCTCAGGATCGAGGATGGCAGATTGTTCTGCATGTTCTGCATCATTTAAGAGCGCGTTTAAGGCATCAAGCGGAGATAATTCCTTCACGGTTTCGTGCGCTTTTGCTTTATCATTGCTATCAACCAAGATGCGATCCAGCATCGAATCAAATAAATCTGACGGCTTGGCGTGCCATTCATGGGCGCATTGGGAACAACGCACCGTTTTCCCTGCATCACTTAAAGCGGCAACAGGGATACGAAAGGTGCTAGAACAATGAGGACAAGCGAGATATTTTAACGTCATGCTTACACATTATCATGTAGAGTCTAAAAGTAAATCGCAAAGACAACGAACTTTGCAGTTGTCATTATATTCAGTTTCGGGCATAACATATCTACAACATTTGATAAACACAACCTTATATTTTTCCCCTCATGATCACCTGCCAACATGTCTTCAAAAGCTATGCATCACACCAGCCTATTTTGCGTGATGTCAATTTTTCTTTGCGTGCAGGTGGCTATTATTTGCTCACAGGGCGCAGCGGGGCGGGTAAATCAACCTTGTTGAATATCCTTAGTTTGAATATGTTGCCCTCGCAAGGGGATGTGTTTATGTTCGGACAAAATGTTGCGCATTTGGGGCGTGATGTGTTGCCGTTAGTGCGTCGACGCATTGGGTGCGTGTATCAAAATTATCGTCTATTTAATCATTTGACGGTTGCGGAAAATATCGCCTTGCCACAAAAAGTTATGGGTGTTTCCCCTAGGGAATATCGCAGAAAAACCGAAGAATTATTGCATTGGGTGCATCTGGAACATCATCGTGATAGCCTACCTGTGATGCTTTCGGGCGGAGAAAAACAACGTGTTGCGATTGCGCGGGCGGTGATTAATAACCCCTCGATTATTCTTGCGGATGAGCCAACGGGGAATCTTGACCCAGAGCTTAGTAAAAAAGTGATGTACCTCTTTGATGTGCTAAACCAGCAAGGGGCAACCGTGTTCATTGCTACCCATGATCCGCGTCTTATGGAGCAGAGCAAGCACCATATTTTAGAAATTGCGGATGGGCAAGTGCATGAACGTGTGCGTCCTTCAAAAACGCGTATTTATCCTGTGGAGTAAGCTAAATCATATATTCAGGCGGTGCGAAATAATGGCGATCATGCTGCAAGGTGGGAAGGTTGGTGCGTACACGCTGTACATGCGCACGATCCAGCGTTGCATAGATGATGGTTGGTTCATCGCCCGCTTCGGCAATAATTTCTCCCCACGGATTGACGATCATCGCATGACCATAGGTGCGCTTATTGCCGGGATGTACGCCGCATTGGGCAGGGGCAAGTACATAAGCACCATTTTCAATAGCACGGGCGCGTAGCAAGACGTGCCAATGAGCGCGTCCCGTAATCTCTGCAAAGGCAGCAGGCACGGCAATCATCTCAACGCCATGTTTGGCAAGATCACGATAGAGATGCGGGAAGCGGACATCATAGCAGATAGTCATCCCAATTTTCCCCCACGGGGTCGTGACGATTCCCACTTGATTGCCGGGGCAAATACGTGCTGATTCACGATAATGCGTGTGTTCATCAAAAGATGCGTCAAAGAGATGGATTTTATCATAATGACACGCAATGCGCCCTTGCGGATCAATCATCACTGAACGATTAAACCAACGCCCCCCTTGCAAAGGTGGCTCGGTAGAAGGCACAAATAAAGAACCGATCAAGATCCACACCCCATGACGTATCGCTAATGCTTGCATGGCGAGTACCCCTGCATGAACATGCATCGCGGCGAGTGGCACATGATCACGATCACTGGCGCGCATATAGAAGCTATTCTCAGGCGTGGCGATCAGTTGCGCCCCTTGTGTGACCGCTTCTTCCACCATGCGCGATAGGAGTGCGATATTATGCGCTTCATCATTGATGGAGGTGAGTTGAATGCACGCGACACGCACATGCGAAGTTGCTGAGGGTTCTGTCATAAAATGCCGTAGGTTATAGCAATTCAGCTTAAGATTTTCTCATTTTTTGGAAAATCTTAAGCTGAGAAATTGCTATAAGTTATTATAAACTCTAGCAATATTCAATTTCATTGCCCATCCAAGATGAGTAATGAAATTGAAGTGCTAGAGTACTCGAATAAGAGCATAACACAGTTTGATAAGTTTGTTCTTAAAAAAACACATTCAATGAACCGTGCTATATTTTAGACGGCAAGGATCGTCTTAATCCAGCGTTGCGCAGCGTCAGCAACATTCTGCCCCGCACGATGTGCTTCATAAAGATGCTGCACCAAGGCAGAGCCAACCACCACGCCGTCACAAAATTCCGCATAGCTGCGTATTTGCTCAGCACTATGCACGCCAAAGCCAGAGACAATAGGAAGATCGGTGTGCGTGCGGATGGTGGCAATGCGATCGCGTAGCTCATCATGATTGGCACTATGCGTGCCTGTGATGCCTTTGATGCCAATGGCATAGACAAACCCCGTGCAGGAATGTAAGATTTTCGGCAAGCGTTCCCCTAGGGTGGTGGGGGCAAGCAAACGGATGAAATCGACGTGATGGGCGCGTAATGCAGGAACAATCTCTTGCTCTTCTTCGGGCGGAATATCGACAATAATAATGCCATCTACCCCTGCGCTATGCATCGCCTTGGCACATGCATCATAGCCATAATGCATCACAGGATTGGCATAACCCATCAAGATAATGGGGGTGTGCTGGTTGCTTTCACGAAAGCGTGTGCAGAGTTCCAGCGTTTTTTTCAAGGTCATGCCTGCTGCTAAAGCGCGATTCCCTGCATGTTGAATGGCTATCCCATCGGCAGTCGGATCAGAAAAGGGAAAGCCCAATTCCAGCACATCTGCACCATGGTTTGCGAGAGCGTGCATCACCGCAAGGCTTGTATCCGCATCAGGATCACCCGCCATGAGATAGGGGATAAAGGCGGTTTTATTTTGGGCGCGTAACGCCGTAAAGCATTCAGCTAATCGATTCATAGACTGACTCCTAAATGACTTGCAACCGTATGAATATCCTTATCACCGCGTCCACAAAGATTCATCACCAACACATGATCGCGGGGCAATGTCGGTGCGATCTTCAGCACATGGGCTAGGGCATGGCTTGGTTCAAGGGCGGGAATAATGCCTTCCAACGATGCGCATAATTGAAATGCGTGCAATGCTTCTTTGTCGGTAATGCTCACATACTGCACACGCCCCGTATCATGCAACCATGCATGTTCAGGGCCAATACCCGGATAATCAAGCCCCGCAGAAATAGAATGGGTTTGCGTGATCTGCCCATCCTCATTGTGTAATAAATAGGTTTTGTTGCCGTGCAGAATACCTGCGCTACCTCGCGTGAGCGATGCAGCATGACGCGTACTCTCGATCCCTTCGCCACCAGCCTCAACACCAATGCACTGCACGGATGCATCGCGCAAAAATGGATGGAACAAACCAATAGCATTTGAACCACCACCAATGCACGCGACTAAGCTATCGGGCAATCGTCCTTCACGCTGCAGCATTTGTTCGCGCACTTCCGTGCCAATCACTGATTGGAAGTCACGCACCATCATAGGATAAGGATGCGGGCCTGCGGCTGTGCCAATTAGGTAATAGGTATCATCCACATGCGTGACCCAATCACGCAATGCTTCATTCATGGCATCTTTCAGTGTCGCGCTACCCGCCTCAACGCCCCGTACTTCTGCGCCAAGCAGCTTCATACGGAACACATTAGGTTGTTGACGTGCCATATCTTTTGCGCCCATATAGACAACGCATTGCAGCCCCATCAAGGCGCATACAGTAGCGGTTGCTACGCCATGTTGTCCTGCCCCTGTTTCGGCAATAATACGCTTTTTGCCCATATGTTTGGCCACAAGAATCTGCCCAAGACAATTATTGATCTTATGTGCGCCCGTATGGTTTAATTCATCACGCTTAAAATAGATTTTTGCACCGCCTGCATAGTCACTGATACGCTTGGCAAAATAAAGAGGGCTGGGTCTGCCTGTATAATGCGTACATAAATTGTGGAATTCTTCATGAAATGCGGGGTTGGTGCGCACCTCATTATAGGCTTGCTCCACCTGTAAAATCAAAGGCATCAATGTTTCTGCGACATAACGCCCGCCATAGATACCAAAATGCCCGTTATCATCTGGATAATTCGTCATCGTACACATCTCTCATAATGATCAATAAATTGGTGGATGCGACCGACATCCTTTACGCCCTTTGGATATTCTAATGAGGAAGAAACGTCAAAATATTCCGCATTTGTTTGCTGTGTTGCTTGCACAATGTTCCATGCATCAATGCCACCTGAGAGGAAATAGGGCAGGGGAATTGTCACTGAGGTGAGAATGCTCCAATCAAATGTTTGCCCTGTGCCACCCGATGTGCCATCGCAGCGTTTGGTATCCCATAGTAACCAATCCGCTACAGTAGCAGATTCTCTGATGGCGGCATGAAGATCAGCAACTGCGCTTACCCCATAGGCTTTGATGATGGGGAGATCATAACGTGCTTTCACTTCTGCCATGCGCTGCGGGGATTCGTGTCCGTGCAGTTGCATCATGGAAGGGCGGTGGTGCGTTACATAGGCATCAAGGGCTTCATTGCTCGCATCCATGCTGACAAGCACACTATGGATGTGGCTGGGAATGCGCCGTGCCAACGGGGCAAAGCGATCAGGTGCAACATAACGCAATGAATGTTCCACCATGATAAAGCCCATAAACCCAATGCCACGCGCCATGCCTGCATCGATGGCTTCCTCAGAACTCAATCCGCATATTTTAAGTGTGGCTGCTTTCATGAGGATAATGGATGGATGAGTTGTGGTGCATCATAGTCAAGGCGCGTGCTGCGTTGTAGCTCATGCATCGCCTGCGCTTCAGCACGCAAAGCCGCAACCTCTTGCTGCAAAGATGCAATGGTTGTTTGCTGCTGCGCACTGTGTTTCTTGAGAAGGCGATATTTATCGCGCTCATAGAGAACCGATGAAATCGCCCCCATGAGGATGCCTAAGGCTAGTGCGAAAAACAGAACGCGATAGAGCGCGACTTCATAATGATCACCCAAAGGAATATGCAGATGAATGATGTGATCATTCATGATGCTTAGTGAAACCACCATGCATGTTATCACGAAAAGAATAGTTCGCATCATCCAGCGCATTATCATAAGCGGATATTATGCCTTATCGTCAAGATTCATGCGCTCACGTAATTCCTTTCCCGCACGGAAATAGATGGAATGACGCTTATCCACCTGAACGGTTGTGCCATTCTTCGGATTGCGCGCCGTTCGAGGATCGCGTGAACGGATTGAAAACGCGCCAAAGCCGCGCAATTCAATACGATTACCAAGTGATAAATTCTGCGATATTTCACCCAATATGCGGTTCACAAGGAGATCAGCTCCCTTTTGACCAAGATGAGGATAGCGCTTCAACATAAATGTAATAAGTTCGGATCGTGTCATACCGCGAATATATCCCTATTTTTTTCGCTTTGCAACATAGAAATGTGTTTTTGTATAAAAATTAATTTACCAAGTTTTGAATACTAGGTTGCCATGTTAACATCAAGCCAGAACGCGATGCTCCTGATACCATATTCGGAATATCCGCACTCTCTTCAAGTTTTTCTAAAAAATTATCCATGCGTGATTTGATGTGCAGCGGACGTACTTCTAAATCTTGTGCTATTTTTTTCTCAGTTGCCAACCACGCACGCGCTTCTTTTTCGCCACCCAAGGCATCCACAAGGTTTAGTTCTTTGGCACGCTGCGCACTATAGATGCGCCCATCAGCAAGGATACGCACCTGCTCGACAGGAATCTTGCGATGATCTGACACCATCTGCACAAAAACATTGTGAAATTCATCAATCATGGATTGGATGATGGCGCGTTCATCATCGGTGATAGGCTTATCCATCGAGGGCGACCCTTTGTACGTACCCGATTTAATCGTAATAGGAGTGATGCCAATTTTTTGCGCTAATTCGGACATTTCCGCCATTTGGAAAATCACGCCGATAGAACCTGTAATCGTACCCTGCATGGCAAAGGAGCGATCCGATGCAAGGGAAATCATATAACATGCGGAAGCGCATAATGAACGCATGGAAGAAACAACGGGTTTCTTTTCCCGTATATCTTTGATTTTTTGAAGTAACACTTCACCCGCAACCGCCGTTCCTCCGGGGGAATTGAGGTGCAGGATAAGTGCTTTCGCGTGCTTGTCGTTTGCTACCTGATCAAGAAGATCAAATAATTTGTCATCTTCGACAATAACCCCCTCAATCGTGATGCGTGCGATGTAATCTTCACTCGTCACATCAGTGAGGGTCTGGTTTTTTTCAAAAAAAGATATGAGGGAAAGCACCACAACAGCTAATGCGACCATTTTCCACTTCGTTACTTGCTTGCGCAAATAGCTACGTTCGATGAAACTATCGCTTGTTAGTGCCATGATGCCTACCTCTCATCTATCAAAACGATTAACGCTTCCCTTCATCCGCACGACCAAGTGCCGCACCTAAAATATCGCCCAAGGTTGCGCCACTATCGGTTGAACCGTAATCTTTGATCGCTTGCTTATGTTGTTCGATTTCAAGTTGCTTGATTGAAAGTTGTACCTGACCAGATTTTTTATCGGTAGAAACGACTTTGGCATCAATACGATCGCCAACAGTAAAGCGTTCGGTGCGTTGCTCTTTGCGATCGCTTGAAAGTTCTGCTTTCTTGATGAATCCTTCTTTATTATCGGAAAGTTTCACCGCAAGACCTTCTTTTTGCACTTCGATAACTTCACAGGTGACTTGCTCACCACGACGTAGATCGCTACCAGCAGGGGCTTCTTCAAGTTGCTTAATACCCAAGCTGACGCGCTCTTTATCGGCATCGATCAACAAAATCTTCGCTTTAATGACATCAGCTTTGTTGAATTCTTTCACGGCTTCTTCGCTTGCTTGCGTCCAGCTAATATCAGAATGATGCACGAGACCGTCAATATCTTGATCCAGACCTACGAATAGACCGAATTCGGTGATATTGGTGATCGCTGCTTCAATAACATCACCCACTTTATGCTTGCTAGCAAATTGCTCCCAAGGGTTTTCTTGGCATTGTTTCATACCAAGAGAAATACGGTGCTTGTTCAATTCCACTTCGAGAACCATCACATCCACTTTTTCACCTAAAGCAATGATTTTCGATGGGTGCAAATTCTTCTTCGTCCAGCTCATTTCAGAGACATGCACCAAGCCTTCAATGCCATCATCCAACTCAACAAACACACCATAATCCGTGATGTTGCTGACTTTACCTTGGAAGCGCGCTCCAGAAACATAAATATGTTCTGCACCATCCCATGGATTGCTTTCGAGTTGCTTCATACCAAGCGAGATACGCTTAGACTCTTGATCAAACTTGGTAACGATCACTTTCACGGCATCACCCACGGCGAATACTTCTGAAGGATGATTGATACGTTTCCATGAAATATCTGTGACGTGCAGCAAGCCATCAACGCCACCAAGATCAATGAACGCACCGTAATCCGTGATGTTCTTGACCACGCCATCCATAATATGACCTTCGCGGATATTTTCGAGGATTTCCTCACGCTGACCTTGACGTGATTCTTCCATAATCGCACGACGCGATACTACGATATTGCCACGTTTGCGATCCATCTTCAAGATCACAAAAGGTTGCTCTACGCCAATAAGGGGCGTGATATCTTTGATCGGACGAATATCCACTTGGCTTCCCGGAAGGAACGCTACCGCGCCTTTCACATTGACGGTAAATCCACCTTTGACTTTGCCAAAGATCACGCCCATCACATGTTCGCCCGTTTCGGCTGCGGACTCTAAATCCACCCACGCGGCTTCACGCACTGCGCGCTCACGGCTCAATACTAACTCACCTTGACGGTTTTCAAGACGTTCTACATAGACTTCAATCGCATCTCCGACATGCACTTCAGGGGCGTGTATTCCCTGTGCAAATTCTTTTAATGAGATACGTCCTTCGGATTTTAATCCGACATCGATGGATACGATATCGCCACGAATATCGATCACAATTCCTTTGACAACGTCACCTTCTTTGACATCTGATTGGCTAAGTGATGCTTCAAATAGCGCTCCAAATTCTTCAAATTGTTCGTTTTGTTTCTGTTCTGCTAGTTGCATATAAGTTGATAACCCCTTCTGTGCCTCACCTAGTGGTGATGCAGCAATGATAAATTCCCCTCTATTCATAAGGAATATCATCAAAAAAGCAAGCATTTATTGCCGTAAAAGGCAAAAACTTCACAAAAAATTGCGTGCAAGGCAATGATTCGCGTGATTATGCGCGATTTCTCACCTTAGTTACACATGCCGGGATTATCTGGGCTGCATCCAAAATCGGTCGGGGAGGTGTAATACTCATCATTATCTTGATAATATTGTTTTTTGGCTTCGACATCGCGCTCCATATCGCCCGTATAGCCATAATGTGGGGCGGTATAGCCTGTATCATTATCATAGGTAACGGTACTACGATAATCATATTGTTCCCATGCGGACCTAGAGCTACCACCTGCGCCACAGCCTGTGATTGCTATCATGAGTATAAAAAACTCTACTGCTCGTATCTTGTTCCGCATTGCCGTTCGCCTTTCGTGCGCTATCGTTATTCGTTAGACCTTATATATATATAAGAATGAAGATAGCGCAAATAAAATATTCGTTCTTAGTTTGGACGTAGCATTTGATCCGTGCTATCCAAAGAAAAAGCGGGTATCTCCACCCAAAATGATTCCCCTGTTTGTGGATCAACCATTTCATATTCCCCAACCATCATGCCTGATGAGGTGGAAAGCACTGTGCCGCTGGTATAATGATAGACATCACCTGCGTGTAATATAGGTTGCTCACCCACGACACCCGCGCCACGCACATGTTGTACATATCCTGTTGCATCCATCACTTCCCAATGACGGTTCATGAGTTGCAATGTGCGTTCCCCATGATTTTCGAGGCGCACGCGATATGCCCACACATAATGCCCCTGCGCACCATCGGATTGATCATCCAAATAGGTGGGAATGACGGTGATTTCAACTTGATGGGTTGTTTTGGAAAACATTCTTAACCTACGTGTTTCACCTGTGTTGGTTGTTCGCCTTGTTCCGTGGATAAGGCTTTTAGTGCTTTTGGTGAAAGTTGAATATTCAGCTCACGTAATTGTTTTTCCTCTACATTGGCAGGAGCATTCATCAATAAATCTTCTGCACGTTGATTCATTGGGAACGCAATCACTTCACGAATGTTCGGCTCATCCGCGAGCAACATCACCATACGGTCAATACCCGGGGCAATGCCACCATGAGGCGGTGCGCCATAATGGAATGCACGCCAGAGCGCGCCAAATTTTTGCTCCAGCACTTCTTCGCCGTAGCCTGCAATGGCAAAGGCTTTTTTCATAATATCGGGGCGATGATTACGGATTGCACCTGAAGAAAGTTCAATGCCGTTGCACACAATATCATATTGATAAGCAAGGATTTCAAGGAGTTTTTCTTTGTTTCCTTCGGCTTGCTCTAACACCTCAAGCCCACCTTGTGGCATGGAAAATGGATTATGCGAGAAGATGATTTTATGTTCTTCCGCGTCCCACTCAAAATACGGGAAATCAACCACCCAACAGAATGAGAACACATTGGGATCAATCAAATCAAGCTGCTTGCCCAATTCGGTACGTACCTTGCCCGCAATATCCGCAGCATCCGCTTCTGTTCCCGAAGCAAAGAAGATGGCATCGCCTGCTTTGAGGTTGGCACGCTCTTTCATTATGTTCAAGCGATCTTCAGGAAGGAATTTTGCAATCGGTCCTTTCGCGCTGCCATCAGCATCAATGACAATATAGGCGAGTCCTTTTGCGCCACAGCTTGTCGCAAAATCAATCATTTTATCAAAGAAACTGCGCGGTTTATCCGCTACTGACGGGGCAGGGATGCCACGGATGCACCCGCCTTGCGCTGCAATTTGTGCAAAAATCTTGAACTCGGTATTTGCCCAAATATCGGCTGCATCAATAATTTCAATCGGGTTACGCAAATCAGGCTTATCACAACCATATTTCAACATGGCGGTACGGTAGGGAATATGCGGGAAGGGTTGCGCCGCAATAGTTTTGTTGGAAAACTCACGGAATAATCCTGCAACCACGGGTTCTACGACGTTAAACACATCATCTTGTGTGGCAAAGGCAAGCTCCATATCAAGCTGATAAAATTCACCCGGAGAGCGATCAGCGCGTGCATCTTCATCACGAAAACATGGTGCTATTTGGAAATAGCGGTCAAAGCCACTGGTCATGAGTAATTGTTTGAACATTTGCGGTGCTTGTGGCAAGGCATAGAATTTACCGGGATGCACACGGCTTGGCACAAGATAATCCCGTGCGCCCTCAGGTGATGATGCGGTAAGGATAGGAGTTTGAATCTCAAGGAAGCCTTGTGCCTGCATTGCACGGCGTAGATGGGCAATGACTTCTGAGCGCAGCACGATATTACGGTGCAGTTTTTCGCGGCGTAAATCTAGGAAGCGGTAGGTTAGGCGCGTTTCTTCAGGGAACTCACGATCCAGATTCACTTGCATAGGCAATGGCTCGGCTGGGGATTCCATCTGATATGAGGCAATACGTACCTCAATCGCACCTGTTTCAATGGAGCTATTGACGGCATCAGCATCACGCTGCACGACTGTTCCCATCAGCGTGATCACCGATTCATTGCGCACATGGCTCAATGTAGCAAAATCAGCATGGTTGCTTTCCATCACGCATTGCGTAATGCCATAATGATCCCGCAAATCAATGAATAAAAGTTGTCCGTGATCGCGCACGCGATGTACCCATCCAGAAAGTTTGACTTCGCTTCCTGCATGGCTAAGGTTCAAAGCGTTGCAATGATGGGTGCGGTATGCGTGCATGGCGTATTCTCAACTATCAAGTTATCCTAATCTATTGCTATAATCCAACTGCCCCATCAAGTCAATGATGGAGTGATGGATTACCCCATCTTCGATTATCTATGTTGCATATGCAGCATGAATAGGTTATTCTTCGCGTGTTTTTCGTGATGATGAGAAATAGAGATCGCACAAAGTGCCTAGTTATGTTTAGATGCAGATTATGAATTCGTATGTTTCAGATGTGTTAATTATTGGGGCAGGACTTGTGGGTGCTGCGCAAGCATTAGCGTTGGCGCATTATGGTGTGCGCTCCGTTGTGGTGGATAAAACCCCGCTTGATACCGTGCGCGCTCAAGGGCATGATGGCAGAGTTAGTGCGATTTCTCATGCCTCCGTGCAGGTGCTAGAGCATATTGATCTATGGCATAAGGTGGAGCAGGAAGCGGGAGCAATACGCTCTATTTTGGTAACAGAAGGGGGGAGTTTCTCCGATATTCATTTTGATGCGGCGCATGTGAGTGATGATCCGTTTGGCTATATGGTGGCGAATCGTTCGCTACGTATTGCGTTGCTGGAGGCGGTGGAGGCGCATCCGCTTATTACCTTTATTGCAGAGCAGACTGTGGCGGATATGGTGCGCGATAGTGGAAAAGTACGCGCTACACTCACACAAGGTGCAATCATTGAAGCGAATCTGTTGATTGTTGCCGATGGAAGATATTCACAAGTGCGCGATAGCCTTGGCATTAAGGCGCGTAAGTTTGATTATGATCAACATGCTATGGTGTGTACGATTGCGCATAGTGCGCATCATCAAGAGCGTGCAATCGAATGGTTTTTGCCTGCTGGACCGTTGGCATTATTGCCGATGCACGGTGGGCATCATAGTTGCATCGTATGGACAGAACGCTCACGCTTTGCACAGCATATGATTAGTTTGGATGATGCCACCTTCACTTATGAACTAAGCCGTAAATTATGCGGTATGCTTGGCACGATTGAGATGGTGGGCGGGAAATATGCGTATCCGCTCAACCTTTTTCAAGCAGAACGCTACACCAGCGAACGTGCCGTGATGATAGGTGACGCTGCTCATGCCATTCATCCGATTGCGGGGCAGGGGGTGAATCTTGGCTACCGCGATGTGGCTGTTTTAACGGAATTGCTTGTCGATGCGCTGCGTTTGGGGCAAGATATTGGCAATGCAGCGATGATGCAGCATTATCAACAATGGCGACATTTTGATGCCACGAGCATGATTGCGATGACCGATGGGTTGAACCGAATATTTTCGAGTGATTCAAAATTAGTGCGTCCTGTGCGGCGGTTGGGTATGGGGTTATTGAACCGTATCGAGCCTGTAAAAATGTTTTTCATGGAATCTGCTATGGGTATGACGGGAGATCTTCCGCATATGCTGCGCGGTGAACAGATTTGATTAGGCTTGATGTATGCGTTTTTGGCGACCTATCCTTTACACTAATGGTATATTGATTAGCCTTTTAGGGGCGTTGATGATGATCCCTGCCATTGCGGATATGATTGATTATCATCGTAATTGGGAAGTATTTGCAATGTGTTCGATCATGACCTGTTTTATTGGCATGATGCTGTTCTTTACCAATCGTGGTGAGGCGGTGGAGTTGAAAATACGGCAGGCATTTCTGCTCACATCGACAAGTTGGATGTTTATTTCTGCATTTGGGGCATTGCCGTTTTATTTGTCTGCCATGAACTTAAGTTATGCGGATGGTGTGTTTGAAACGGTATCAGGACTCACGACCACAGGATCTACGGTGATTGTGGGCTTGGATGTTGCTCCTTCGGGAATTTTATTGTGGCGTTCGATGCTTAATGGGATTGGGGGCATTGGCATTGTGGTGATGGCGATTGCGATTCTTCCAACATTGCGTGTGGGGGGGATGCAGTTGTTCCGCACGGAATCATCGGATAATTCGGACAAAATGTTGCCACGTAGTACGCAAATTGCCTATACAACTGCGTTTATATTTTTCGCACTCAGTGTGCTTTGTGCATGGTGCTATTGGCTTGCTGGTATGTCGGCTTTTGATGCGATTAATCATGCGATTCCAACGATTGCAACGGGAGGATTTTCAACGCATGATGCCTCGATTGGTTATTTTAAGTCCTTAGAAATTGAATTAATTTGCATTGTCTTTATGATTGCAGGTGCGATGCCACTGATGCTTTTTTATCAGGCAGTCAATGGTGATTGGGGGGCGTTATACCGTACTTCACAGGTGCGTATGTTTTTTGCGACGATCATGCTGGTGTCGCTTGCGATTGCTGCATGGTTGGTTTATAAGGGGCAGATGCACCCTTGGTATGCGCTGCGACACTCCTTATTTGCAGTGGTGACGGTGATTACGACCACGGGTTTTGTCACGGAAGATTTTGCTTTATGGGGAAGTTTTGCAACTCATGCGATTTTCATGCTTATGGTGGTGGGTGGATGTACGGGTTCAACTTCTGGCGGTATAAAGATTTTTCGCTTTCAAGTGTTTTTTGCTGTGGTGTATGTGCAGCTTAAACAGCTTATTCAACCACATGGGGTGTATGTACCGCGCTATGAAGGCAAACCGCTTACCGATCCTATTATTGCCTCTGTATTGAATTTCTTTTTATTGTTTGCTTTTTGTTTTTTAGTGCTATCTTTGGCGTTATCTCTTTATGATCTTGATTTTCTCACAAGCATGAGTGCCACCGCGCAAGCATTGGCAAATGTTGGGCCGGGGCTTGGTGCAATCATTGGTCCTGCAAGTAATTTTTCTAGCTTGCCTGATGGTGCAAAATGGATATTATCTGCTGCGATGCTGCTTGGGCGTTTGGAATTATTCACCATATTGGTGTTGTTTGTACCAAGTTTTTGGCGTAGGTAACCTGTATTTTGCATAAGAAGCGATGTATATTTTTGTTTTCACTTGCTTATTCCTTTTACTCGTCACTCCTGCGTAGGCAGGAGTCCAGCATCATGGATTGTTATGGATGCCTGCCTACGCAGGCATGACATAAAGTGAGACTTCTGCAGAGGTCTCACTTTATAAATGATCCAACGGAATATGCTGGGTGCGGCTGCAAAATTGGCATGTCATGTCGATGCAGCCATCAATCGCCATTTCTTCAAGCTCAGATCGAGGGATGGTGCGCAATACATCCACAAAGCGTGTGGGGCTGCAATGGCATTCATCTTTGATGGTGTGCGTATCATAGACCCATACGCCGATCTCATGAAATAAACGATAGAGCAAGGCAGAGAGCGCGAGATGCGGATCGCATAATTCTTCTTCGGTGATGGTGCGTACTAAGAATTGGCAAAACTCCCAATGATCTTCGGGTGTATCCGTTGCCATATCTGCGGGTTCTAGCTGATCGCTGGCGGTTTGTTCTGCCATGCTTAATTCAGGCATACGCTCAAGCATGATACCGCCTATCACCCAATGATGCGCCACGTGATCATGGGTGTGCTTGTGGATGTGGGTATAAAACATTACATCAAGTTGTTGCGATTGCAAAAAATAATGGGTGAGTGCTTCGCAAAAATTCTGCCCCTCAAGCGGTACGATGCCTTGATACGGATCGCCATAACCATAATCGAGGGTAATGGCAAGATAGCCTTCGCCCATGACATCGTGCAAATTGGCTGATTGTTCATCAAGCCCTTCAAGATGGGCATGACCATCTTCGCGGATATTGGCATAAGCGCGCACGCAGCCACCATGGCGGACATCCGCTACAAAAAACGCGACTGCCCCATCCCCTTTTGCTTGAAAAGTGAGGATGCCTTCTTCAGGAAGATTGGTAGAAAGCATGGAGGCAAGCACCAATAATTCTGCAAGCATATGGCTCACTATAGGAGGGTAGGCATGGCGTTCAAGGATCGTGTTCAGTGTTTTATCAAGCCGTACCATACGCCCGCGCACTACGGAATTATGCAACATAAAAGGCTGCACCCTATCTTCATGGCGTACCAAGCCAAGGTTATGTGGTGCTTTAGCGGTGGGTTCTTGTTCCTTCATGCGCGACACTATAGCCATTGTTGCGCCCACGATCCAGTGGAAAAAGCATGACGGCGGTGCAGATATATAGTCGGTTGACAAAAAAATTACTCATTTTTTATGTCAAGTGCGACTATAAAACTATGATTTATAGTGCTTTTACCATGATATAATTGCCGATTAATCGGTCATTATATCATGGAAGCACTATGGGAATGATTGATTGACGTTGGTGCGCATATGGTGTATTATTACACCAAAGGGCTGAATTATATGACAAGACAAACCATATCGATAACCGAACCAAATGAATTATGGCTTAAGGCACAGCTTGCAAGCAAAGAATATGCAAGCAAAAGTGAGATCATTAATGATTTAATTCGTCGTGCTAGGTCGCAACAGGCAGAAGCAGAAATAGAGTTTATAAGAAATACGTTGATACAATCAGAACAAAGTGGGTTCACAGAAAAAACGCCACAACACATGCTTGCGGCATTCAAAACGCAGATTAATAATGACGCATTATAGAATTTCCAAGAAGGCAGAGCAAGATTTACAGAATATTTGGTTATATGGGGTCAAATATTATGATGAACAACAAGCAGATAATTACTTTTTTGAGTTGATAGATAAATGTTCGCTTGTTGCGAAAGAACCGTTACATTATCAGTCTGTAGAGCATATTAGAGCTGGGTATCGTCGAACTATTTGCGGTATGCATAGCATTTATTACCGAATATGTTCCGATGATGGAGTGGTAGAAATTATGGCTATTATCAAAAATCAGGATATTCAACGATATTCTTAGGAAGAATTGAGTGCACTATAGCCATTGTTGCGCCTACGATTCAGTGGAAAAATGCACTAAGTATGGCTCAGTTGTTCTTTAATTGCTTGTGCCACATGAAACGCAAGTTGGCATGGTACGGCATTGCCCACCATTTTATATCCAGCGGCGACATGGGTGTAGTGAAAAATATGCGACGGTGGAAATGTTTGTATGTGCGCACATTCGCGTACCGATAACCGACGATAAAGATGTTCGCTTCCAGATACAAAAGAAAAGCGATCTTTGCCTATAGGGTGCATTTTCGGTGCTTGCGGATGGATGGGTGCGTGTCTGCCGCCTGCTTGAATCGTGAAGGATGGTTCATCCCACGTGCGTACTCGGTTGCGCGACATAAATATGCTTGAAAATCCGCCTATCATATATTCATGGTTTGGGATGATGCACTCTAATCCGTTCGTTTTATTTTGCGCTTGTGCGGGTAAGGTGTTATCCGTTAAATCGCTGATCGCATCACGTAGCGTCTTACGTTGAATGATGGGATCAGGAAAACGAAAACATGCACCTAAATCTTTACGAAAACCTACAAAAAATAAGCGTTTGCGTTCTTGTGGTACGCTAAAATCTACCGCATTCAGCAACATCACGGATAACTCATAGCCACAGTTTGTGAGAAGTTGCGTAATATGCTGTAATGCAGGTGCGTGTCGTGCTGCCAACATACCCGACACATTTTCAGCTACAAAAAACTTGGGTTGTTTGGCTTCAAGTACACGAATAAACTCAAAAAATAATTTACCACGGCTATCATCAATGCCACGTAATGTTCCTGCTTCACTCCAGCTTTGACATGGTGGCCCGCCAATAAGTCCGTCTGCATCAGGTATTTCATCGCTTGAAATATCGCAAATAGACTTATGGTTCAACACGACATGTGGAAAATTGGCTTCGTAGGTTGCCCAAATATCCTTATCATATTCATTCGCCCAAATGGTTTGGAAGCCTGCCATTTCAAAGCCGCGATCCATCCCTCCTGCACCAGAAAATAACGATAGGATGTTCATAGGGCAACAATCAATACGGCATCTAAAAGCTGCACAGGATTATCAGGATTTTTGATCAAAACATGACGCACTTGTGCATGAGGATGCTGCTCTAAAGTTGTGCGATCTTCAGGAGTAAAACAAAGATATTTCTCTTTGCACATTAAGGCATAAATAGAAAATTCTTGCTGATGCGGTATCTCTAAATAGGCAAATACTTTGCTTGGATGGGCAATGCTCCACATGCCACGCACACGCAGATCGGTAATGCCTAACGGATCAATTTTTTGTATTTTAGCTAATTCATTCGTTTCAATAAAATCAATATCTTCTGAGGCGTAGACATTTTCGGAAATAAGATTATGAATGCGTTCGTAAGTTTCAGGTGATGCTGCATAGCAATCTCCATAAATCATCCATAGAGAATTGATTTTTTTATCTTTCGCATGTGCTATAACATAGACAATGTCTTTCACATCCCATGGCGTAGATTCACAATTTTTGCACGAAGCAAGGATGCGCTTATTGGTGGCATAGAGTTTATGTTTCGGATAGGAGCTATTCAACGCAAGATTTGGACTACGTGATTCAATTTTCTTAATTTCTATCGCATCACCATTCTTCAAAATTAGATCGGGAGGGTGATTTTGATTGCCAGAGTAAGAAAATACCTCAGCATAGCGCAGCAGCTTTGTTTGTTCATCACTATCACTCGGTAATTCAGAAAATATGTCTTTTATGAACTGCTCGCACGATCGCCCCATATCATTCATGCGATTGGCACTCGGCATCATATCGCTTAAATGATTGCGATGATGATTCAGCATGTGTAGGATGGCACGCAATGTATTTGTCATGCGCGACACTATAGCCATTGTTGCGCCTACGATCCAGTGGAAAAATGCAAAAAATCGCACGTCACAATATATTATGCTTGCAACCTACGCACCGATGGTGTGTAAAGAACAGTTGATGTAGCAAGGCAAGTAAGCGATGAACCAAAAAAATGATAACACACCTAATGCGATGTGGGGCGGGCATTACAGCACCGCTCCCGATAGCATCATGCAGCGTATTAATTGCTCGGTAGATGTGGATCATGTGTTGTATGCCCATGATATTGCAGGGTCGATTGCGCATGTAACGATGCTGGGGGATGTGGGGATTATTTCTAAGGAAGAAGCGAACCAAATACGCGATGCGTTGCCAAAAATTGCGCAGGAGATAGCGGATGGGCAGATGGTCTGGAATCCTGCCTTAGAAGACATTCATATGCATGTGGAGATGCGCCTCAAAGAGCTGATTGGGGAGGTAGCAGGCAAGTTGCATACTGCCCGTTCGCGTAATGATCAGGTGGTGACGGATTTGCGGCTCTATGTGATGGAAGCGATGGAGCATGTGGTGGGATGCATCACGTCCTTGCAACGTAGCTTATGCAACCGTGCGGAAGAATATGCAGAAACCATCATGGCGGGATGTACGCATTTTCAACCTGCACAGCCCGTGACGCTCGGTCATCATCTGATGGCGTATGTGGAGATGCTGGAGCGTGATAAGGGAAGAATGCGTGATGCACGCCGTCGTATGGCGCAATGCCCTCTTGGGGCAGCGGCATTGGCGGGTACGTCTTTTCCGATTGATCGGCATCAAACGGCAAAACTACTAGGCTTTTTAGAACCAACGCATAATTCATTGGATTCAGTGGCATCGCGTGATTTTGTGGTGGAAGCAAGCAGCAGCATTGCCATGTGCGCGGTGCATCTTTCTCGCTTTGCGGAAGAGTTGGTGATGTGGTCATCGCCTTTGCTCGGATGGATTCATTTGCCAGAGCAGTTCACCACGGGCAGTTCAATCATGCCACAAAAGCGCAATCCTGATGCGGCGGAATTGATTCGTGCGAAAACAGGGCGGTGCATGGGGCATGTGGTGCATTTGCTGACCCTACTGAAAGGCACGCCACTTGCGTATAATAAGGATTTACAGGAAGATAAAGAGCCAATTTTTGATGCAATCGCCTCATTGGATTTATGTTTGAGTGCCATGCGTGGGATGGTAGATAGCTTCGGTATCCATGCCGAAAAGATGGAACAAGCAGCGCGTGCAGGGCATTCCACCGCAACGGATTTAGCTGATTGGTTGGTACGGACACTGCGCATACCATTTCGAGAAGCGCATCATATCACAGGGCGTGTAGTGGTGCAGGCAGAACAACGCGGGTGCGCCTTGTGGGAATTGCCACTTGCGGTGATGCAAACCGTGGATGCACGGATTACGCAGGATGCGTTGCAGGTGTTGGATGTGCGATCTTCGGTAGCATCGCGTACCAGCTATGGGGGGACATCACCAAGGATGGTGCGTGCAGCGATTGTGCGGGCGCGTGAGGTTTATGGATTGGAGGAATAAATTGGATGAGTGCGCATAAAACTATTATATCGTCATACCCGCGTAGGCGGGTATCCATTATATCTCGTGATTGTTGGATTCCTGCCTTCGCAGGAATGACAAAGCAGAGGTCTAGCTATATGATCCAACTAATAATGATAATAATGGTGATGGTAATGATGAGTGCGTGCGGTATTAAAAAAGACGTGATACGCCCATCGGACATCCCTGAATATGAAAAACAACAGGAGAAAAAGCGTGGATCACTTCCAATATAAGCATGGAGTCTATCATGCAGAGGATATGCCGTTAGATACATTGGCAACATTGGTGGAAACACCGTTTTATTGTTATTCAGCAGCAACATTGCGGCATCATGCACAGGTATTTATGCGTGGGATTGCGGGGTTGAACCATCGTGTGCCACCGAAAATATGTTTTGCGGTAAAAGCGAATCCGAATCCGCATGTGCTACATGTACTCAAAGAGCAAGGGCTTGGTGCAGATGTGGTATCCGAAGGGGAGATTCGTTTGGCTCTTGCAGCGGGGATTGCCGCCCAAGACATCGTCTTTTCGGGTGTGGGCAAAAAACGCCAAGAGATGCGGTTTGCGCTGCAATGTGGCGTATTTCAATTTAATGTGGAATCAGCGCAAGAGCTGCATGTGCTGCATGAGGAGGCGCAAGGCTTAGGCGTGCTTGCCCCTATTGCGCTACGGGTGAACCCGAATGTGGATGCGGTGACGCATGAAAAAATCACCACAGGGCGCAAAGATTCCAAATTCGGGATTGATATTGAACAAGCACCAGAGATTTATGCGCTTGCTCAGACTATGCCGCATATTAAGGTGCAGGGAATCTCGGTGCATATAGGCTCACAGCTCACCCAGCTTGAACCGTTTGCGCGGGCATTTGCACGGGTGCGGGATTTTGTGCAGGAGATGCGCGCACAGGGCGTGCCGATTGATGTGGTCGATTTAGGCGGCGGGTTGGGCATTCCCTATCATCCAGAACATGCAGCATTGCCTGAACCTGATGGTTATGGTGCGATGATTTGTGATGCGATGCAGGGGCTAGAGGCGCACTATGTTTTTGAACCGGGGCGGTTGATTGCGGGCAATGCAGGGGTGTTGGTAGCGTCTGTGATTTATACGAAAGAGGCGCATGATGCCCAAACGGATGTCACGCATCGTTTTATGATTATTGATGCGGGGATGAATGATCTGATGCGTCCTGCCATGTATGGCGCGCATCATGAGCTTGTCCCCGTATCCGAAGCGCAGCATCACGCCGCGCATGTGTCACAGCATGTGGTTGGGCCGGTATGTGAATCAAGCGATGTTTTTCTACGTCATCATCCGTTGCCTTTATTGCAGGAAGATGATCTGGTGGTGATCCGTAGTGCGGGGGCGTATGGTGCATCGATGAGTTCCACCTATAATGCACGGTTGCAGATTCCTGAAGTGCTGGTGGATGGAACGCGTATGACGATCATTCGTCCGCGTGAAACCTATGAGGAAATGCTTGATAAATATCAATAGCATCACGTCTATGAAGTACGTTCTTGGGAAAGAACATACCTCATAGATCGTGTTTAAGCTAGAAAAGTTTTTTCACGAATTCATGGATTCGTTGAAAAATACCTTTTTTGATATGCACAGAATTTTGTTTGTTTGTGCATAAAACAAACATATCTGATGTTCCGTTATAATATCCGCTGATGCAGATAGTATCCAGCGAGCCATCATCTTTTTGTGCAATGGCAATGCCGTGGGCAGAGCCGATATGTGCAAAAATCGCAATGTCTGCTTTTTCACCAGTCAAACAAATGAACGTTTCTTTGTCGTTTTTCACAACATAGCGTTGCAGACGAAGGCGGAAACACATGTTATCAATCACGATCTCGTGAGTTGATCCGATCGGAGCGTACTTTAATTCGTTAATCATGATTTTTTGACGTGCAAATAAAGAACAGGGAGCTTGATGATTTCTCTCTATAACTAGAGAGGATAATCAAGCATGGAAAGATTTACAGTTTTATTTATAGCATAGAATGAAGTATAATGCAAGTTAATATATATTCTATGACGTGATGAACAAAAAAAGACAAGCAACACATAAAGCATCGCTTGTCTTTTTAACGCAAGTATTCATATGAAAATATCACATCCATTAGGTATGTTCTTGAGAAAGAACAGTACCTAACGGATTGTGACTAAGCTAGAAAAGGTTTTTTACGAAATTGTGGATTCGTTGAAGAAAACTTTTCTTGAGGCGCACTGGGGTCTCATCCTCTGTGTAAAATCGGTATATCTTAGACTCTTCGTCAAAATATCCGCACAGGTCGAAACTGTGTACGGAATTAGTACCTATTATTGTGACATAGCCGTCAGCAACATTAGGGTGTCTCGGTTTCGTAGATAAACTAATAGCCACCTCATCGCCGAGCAAATGGACAAAAGTTTCATATTTGGTCACAGAGTAGGTCTGTAAACGAACGGGAAAACATTTGTCACCGATTAGAACTTCGTGAGTTGAGCCAATGGGATAAGATTTCAATTCAGTAATCATGATTTTTTGCTTTGCAAATAAAGAACAGGGTGGCTTGATAATTGCTCTATATAACTATAGAGGATAATCAAGCATGAAAGATTTTCAGTTTTATTTATAGCATAGAATGAAGTATAATGCAAGTTAATATAACTTAGATACGAACACCACTCGTCATGCCTGCGTAGGCAGGCATCCAACGCAATGCTTTTGACTGGATTCCTGCCTTCGCAGGAATGACAAGAAACGACTATATAAAATCAGGCGGGACAATAATCGACACGCCACACGCAAAAAGACAAGCAACACACAAAGCATTGCTTGTCTCATTCATGCGATTTAAGAAAGCGCGCCTAGCACGCCAACGAGTTACGCAGCAATGGGGGCTGGAATCACAGAAACGAACTGACGTTCATTGGCTTTTACAGCAAATTCCACATGCCCTTCAACCAGTGCGAATAAGGTATGATCCTTGCCCATACCAACATTTTTTCCAGCATGGAATTTTGTGCCACGTTGACGCACAAGAATGTTGCCGGGGATGACCAATTCACCACCAAATTTTTTCACACCCAAGCGACGACCTGCTGAATCGCGACCATTACGTGAACTACCACCTGCTTTTTTATGAGCCATGTTCTACTCCTTGATAATTTATTATGATGTACTCATCACACATAAAGATGCACAATATCAAAATGTGGGAAAGATGAGTATTGTTACTAAGATACACCCTTAATTTTACTTCAATGACCTAATTCTTTGAAGTGAAATGGGTATATTACGCTGCAATCGCATCAATACGAACAATCGTCTGATGTTGACGATGACCATTCATACGACGATAATTTTGACGACGCTTCTTTTTGAACACCCAGATTTTAGCGGTGCGCGTTTGATTGATGATGGTTGCGGTAACGGTTGCGCCTTCAACGACGGGCGTGCCAATTTTGCTACCTGCCATAAGCACACGCGTAAATTCAATTACGTCACCTATGTCACCTTCGATTTTCGCAACTGCTAATTTGTTGCCACTTGTTACGGAATATTGTTTTCCACCTGTTTCAATAATTGCAAACATTGCTTTAGTATCCTTGAAATTTTATGAGATAGTGAATATAGCGAAATTACGGTTTCTGTCAATCATTTTATGAGCAGTGTGGCAATTTCTTTTTGTGTGAGCGTTTCTGCGCGACGTGTCGGATCAATGCTGCACGCTTCCATGCGCTCCACGGCATCGCTACGCCATGCTAATAAGTTTTTGCGTAGCATTTTACGCCGTTGCGCGAAGGCGGCGTGGGTGAATGCCTCCACTTCTTCCCATGAGGCGGCAAAGGCAGGTTGCGCACGTGGTACAAGGCGCACCACAGAGGACATTACTGCAGGGGGAGGGGTGAAGGCTTCGGGCGGCACATCCATGCAATAATCCACCTCGCACAGCCATTGGCAGAGAATGCTGAACCGTCCATAATCGGTAGTATCAGGAGCAGCCACGATCCGCTCTACCACTTCTTTTTGTAGCATCACAGTGATCGAATCCACCACACCAGCACCATAAGTAGCAATTTCTTTCAACCAATGAATGATGAGCGTCGTACCCACATTATACGGCAGGTTTGCTACAACCGCACGTGGTGCGGGGGTGAGATCATGTAGGCGCACATCTAGGGCATCACGTTGATGCAGGGTGAAGCGTTGCGGATAATGTTCTACTAATGGTTGCAACGCAACAACGCACCGTGCATCTAATTCAATGGCGGTAAGGTGTGCGACATGGTCTTCAGCAAGCAAAGCGCGTGTCAAGCCTCCGGGGCCTGATCCGATTTCAATGGCGTGAACATTGTGTGGCAAAGCAGCACAGCGTACAATAGCGGAGAGCAGCATTTCATCGGTAAGAAAATGCTGCCCTAGTTTCTTGTTCGCATGAAGCCGTGCGTTTTGGATAGTCTCAAGCGTGGTAGGGATGCGTGCGTGCATCTTAAACAGTCACGGATACATGGCTAGCGTGCATTTGATCGCGTACCATCTGTTTGAGTAGCTCTAATGTTTCCGTCGTTTGTGCTTCGCAACGTACAATGATGGCAGCTTGTGTATTAGAGGCACGCGCCAACCACCAACCATCACGGAAACTTACGCGCACACCGTCGGCTTCGTTGATTTCTAATGCCTCACCAGCCTCACGCATCTGATATAAGCGGGCGCGCACTTCCTCAATGATAACAAATTTGCGTTCTTCGGTGCAATCAACACGAATCTCAGGCGTATTGTAAGTGTGGGGAATGCTGGTGCGCATTTGTTCTAAGGTTTGGTCGCTGTGTGCCACTAAGTCGAGCAAGCGTACCGCTGCATATAAGCCATCATCAAAACCATAATAGCCATCAGCAAAGAAGATATGACCACTCATTTCGCCTGCAATCTCTGCTTTTGTTTCTTTCATTTTGGATTTAATCAAGGAATGCCCTGTTTTCCACATGAGTGGTTTGCCCCCGTGCGCGAGGACATCATCAAAAAGTGTTTGGCTTGCCTTCACATCGGCAATCACGGTTGCCCCCGGTTTGCGTGATAATATCTCACGGGCATAGAGTGTCAACATCTGATCGCCCCAAAGAATCGTGCCGCCTGCATCCACCGCGCCAATGCGATCACCATCACCATCAAAGGCTACGCCAAAATCTGCCTTATGTTCGCGTACTGCTGCGATAAGATCTTGCATGTTTTTTTCTTCTGTGGGATCAGCATGATGGTTTGGGAACGTGCCGTCAATTTCGGTAAATAAGGTGATATGCGTGCCGTGCAAACGCTGCGCTAAAAGTTCCGTGATTTCACCCGCTGCGCCATTACCTGCATCCCATACAACAGTGAGCGGTTTTGCGCCCTCAGTGCGCAATCCTTGCAGCAAACGATCAACATAGGCTTCGCGTATATCATGATGCGTGACTGTTCCTTGCGCACTGTTAAAATCATTGGCAGCAATGAGTGATCCTAATGCCTGAATATCATCACCAAAAAAGGGGCGTGATTTCATCATCATTTTGAAGCCATTATGCGTAGGTGGGTTGTGCGAACCTGTCAACATAATGCCTGCATCGGCTTCTAAAGTGAGGGTCGCAAAATAGCACATAGGCGTAGGACCTATGCCGCAATCAACGACATGCGCACCTGCATCCACCATGCCTTGGATGAGTGTTTTGGTGAGGGCAGGGGAGCTTGCGCGCCCATCACGTGCAGTGACAATGGTTGGGTGCGGATTATTGCTGTTGCGTGCCATCCATGTTGCAAAGGCACGCCCGACATAATAGCCCGTATCATCATGCAATGTTTCTCCATAAATGCCACGAATATCATAGGCGCGTAGGATGCTTGCGGGGAGTGTAAAGGCAGAATCGGAACGGGGTGCAATAGCGGTCATGAAGTTTTATCCCTTGTGATAATTTTAACACATTTATGCAGCAATAGCTCTGAAATGTCAAGGATTTTTACACATGCCCTAGCAGTGTTTGTTTTTACATTGCGCATTTTTTATGATTGAGGTTAAGAAAATGCTGGATTTTTTGTTCAAACTATGCTTTAAGTGTTGCTCTTTATCGTAAGACTCAAGGAAATAATATTATGGCAGTACATCTCAGATTAGCGCGTGGCGGTTCAAAAAAACGTCCTTTTTACCGTTTAGTAGCCGCTGATGTGCGTGCGCCACGTGATGGCGCGTTTATTGAAAAATTAGGGATTTATAATCCTATGCTCCCGAAAGATAGCGCGGATCGCTTTGTTGTAGATGCGGATCGTGTGCGTTATTGGATCGGCACAGGGGCAAAACCAACGGAAGCCGTAGCACGTTATTTGCGTGCGCAAGGCTTATGGAACGAAGCTCCGCGTTATATTGCGAAGCCAAAATCAGGCAATCTTCCACCACGTGCGCAAGCTCGCAAAAATGCTGAAGATGCTGCACGCGCTGCTGCAGAAGCGGAAGCTGCCACTGCTGCTGCTGAATAAAATAGTACGTAGATTTAGAAAAAAGCGATCTATGCCTTGGGGTGTGGTCGCTTTTTTTGGTTGATGGGTACGAATTATGGTGAAATTGCAAGAATATTGTGGTAGTATGAATACTTAAACTTATCTTTTCACACGCCATGAAAACCTTTTTGTCAATCATGTTTGCTGCTTCAAGTTGGGGTTGGTTTTTGTATCTTATGATACACAACCCCATCGACTTCAGCGAAGGTGTGCCGTTAAAACCTGAGCCAACGCAGTTGCGTTCTAGGTAATCTTTCGCACTATGGGTTCTTCAACAATGAAGACCTATAGTGTGAGGATGCTTTCCCCCAGAAATGCTAATGTTCATAGCCCGCATAGTGAGGATTGATTGCTGCTCCATTGGCATCCAAAAGCATGACGGATGCATCACATGTGATTTCCCCAATATGAGTAATGGCCACATCGGGGCAGAGCGCACGCACATCTGCTTCATAGAGGTTAGGCATCGTGAACAGTAATTCATAATCATCACCTGCCGAATAGCAATGTTGCCATAGTTGCGCATGGTGACGTTGGGCATAATGCCCTGCAGCGGATAATGGCAACAGATCATAATATAAGCGCGCTCCGACACTGCTTGCATCGCATAATTTGCGCATATCTACCATCAGTCCATCCGAAATATCCATCGCACTGGTTGCATAATGCCTTAGGGCAATACCCATGCTGAGCCTTGGGGATGGGTACCAATAGCGTTCCACGACATAGCTCGCATAGGGTTCAGGCAGATGCACATCACCCCGCGCATGGTGCAAGCCTAAGGCAGCATCACCAAGCGTTCCCGTAACATAAATGCCGTCTCCCACACGTGCATTGCTGCGCAAAAGTGGTGCATCTGTACATCCCATAGCGGTAATGGATAAGGTGAGGCGTGGGGATGCGCGGATAATATCCCCTCCCGTGAGTGCGATAGTATAGCGTTGATGTTGTGTTTCCAAAGCGGCGCAAAAAGCGCGTAGCCATGCTTCATCTTGGGCATCGGTGAGGGCGAGGGCGAGTTGATAGGAATGAGGTTGCGCTCCCATTGCAGCGAGATCCGAAAGGTTTACCGCTAAGGCTTTGTGGGCAATCTGTGCTGGCGTGCCTGTGCGTAAAAAATGAATATCCTCTTGCAGCATATCCGTGGTGATGACAATGCCATGTGGCAGGGAGGGAAGATAGGCAGCATCATCACGAAGCCCTAATGCCCAAGGAGAGGATGCTAAAGGCATCAAAAGTTGTTCGATAATATGGCGTTCTTTCATGGGGGATTATAGGGGAGGTTATGGGTGATATTGTACTTTATCGCATTTTCAAAATTGTGCAATGATTAAAGAAAAATATAGGAATGACTCTATGCTCTGCTTGCATTATGGGCTGCTTGCCCGTATGATGGGGAGATGACATTACAAGAAATTCCCCCCTCACTTGCCCTCTTAGGCATGTCGCGTGCCGAGATGAAGGGCGCGCTTGCATCACTGGATATGAAGCCATTTCGTGCCGAACAAATGTGGCAATGGCTGTATCAAAAAGGCACATCCGATGTGATGGCGATGAGTAACCTCAGCAAATCTGATCGTGAACAGCTTGTGCGCCATGCGCATATGCAGCGTCCAACTGTGGTGCGCGAACAACGCTCGCTCGATGGGACGGTAAAATGGCTCTTTGCCTTTGAAGATGGCAATAAGGCGGAAACCGTCTTTATTCCTGAAACGGATCGGGGGACGTTGTGTATTTCATCGCAAGTGGGATGTACACTTACCTGCACCTTTTGCCATACGGGAACGCAAAAATTGGTGCGTAACCTCACTGCCGCTGAAATTGTTGGGCAGATTATGGCAGCGAAAGATGCGCTCGATGATTGGCCAGAAGATCCAACAACGCGCTGTTTGACGAATATTGTGCTGATGGGTATGGGAGAGCCTCTGTTTAATTATGAGCATGTGCGTCATGCCATGTTGATTGCCATGGATGTCAAAGGGCTTGCTTTTCCAAGAAAAAAGATCACCCTTTCCACATCGGGGCATGTGCCGAACATTGCGCGATGCGCGGATGATTTAGGGGTGAACCTCGCCATTTCCCTTCACGCCGTAGAAGATGAAGTGCGCGATGTGTTAGTACCGTTGAATAAACGCTGGAAGATTGCCCCATTGCTCGATGCGTGCCGTGATTATGCTGCAAAACATCCCCGCCAGCGCGTGACGTTTGAATATGTGATGCTGGATGGTGTCAATGATCATGAGCATCATGCGCGGTTGTTGGTGCGCTTGATTCAGGGAATCCCTGCCAAGGTGAATCTTATTCCGTTTAATGCATGGGAAGGGTCAGGATATACGCGTTCTTCGCCCGAGCGCATTGCACGTTTTGCAAGGATTGTGGAGCAAGCGGGGTATATGTCACCTGTGCGCACGCCACGCGGTGAAGATATTTTGGCGGCGTGTGGGCAGCTAAAATCCGATAGTGAGAAGCAGAAAAAATCGTCCTGTTCATGATACGCATTATGATAAAATCGCCTCCCATGCATTCGGTAGGTGCATAATATCGTGCTGATGATTGATAGCAATCACATCAAAGCGCATATCATCCTCTAGGATGTGGGTGCTTAGATAATGCAGGGCTGCATTGATGATGCGTTGCCTTTGTTTGGGGGTGATGGCATGTAATGCCTCGTCTAATGAGGGGCGCGATTTGACCTCAATAAACGCCACCACATCATCACAGCGTGCAATAATATCAATTTCGCCATAGGGGGTGCGCATACGTCGTGCAAGAATCGTGTAGTTTCGCTCACACAGCCACGCGCACGCGGCATCCTCTGCAACGCAACCGCGATGATAATGCGTAGATTCATTGGGTAAAGATGGGCGTTTTTTTGGGGGCATCTGCCTAATTTTGCATAAAATCACTGAGGATGCAAAGAAATCCTTGACTATTGATGAGAATTGGTTATGAATGCATGTTTGAATATTTAACCATTAAGCATAGTGTAACGACGATGGCAAAAAAAGCAACCATGTTGGTGAAGCTCGTAAGTACTGCTGGTACTGGCTTCTTCTTTGTAAAAAAACGTAACCCGCGTAAGCAACCTGAAAAGTTGAGCTTCCGCAAATATGATCCGAAAATCCGCAAGCATGTGGAATTTAAAGAGCAAAAATTGAAATAGTTATAGCCTATCACTAGGGAAGGTGCGTATGTTTAGTTCTTCAGCGTTTGCGCAAGAAGTAGGAGCAGTGAGTGCTGCTGCTTCGCCTTCTCCTATTATGCAGTTTGCTCCGCTTTTGGCTATTGCAGCCTTTATGTATGTGCTGATTATTCGTCCGCAACAGAAGCGTTTCAAAGCGCATCGTGCGATGGTGAGTGCGGTAAAGCGCGGTGATAAGGTGCTTACAAGTGGTGGGATTATAGGTAAGGTCATGAAGGTCGATGATCAGGATGATGTCGTGCATGTAGAGATTGCTGATGCCGTCACGATTCAAGTGGCACGTTCTACGCTTGCGAATGTGTATGGTAAGGATGTGTCACCCCAGACACAATCTGCAACAAAGATGCAGAGTAAAAAGCAAAAATCTGCGAACGATAATTAGTTGATGTCATGTCTGTATCGTATGCCCCTCGAAAATTCTCATGGTCATTTTTGATCGTTGCGGTGCTTTGTGCCGTATCTTCTTATATTATTTCTCCTCTTATTTTGTCAAAAGATCAGCAAGGTGCATTGTCATCGTGGTTGCCCGAGCGTTCCATCAATCTTGGATTGGATCTGCAAGGGGGGTCATATTTATTGCTTGAAGTAGATAATGATCAATATTTTGATGAACAGTTGGCGCATATGCGCAGCACGGTACGTCAGGCATTGCGATCTGAGAAAATTGGTTATAACACGATAGAAGTACGCGATGATGCTGTGTATCTTGAGCTTCGCAAAGAAACATGGACGCTCGATGAGCAGCCAGAAGTATGGATAAAACGTGTGCTTGGTGGTGTGCAAGTGGAATCAGAAGGTGACACCCGTTTTACTGTACGTGTCAATGAACAGGAGATGAAACAGCGCACGTCGCAATTAGTGACGCAGACTATCGAGATTTTATCCCGCCGTATTGATGAAACAGGCACGAAAGAGCCATTGATCCAAAGGCAGGGAAATAACCGTATCTTGTTGCAAGTGGCGGGAATGTCTAACCCCGATCAGGTGAAGAAGATTTTGGGAACAACTGCGCAAATGAATTTTCATCTTGTCGATGAACGTGCGACACCAGAAGCCCTCATGAATGGTGATGTGCCGATAGGTTCTGAAATATTTTATGGTGAGGAACAAGAAGGGCAAGCTGCAATTCCCTATGCTCTTAATCCTACTCCGGCTCTCATGGGCGATACGTTGGTCGATGCGAATCCGAGCGTTGGCGAGATGGGGCAACCGATTGTGAGTTTTCGTTTTAATAATCAAGGAGCACGTCTTTTTGGTGAGATTACTCAGGCAAATGTGGGTAAGCGTTTTGCTGTGGTGTTGGATGGCAAAGTCATCACTGCACCGCAGATTCGTTCACCTATCCTTGAGGGTACGGGGGTGATTGAGGGGGGGTTTACCGCCCAATCCGCATCTGATCTTGCCCTATTATTGCGTGCGGGTGCGCTTCCAGCAGATGTGCGTATTGTGGAAGAGCGTTCGGTTGGTCCAAGCCTTGGGGCAGATTCGATTGCAGCGGGCATGGTGGCATCGATTGTTTCTGTGGTGTTGGTGGTGGTGTTTATGCTGATCAGCTACGGGTTGTTGGGCTTATTTGCTTCGGTGGCATTGTGCGTGAATATGCTTTTATTATTTGCGTGTTTGACCTTGCTTCAAGCAACTCTCACATTGCCGGGGATTGCGGGGATTGTCCTCACTCTTGGCATGGCGGTGGATGCTAATGTGTTGATTTATGAGCGTATTAAGGAAGAATTCCGTCGTGGTATCGCATTGTCTTTGGCGATTGAACGCGGATTCAAAGGGGCGTTTGCTACCATTTTAGATTCCAATATCACCACGTTAATTGCTGCACTTATTTTGTTCTTTTTAGGGTCTGGGGCGATCAAAGGATTTGCGGTGACGCTTTCTTTGGGTATCATCACCTCGATGTTTTCTGCAATTCTTGTGACGCGCATTTTAGTGACGTTATGGCTCAATGCTGGTCGTAGCCCCCGTGTGACGTTGCCATTATAAAAGACGTAAGTATTTTTCTGCTACGCCCTAGTTCTTATAATGTCAAAAAACAAGGGAGATCATGATAAAGAGCTTGCAAAATGCTGCAGCCTTGTCTAAAGTGCGAAAAAATTAGTGAACATAGTTCTGATAGTTGGTATGGCTCGTAAACAGGTTTCTTTTACTCGCATTGCGCAGCGTTATGCGCGCATCGTGTTTTCGCTTAGTTCGTCTTCAGGCGATACGGAGCTTATGCGCACGCAGATTGGTGCGTTGGTTCATGCCTATGCAGCATCGGATGAAATGCGTGTGCTATGTTCAAGCCCTGTGATTGATCGTGCGAGTAAAATTGCTGCTATGCGTGCTTTGGCGCGTCATATGAATGTGTTGCCTTTAGTAGAATCATTGCTGGTTGCGATGGCTGAGAATGATCGTTTGGCGGCGTTGCCGTTTTTGGGTGATGCGTTTGAGGCGTGCGTGCGTGAGGCGGCTGGTGTGGCACAAATTGAAATAACATCGGCATTTCCATTGGATGATGCCAACGTACATGAGATTGCTACGCATGTTGGTCGTGAAATGGGCGTGCGTGCGGTTGCCAAATTGCGCATTGATCCTTCCTTGATTGGTGGGGTTGTGGTGCGTTATGGTTCATTGCAATGGGATGCATCCGTAAAAGGAAAACTTGCACTTGCCGCGCAAACTATGTATAGAGTCGGTACGTAAGTATCAAGAAATATGAGTAAGAATAAATAAAAAAGTGATTTAGGGTATTAAGGAGTTACACTATGGAAGTTCGTCCATCAGAAATCTCAGATGTGTTAAAGCAACACATTAGTGGCATCGCATCGAAGGCGGATCGTGCAGAAGTCGGTCAGGTCATTTCCATCAGCGATGGTGTTGCGATGGTCTATGGGCTTGATCGCGTTCAGGCAGGTGAGATGGTCGAGTTTGATGGTGGTGTCAAAGGTATGGCACTCAACTTGAACACGGACAGCGTTGGTATTGTGGTGTTTGGTGAAGATCGATTGGTAACGGAAGGCATGATTGTGCGCCGCTCAGGTGATATTGTCGATGTTCCTGTAGGCAAAGAATTGCTTGGGCGCGTTGTTGATGGGATGGGGAATCCTATTGACGGTAAAGGGCCGATTAAAACAACGGCACGTCGTCGCGTTGAGATGAAAGCTCCGGGGATTGTGTACCGTAAATCGGTGCATGAGCCAGTGCAAACAGGGATTAAATCGATTGATGCCCTCATTCCGATTGGGCGTGGTCAGCGTGAGTTGATTATTGGTGATCGTCAGACGGGGAAAACAGCGATTGCAGTTGATACGATTCTGAATCAGAAAAAAACGAATATGGCAGCGAAAGATGACAAAGGCAAAATGTTTTGCATCTATGTTGCGATTGGGCAAAAGCGTTCTACCGTGGCGCAAGTGGTGAAAAAACTTGAAGAAGCGGGCGCGATGGAATATACGATCGTCGTGGCAGCAACTGCTTCTGATCCTGCTCCTTTGCAGTTCCTTGCTCCTTATACTGGCTGTGCGATGGGTGAATATTTCAGAGATAATGGAATGCACGCTACGATTGTCTATGATGATTTGTCGAAGCAAGCAGTGGCCTACCGTCAGATGTCCTTGTTGTTGCGTCGTCCGCCGGGGCGTGAGGCATATCCAGGGGATGTGTTCTTTATTCACTCACGTTTATTGGAGCGTGCTGCGAAAATGTCGGATGAGGCGGGTGCAGGATCGCTTACCGCACTTCCTATCATTGAAACGCAAGCGGGTGACGTATCGGCTTATATCCCAACCAATGTGATTTCAATCACCGATGGACAGATATTCCTTGAAACTAATTTGTTCTATAAAGGTGTGCGCCCTGCGGTGAATGTGGGTCTTTCGGTCAGCCGTGTAGGTTCTGCAGCGCAAATTAAGGCGATGAAACAAGTGGCTGGTTCGATTAAATTAGAACTCGCGCAATATCGTGAGATGGAAGCCTTCGCTCAATTTGGATCAGACCTTGATGCCTCAACCCAAAAATTATTGGCGCGTGGGCAGCGATTGACAGAATTGCTGAAGCAACCGCAATATTCGCCTTTGCTGGTTGAAGAACAAGTATGTGTGATTTTTGCTGGTGTGAAGGGCTATCTTGATAAAGTGCCTGTGAAACTTGTGGGTGAGTTTGAAAAAACATTGCTTCGTGAATTGCGTAATGCACGTGCTGATATTCTTGAATCCATTCGTGTGCAACAAAAACTTGATGAGGCAACTGAAACAGATTTGCGTCATGTGATTGAATATGTTGTGCAGATGGTGAATGCGCATTAGCAGGAATAATACACTATGGCATCGCTGAAAGACTTAAAAGTTCGTATTGGTAGCGTAAAAAATACGCAAAAAATTACCAAAGCCATGAAAATGGTGGCGGCTGCGAAATTGCGTCGTGCAAAAGATCAGGCAGAGGCAGCGCGTCCTTATGCTGAATCGATCGAAAAAATGCTGCAATCCGTTGTCTCGCGCATGGATGCTATGGATGCATCCCCGATTCTTTTGCGTGGCACAGGGCATGATCATACGCATCTTGTTGTGGTTGCGACTGCGGATCGTGGTTTGTGTGGTGGTTTTAACGCATCGATTGTGAAAGAAGCACGTCAATTAATCACCCGCTTGCAGCGTGAAGGGAAAAAAGTGTGCGTTCTATGCGTTGGAAAAAAAGGCGCGGAACAATTACAATTACAGTTTGGTAGTCTGATTATTGAGCGGATTGAAGGTCTGTATCGTAGTAATCCGTCTTATGAGGATGCGAAACATGTCGCGCAGAGGGTGCAAGCAGTGATTGATGCGCATCATATTGATGTATGTCATATGATTTATAGTGTATTTCTTTCTGCTATTGCCCAAAAGGTGCATGTGCAACAGCTCATGCCGTTGCTTTTGGTGCATGATCCCTTGAGTGATGTTCTTGTTCCCGAGGCTTCTATGGTGGAGTTTGAACCATCGCAACAAGAAATCCTTGAAGATTTAGTGCCGAAGAATTTTACGGTGCAAATATTCCGTGCTTTGCTTGAAAATACGGCATCAGAACAAGGGGCGCGTATGACGGCGATGGATAATGCAACACGTAATGCGGGCGATATGATTGCACGTTTGACGCTGCAATATAATCGCACACGTCAAGCAGCGATCACTAAAGAGTTAATTGAAATTATTTCAGGAGCAGAAGCCGTTTAGCTTTTTTTCCTCAAACCCACAAAAAATTAAGAGAGTAACATTATGCATAAGTCCCCTACCGAATCAGCACTAGAAGGAATTGTCACACAAGTTATATCCGCCGTTGTGGATGTACGCTTTGATCAAGGAGTGCCGCCGATATTGAATGCGATTGAAACCGATGTGGATGGTCGTCGTTTAGTGATGGAAATTTCACAACATTTGGGGGAAGGTGTGGTGCGCTGCATCGCGATGGATTCTACCGATGGTTTGCAACGTGGTGCGAAAGTTGTCGATCAAGGTAAGCCCATTACCGTACCTGTTGGTCCTGAGACATTGGGGCGTATTTTCAACGTGGTGGGTGAAGAAATTGATGAACGTGGTTATTGCGGAGCAACGCGTCATGCAAGCATTCATGCGAAAGCCCCTGAATTCATTGAACAATCGACAGAAGCTGAAGTATTAGAGACGGGCATTAAAGTGATTGACTTGCTCGCACCTTATGTGAAAGGTGGAAAAATTGGTTTGTTTGGTGGTGCGGGTGTCGGTAAGACTGTACTCATCATGGAATTGATCAACAATATTGCCAAAGCTCATGGTGGTGTTTCTGTATTTGCGGGCGTAGGTGAACGTACACGTGAGGGAAATGACCTTTATCATGAGATGATTGAATCCAATGTTATTAATCTTGATCATATTGATCAATCAAAAGTAGCCTTGGTGTATGGGCAGATGAATGAACCTCCGGGAGCGCGTGCGCGTGTGGCTCTCACAGGATTGACGATGGCGGAATATTTCCGTGATGAAGCGCACCAAGACGTATTATTCTTTATGGATAATGTGTTTCGTTTTACGCAAGCGGGCGCGGAAGTATCGGCGTTGCTTGGGCGTATCCCTTCAGCGGTAGGGTATCAGCCAACGCTCGCCACCGATATGGCATCCCTACAAGAGCGTATTACCTCCACAACCAAAGGATCCATTACGTCGATTCAGGCCGTCTATGTACCAGCGGATGACTTGACCGATCCTGCGCCTGCAACGACATTTGCGCATTTAGATGCAACGACGGTATTGTCACGTCAGATCGCGGAATTGGGCATCTATCCTGCGGTAGATCCGCTTGATTCAACATCGCGTATTCTTGACCCTCGCGTGATTGGTGAGGAGCATTATCAAGTGGCACGTCATGTGCAGTCTGTGCTGCAATCCTATAAATCCTTGCAAGATATTATTGCTATTTTGGGGATGGATGAATTATCAGAAGAAGATAAAATCACCGTAGCGCGTGCGCGTAAGATTCAGCGTTTCCTTTCACAGCCATTCCATGTGGCGGAAGTATTTACGGGCGCACCGGGGAAATTGGTGGCGCGTAAAGATACCGTATCTGGCTTCAAGGCTATTGTTGAAGGGGCGATGGATCATCTTCCTGAATCTGCTTTTTACATGGTGGGTACTCTTGAAGAAGCGGAAGAAAAAGCACATAAAATGGCGCAAGCTGCATAAGACGACATACGGGTATTTATGGCACAAACATTTCATCTTGAACTTGTTTCCCCTGCGGCACGGATGTTTGCTGAGCAGGTGGAGCGTGTTTCGATTCCCGGAGCGGATGGCGACTTTTCGGTTCTTGCAGGACACTGCCCGCTCGTTTCCATGATACGCCCCGGAGTTTTAGACCTCATGCTGAATGCATCGAAGTCTCAGCGTTATTTTATTGCTGGTGGTTATGCCAATGTGACGGGTGATCAATGTTCGATCCTTGCAGAATTTCTTTGCCCTCTGGAAGATTTACAGCGTGATGCCATAGCAGAAAAGTTACAACTCGCTAAAGAAGAACTTGCGCAAGCAGATGATGGTGCGCGTCAGGCGAAGGCGCATGATGTGCTTGTCTTAGAGGCGAAACTTCACGCCGCGCAATTATAGAAGACGCTGCAAAAGGGTTATTTTGTAGTGTCTTCTATGAAAATCGTCTTTGTGAATGGCGATTTTCCGCCGCGAAGCGGGCGTAAATAACAAGTAACGTATAGGAAGCGATGCTTTTGCAGAGATTCCTATAGTGCTTTTACCATGATTCATCAAACTAGGAACTTATTGTCATGAAATTTTTTGTTGATACCGCAGATATTAAAGAAATTGCAGAATTAAATGAAACGGGATTGCTTGATGGCGTGACCACCAATCCGAGCTTGATTTTGAAATCGGGACGCGATATTAAAGAGGTGATTGCCGAGATTTGTACTCTTGTCGATGGTCCAGTAAGTGCCGAAGTGGGCGCAACGGATTTGGAAGGCATGAAACGCGAAGGCAGCATCCTTGCGGAGATTGCCGAGCAAGTGGCGATTAAAGTTCCCTTAACATGGGATGGACTTAAGGCGTGTCGTTATTTTGCGGAGCAAGGGCGGATGGTGAATGTTACTTTGTGTTTTTCCGCAAGCCAAGCCTTGATGGCAGCAAAAGCGGGGGCAGCGTTTATTTCTCCGTTTGTTGGTCGTTTGGATGATATTGGGCAAGATGGCTTGGCTCTGATTCAAGATATTCGCACTATCTATCAGGAATATTTTTTTGAAACAGAGATTTTGGTTGCGTCTATTCGTAGCCCCTTGCATGTGGTGCGTGCAGCAAAAATAGGGGCGGATGTCTCTACGATTCCGTATAAAGTGATGCGCCAGTTGATTGAACATCCACTGACAGATCGCGGGCTTGAGCAGTTTGTGAAGGATTGGGCGGCAACGGGGCAGAAAATTTAACGTGTAGTATAGTTAGCTATTTGTTTGGTTCCTTTTTCTTATGGCATAAGCTATACTGATCTAAAGGAGACCAATTTATGGGAAGTATATTGCATGGTAACGCCAAGACTACGCCAAAA
>RDZH01000009.1 GCA_004293935.1 Alphaproteobacteria bacterium | reverse complement strand
TCAAAACCTTGTTGTCGTGCCATCTCAATAACCTTGTGCTTGCAAAAACGCACTATACACAAAATTTATCAGAAAATCACGCAGTTAATAGAGTTGCCCGATATGAGTTTGTTGAGTAAAAATGGAAATAATATGGAGCTTTATAGGGATGATGAATCATGTACTTGGCATTTTCAAAAAGAGGATGCTGATGCAGAGGCTATGAAAAATTCGCACTTTTCTTACTTTGAAGCATTGCCAAAATATCTCAATAGTTTTGAGCCTGTGTTTGCAAAAGCAAAAAAAGAATGTGAATTTGGTTTTATTTGTTCTCTTTTGAGAATAAAATCTGAGTTCACTGCTGAGAATTGCGATCCATTTCAAACAACGTCAGATTCTATTGCAGAAATATTGAATCTGATAAAGGCAAATCCTTATAGTCTTGCAACAGAACATTTATGGCTCTGGTTATATGGTCATATTGTGGAGGCATCGGCACCATATGAATTATTGTATAACCTTATATCTGTTGCAAGTGACGGAAGTCATAATATATACAATTTTGGATATAATAAGAATGGGCAACCTCTTATGTTGCATAATATACTTGACAAATTGAGAAACCACTCAAACAAAAATAATTTTTCTGATGCGATGCGACCTATTGACGAAGTTTATAACAAAGATTTACGCAATGCTATTTTTCATTCAGATTATTCTATTGCTGATGACGGAACATTTATAACAAGAGAACCATATAAAAAATATTATCACGATGAAAAGCTCACTTTTGTGAATAAAGCTTTGGCTTATTTGGAATCTTTAAGAATATTACGTCAGATGCACATATCGTCTTACAAATTTCCCAAATACATTGCTGTGCCGAAGCACTGGGAAAATCAAAATGAACAAGCAGTTACCATTATTCGTGATGGTTACGGAGTTGTTGGATTAAAAAATACATGGTCACGAACTCAAATTAAAAATGGAGCTGTGGGCTGGCATGTTGCAAATGTTACAGAAAAAGAAAGTTTATTATTGCGTAAAAATGCACATAGAAAATTATTTATTTTACCAAATAGAGAAGTAAAACAAATATAACAGTTAAACTCACGAAATAATTAAACTTCACGCCATCGCCGCAGGGCTTGGTATTACTTACGAGCAGCTAACGGGTGATTTGTCACAGGTGAATTACAGCAGCCTTCGCGCTGGGTTGCTGGAGTTCCGCCGTTGGATTGAAATTCTGCGCTGGCATGTGTTCATCCCCATGTTCTGCAATCAGGTATGGCGGCGGTTCATTGACCGCGCCTATGTCGCAGGCGTGATTAACCGTCAGGATTATGGCGTGGTCTGGTCTGCGCCGAAATTCGAGATGATCGATCCGCTGAAAGACGCGCAAGCCGACACGCTGATGATGCGAAACGGCACACTCACATTGCGTGAGGCTATTGCTCCGCCCAAGGCTTTGATCCTGAGAAGCAGATTCAGGAAATCGCAGAGATATTCCAGAAGCTCGATGACCTGAAAATCATTCTCGACATTGATCCACGCAAAACCGCGAAAAGCGGTGCATCAAACGAAACCCAACAAGGAGGAAACAATGCCCCAGCCAGCAACTCAGGCGAAAACAATGCCGCCGACAAACCCGACGATGAACCGATTTAACCTGCCACTGCAAACCCGAACCGCCACGCTTGAAGAACTGCGTTCGGGTGATGAGCGCACTTTCAATGTGGTGTTCACCACGGGCGCAATCGTCCGCCGCTACAATTTTTTTACAGACGAAGCCTACGACGAAGAGCTGGCGGTTGACCCATCAGCCGTTCGCCTCGGCAGGCTTAACTCTGGTGCTGCACCCGTGCTGGATACGCACGGCGATCTGTCCTTAAGCGGCGTTCTCGGCGTGGTGCTTGCCAGCAGCGCCTATGTGGATGGCAGCACAGGCAAAGCAGCAATCAAACTCGACGGCGGGCCGGAAAATGATCCGATCATTCGGAAAATTAAGGACGGCATCATCCGCAATGTGAGCATTGGCTATCGTGTCTACCGATACGAAGTCATCCGCAGAGATGGTGAAGTGCCGCTTTACCGCGCCGTCGACTGGGAGCCTTACGAAATTTCGTTAGTTCCCATCGGGGCGGATGCTGGTGCTGGCATTCGCTCCACCCCTCACATTTTTCCCTGTGAGGTTATCCAACTACCAACCCCCAACAAGGAGAATCGTACCATGACCTACAATGAAACCCAACAAAGTGACTTCCCGCACACGCCTGATAGCACTCCAGCAGATAATCCGCCGCAGGATACGCCGCCAGCCGATGCACCTGCCAACCCGCAGCCGCAGCCAGAAAACCCTGAGCAGGCTCGCGCTGATGGCGCACGTCAGGAACGCAGCCGCATTGCTGAAATCGGACGTATCGTCCGTGCGGCAAAGCTGCCTGACACTTTTGCTACCAAGCTGGTAAATGATGGTGTCAACCTTGATAACGCTCGCCGCAGCGTGATTGATGAGCTTGCCCGTCGCTCCAATGAGGGCGGCGAAATTCGCTCTCAGGTGAGCATCACCCGCGATGAGGCGGATACACAGCGTTCGTTGATTACCAATGCGCTGCTAAATCGCCATAACCCGAAGCAATATCCGCTGGAGGAAGGTGCGCGGGAATATCGCGGCTTGTCGCTGCTTGAAATCGGACGCGATATTCTTGAACGCCGTGGCGTTCGCACCCGTGGCATGTCGCGCTCGGAATTGGCAGGCGCGATGCTGGGAATGGAAACCCGCGCTGGCTATCATGGCACGAGCGATTTCCCATTCATTCTGGCGAATGTGGCAAACAAAACGCTACGCGCTGCCTATGAAGCCGCGCCGCAGACGTTCAAATCCTTCTGCCGTCAGACCACCAATCCTGATTTCAAAACCATTGCGCGGACACAATTAGGCGATGCTCCTACGCTTGAAAAAGTGAATGAGTCTGGCGAGTTCAAGCATGGCACGGTGGGTGAAGCCCGCGAGCAATATGCACTCGCAACCTATGGCAAGGTGGTCGCAATCACTCGCCAGACGATCATCAATGATGATCTGGGTGCATTTACGCGCTTGCCAGAAATGTTCGGACGTGCCGCCGCAGATCTGGAAAGCGATACTGTCTGGGGCATTATCACCAGCAACCCGAATATGGGTGATGGTGTGGCACTGTGTTCCATGCAAACCACGGCAACCTTGCAGGCGCAGGCACGGCAATCACCGTGGCAAGCCTTGGTGATGGTCGCGCCAATATGCGGAAGCAGAAAGGCTTGAATGGACGCTTCATCAATGTGATGGCAAAGTATCTGGTCGTACCTGCTGCGCTGGAAACGGTGGCAGAGCAATATGTCACCCAGACCAACATCGTCTACACCAAGTCCACGGATTACAATCCGTTTGCGAACAAGCTGCAGGTGGTGGCTGAACCGCGCCTTGATGCTGCCTCGCTGATTTCCTGGTATCTCGCCGCTGATCCTGCCCAGATTGATACGATTGAGTATGCGTATCTCGAAGGTCAGGAAGGCGTTTATCTTGAAAGCCGCACAGGATTTGAAGTGGACGGCGTGGAACTGAAAGCCCGTCTCGACTTTGCTGCCAAGGCAATCGACTGGAGAGGCTTCTGGAGAAACCCAGGTGCGTAATTTCTAACCCAACTACCGTTTAACCCTGCGGCCAGAGTGCCGCTTTTTTATTATCTAAACCAAGGAGAAACCCATGAAAAACTTCATTCAGGAGGGTAATAACATTACCCTCACAGCCCCATACAACGTAACCTCTGGCGATGGCTTGCTGGTTGGTTCGGTGTTTGGCGTTGCATCCAACGACGCACTTTTGAATGCGGAAGTGCAAACCCAGCTAACAGGCGTGTTCAGCATCAAAAAAACCAATGCTCAGGCATGGACACAAGGTGCGCTGATTTGACTTAAGATAACACCGCAAAGGAATGCATTATTTATTTGTGTTTTTTATCTTCTAATACCGTTAATCTATAATCAATCATTTTTTGTTCTGCATTATAACCATATAACAAGGCTGCAACAAGTAATCCAAATAAACCATAAGATATTTTTTCCCAATTCATATCTTTGCTCCATCAAAAAGGTATTTCGTCATCATATGCAAGTAATTCAGGAGTATTTTGTCTTTTAAGATTAATTATACTCCATGGATATATTAATCCTTTCGCAATTTTAGTCCTTATTTTTGTTATCCAATCTTCGCGATTTAATATCTTGTAATTTTTGATTATCTCCCACTCTTCTCTTAAGGCTGGAAAAGTATATTCCATCAAAACATTCCAATCCCATTCCTTATTACCGTATTTATCAGATGTATAAGTTGCGTTTAATAACCAACTATCTGATATTAATTTGAATATTTCTTGCTCGTCATAATTTAATAATTCTGGAAATGATATAGCAAGACGCAAAAATCTTTCGCTTTCATCTATGTCCCATAATTTAATTGCGCAATCTGCAACTGAAACTTCATTATTGTAATGTTCTTCTAATGTCACATGTTTTAATGATTGATCAACCGCCCATTCAATAAAACTTGAAAGAGTTCTGCGCTGTTTTCTTGCGGCTATTTCTGCCAAATATTTTAATTTTGGATCTAACCTGATTGTTACGGTCTCACTCCTATTTTGCTTGCTTCCAGTGCTATTTTTTATTTGCTCCATTTTCAACCCTATATGTTTTTCTTATTGCAAAAACAATCTAGCAATTTATGTGTTATATGTCAACACACAAAATAAAATAACATACATGTGTTTTCGGAAACCAGAAGTGCTTCTCTCGCCGCTTACCTACATCTACGAGCATTTTGCCAGCCTTGAAGTGATGGTGCAACACCCCGATCAGGCAACGCGAGATAGCGTGGTTGATGCGCTCCTTGGCAGCATTGGCGGCATTATCACCAGCAACCGTTCACTGGATGGGCTTGCCGAATGGATGATCGCGCGAAGCCCAGATTTTAACGATGAACCGATTGAAGGCGCACCCACCATCCGCGCTGCAACGCTGCAGGTGATGATCCGCTTTTTCACGGCAGACCCACTTAACTAACCCAACCCAAAAAAGGAGTAATCTATGCCACGATCATACGGCTCGGCAGCGTCACTGCTTGCCTTAAAAGAAGTAACCTATGGCACAAAGCCATCAGGCAACTGGGAGAAATTCTCGTTTGTTTCATCTGACTTAAGCGCAGAGCAAGGGCTGATCGCCTCTGATCTGCTGGGGCAAGGACGCGAACCTCGCGCACCTTTCCGCGATGTGATTAACGATGAAGGCAATCTGGTCATTCCCATAGAGGGGCGCGACTTCGGACGCTGGCTGCAATTTCTGCTCGGCAACCCCGTAACCACCAACGTTGCTGCCACGGGTGACATTACCTTTACGGCGAATCCATCGGCAGGACATACCATCACGCTGAACGGCGTAACATGGACATTTGTTGCCAGCGGCGCGACAGGAACGCAGACCAATATCGGCGCAAACCTGAACGCCACGCTCACGCAGCTGGCAACCGACCTGAACGCCTCAGTCAATGCCAGTCTCACACCTGCGACCTATTCCAATGGTGGCGGCACGAAACTGAACATCGTGCATGATACAGCGGGGCCAACGGGCAATAACTACACCCTCGTATCAGGCAACGTGAATGGTGTTGTGAGTGGCGCAACACTCTCTGGCGGTGGACATAATCACACCTTTGTCAGCGGTGCTGCGACATTGCCGTCCTTTGCGGTGCAGATTGGGCATGAGAATATCCCTGCCTATTTCGTGCATACGGGCTGCATGCTGAACTCGATGGCGTTTAACTTCCAACGCTCAGGCGCGGCAAATGCCACGGTGAATATCATCGCCCAGGGAGAAACGCGCTTTGCCACCACGCAAGGTGGCACTCCAACCAGCCGTGCATTTAAGCCATTCAGCCAGTTTAACGGCTCAATCAAACGCAACGGAGCAGCCCTTGGCAACATCACAGGGGCGCAGTTCACCTATGCCAACGGCATGCAAGCAATCCCAACCATCCGCAATGATGCGCTGATTGAAGGTGTTGATCCGACGATTGTTTCCGCCACAGGCAGCATCGATGTGCGCTTTGCCGATAACACGCTGATCGATGATGCGATCAACAACACCCCGATAGAGCTTGAGCTTGCCTACAGGCTCGCAGGCAATGACGGCAACAACTTCAACCTCGCATGGACATTCCACGAGGTGTATTTGCCGCGACCGCGCCTGCCTATCAGCGGCCCTGGCGGAGTGCAAGCCAGCTTCAACTGGCAAGCCGTGTTCGACGAAGGGCTTTCCAAATCCGTCACCGTAACCCTTAAAAATGATGTGGCTACTTATGCTTAAGCTCGATTTACAGAAAAAACCCTATTGGCTTGAATTGCCTGCTGGCATTCGGGTCAAAGTCCGTCCGTTCACCTCAGCATTGATGAACGCCGCGCAACTCAGCGTGAAAAAGCAGATCGAGGCACTGCGCGAGGAACATCAGTTGCGGCGCGAGGCTGGCGCAGATTTAAGCGACATGCCCGACATTGAAGATGAGGACACGCGTTTTGGCTGGTCGGAATCCATGCTGGTAAAAGCCGTCGCCCGTGCCGCCATCATTGAATGGGAGGGTGTGCTTACGTAAGCGGCGAGCTTTGCCCTTACATCAAACACGCACCGCAAACGCTGGAAGGCTTTGAGGTGTGGGAAATCATCCTCACGGGTGGTTACCAACTGCGATTGTTCCCAAATGGCGCAATCATTGGCTTTGATATTGGAAGCCTGATCCTGATCTGTGAGTCGCTCGGCTACGACACACAGGCTCTTATTCACCTGATCCCGCGCATTGAAGCGGGACTTCGTCAAGCAATCAAACAACATGGCGACAGCAACGCAGAACATTTCGATTCGGATAGCAGTCACCCACGGCAATAAAACCCGCCGTGAAATGACGTTTATTGCGGCAACTGTGCAATCAGTTCGTCTCTCAAAGTAATATCCCAATGCACAGGATGATGTGGATGCCTCATGTTTTCGGGAATGTAAGCTAGCTGTATGTCAGGATGTATCAGGTTGTTTCTCGCCCATGAGATAAAAATAAATTCCGCAAGATTCAAAAGATCTGAGATTATTGAATCAAAGTCATACCCCATATGATGCACATCAGACAGTTTTTGGCTATTTTTCTCTCTCCACCAACAAGGAACATTTAAGGTGCCATCGGGACGAATTTCAAAATTCTTGATCATTAGCGTGCCAGAATGCCCGTTAGGATGTTCAATCGCATTTCTATGACGGACAATATATTCCAGATTTGTTGTAAACTGAGCAAGATAAATCGTTCGATCATCCTGTTGACCGAACGCTTGATTTATATAATCAATAAGCGATTGACCTTGCCTTCTTGCAGCATAGACCTCAGAGGCTTCTTCAAAAGAAGTGCCATAAAAACGGTTGAATATCAACAAAGTGTCACGGATAGTATTTTTTGCCTCATACAGAAAATTATGGCATTCCTCTTCCAACCTTGGAATAACAGGTATTTCCACTGGCTGTGTTGGCATAGTAGGGCGTTGGTACGAAATCACGGCATTATTGAATGAATCTCTGTAGCGACAAAAAATCTCATGGCAACGCAACAGTTTTTTCATCAGTGAATTCATGTATATATCAACGATATATTCTTTATTTTCGGACGTGATGTTGCATTGATTCAAGAGTGATACCACTTGCAAGCAGAGCCGAGCCACAATTGGATTATCTACCCCGTGTTCTGATACTTGTTGAAGTGTCCAAGGCATTAAATTGATTCCCTAAATTATTATACCAATACATAAGATAAATAATGAGTAACATTGCTTTTTTCAAGATTGTAAGTTAGATTTATTTTAACCATAGGTTGTGTTTACGACAAGTCGCTGCAGGATAGCAATAAATGGGAAGATGGTGCAGTCCGTGCGCTGAATCGCTACGCCATCGAGGCCACCAATGCCGCGAAGAACGCCGAGGAAGTGTTTGGCAGTGCTTCCAAGAAAATCGAGGACACGTTGGTGGATATGGTGTCCACGGGCGAATTTTCGTTCAAGAAGATCGGTGATCTGATCCAGTCTATTCAGCAGGATATTCTGCGCTCGTTCATTCGCCAGAATATCACAGGGCCAATTGCATCCGAGCTGGGTGGGCTGCTCGGTGGCGGTGGTGGTGGTGCAAGTGGCGGCGGCGGTTTTTTTAGCAGCATTTTCAGTTCCATCTTTCACTCTGGTGGAGTGGTGGCTGAAACAATGGCTGCGCGTCGTGCTGTGCCAGCCCATGTGTTTATGGGTGCGCCACGTTTTCACGATGGGCTGATGCCTGACGAGTTCCCCGCCATTTTACAAAAAGGTGAAACCGTTCTGCCCAAGGGCATGAAGCAAGCCGCGCCGCAGGTGGTGATGAATATCTCCACGCCGAACGCGTAAGACGCTCATGGATTCGCGTGGGCAAGTCATGGCGAAATTTGCCAGCGAAATGCAACGCTACCGTTTGAGGAATAACTAATGCCAGCCTTTCATGAAATACAATTCCCGCCGAAAATTGCCTATGGCGCAAGCGGCGGGCCAGAGTTCAACACCACCATTACCACCACACAGGCGGGGTTTGAGCAGCGGAATATCAACTGGCAAAAAGCCCGTGGTCGCTGGGATGTGTCCACTGGCATCAAAAGCAAAACCGATATGGATACGGTGATTGCTTTCTTTCGCGCTCGTTTTGGCAGGGCTTATGGCTTCCGCTTCAAAGACTGGTCGGATTATCAGGGGGTGAATCAAAGCCTCGGCACGGGCAATGGCACAAAAACCGCCTTCCAGCTGGTGAAGAATTATTTCAGTGGTAGCAACAGCTACAGCCGCGACATCAAAAAACCAGTCAGCGGCACGGTGAAAATTTACCTCAACTCCATCCTGCAATCGTCTGGCTTCACCATCGACCATACAACAGGGATGGTGACGTTCAGTTCCGCCCCCGCCAACGGTGTACTGGTGAATGCTGACTTCGATTTTGATGTGCCTGTGCGCTTTGACGCAGACCAACTGGCTGTCCGCATCGACGGCCCCGGGCAATATCTGTGGGATGCAATTCCTATTGTGGAGATTCGCCTATGAGACCGTCTTCGCCATCATTTGAAAATCATCTGGCAGAGGAAGTGACCACGCTTGCCACCTGCTGGAAGCTCACCCGCGTGGATGGCGTGGTGATGGGCTTTACCGATCACACATCGGATCTGCTGGTGGATGCCGTGACCTATCAGGCCGCCACAGGGTTTAGCCCTTCCTCGGTCGAATCCAAAGACCGCTTCTCTGTCGATAACCTCGATATTACAGGCATCCTTGATTCTGCTGCCATTACCGAAGCCGACATCATGAGTGGCAAATATGACTTTGCCGAGGTGGAGATTTTCCGCGTGAATTATCTCGATATTTTGCAAGGAAAAGTTATCGAGCGTCGCGGCTGGACGGGTGAAGTGAGTATCAAAAGCGGACAGTTTATTGCCGAGGTGCGCGGTCTTACACAAAAACTTCAGCAAAATATCGTGGAGCTTTATTCGCCCACCTGCCGCGCCGTGTTGGGTGATGCGCGTTGCAAGGTGAACCTTGCCAGCTTCAGTGTCACGGGTGCAGTGTCCACTGTCACCAGCAAGCAGATATTCATTGCCAACAGCTTCACGCAGGCGGCGGGATATTTCACCGCAGGCGAAGTGGAATGGCTGACAGGCGCAAACGCCGGCCGCCGCATGGAGATTAAGGAATTCTCAAATAAGCAATTTGTGCTGGTGCTGCCAATGCCGAGCAATATCACGGTGGGCGATACGTTCAAGGCGGTGGCTGGTTGCGATAAAGCCTTCTCCACCTGCTACGGCAAATTTAACAACGCCACCAATTTTCGCGGCGAACCGCACATCCCTGGCATGGATAAGCTGCTCGCTACTGCCGCAACCGCTAATGACCTGCAAAAAGCATGAGTATTTCCAAAGACATCATCAATCAGGCTCGCACTTGGCTTGGCACACCGTTCCACCATCAGGCACGACTGAAAGGCAAAGGCTGCGATTGCCTTGGGCTGATTGTTGGTGTGGTGGACGAGCTGGGTGTGAAGGACACGCATGGCAAACTGCTCTCCAGCTATGACGAGCTCAACTATTCCAAACAGCCAGACGGCGAATACCTGATTCAGAAATTGCAGGCGGTGCTGAAAGAAGTACCGAAAGAAGAAGCGCGGGCTGGTGATCTTGCGTTGTTCGTGATCGCTAATAACCCGCAGCACCTCGCATTTATAACCGATCACGAACATGGGCTGGGCATGATCCACTGCGAAGCCCGAACACGCAAGGTGGTGGAGCACCGCCTTGATGACGAGTGGAACGACAGATTAATTAAGGTTTTCAGATGGCAAGCATAGTTCTCGCAGCGGCGGCAAGTTCAGCGGCAGGCTCGCTGGGTGCTGGCACATTCCTCGCGGCGGTGGCGGGTGGCGTGGGTGGCTATCTCGGCGGATTCGTTGACCGCTCCATCTTCGGCAGTAAAACGCGCATCAATCAGGAAGGAACGCGCCTTACTGATTTGATGGTGCAGGTTTCCACCTATGGGAAAGCTCTGCCGATTGTGTATGGCAGCGGCAGAATTGCTGGCAACGTCATCTGGTCGCGCCCGATTAAGGAAACGGTGACCACCACCACGCAAAGCTCAGGAGGCGGTAAAGGTGGTGGCGGTGGCAGTGTGGAAACAACCACCACCTCCTACACTTACAGCATCAGCTGCGCGGTGGCGATTTGCGAAGGGCCAATTGATAAAATCATCCGTGCATGGGCGGATTCCAAGCAGCTTGACCTCACGCAGGGCAATTACACCCTGTATCTGGGTAATGAAACGCAACTGCCCGATACCTTCATGGCATCGTTCCACCCTGCAGGGCAAACGCCAGCCTATCGGGGTATGGCATATGTGGTGATTAAGGATTTTCCGCTGGCGGATTATGGCAACCGCATCCCGAACTTCACTTTTGAGGTTCAGCGCACCGTGAAGTTGCCAGGGGAATTGGAAGATAAGATCACCGATATCAGTATCATCCCAGGCGCAGGAGAATATGTCTATGACACGGTGGTGCAGGAAAAAACCAGCGGACAGCAAGATGTGGCTGGCAATTTCGTGCAAGGCGGCAAAGTTACCAAGCTGAATCAGAACAATCTTTCTGCCCAAGCCGACGTGCTGGTGGCGATTGATGATTTGAAAACCACGCTCAAAAACATCGAGTGGGTGTCGGTGATCATCAACTGGTTTGCGGATTCAAAAAACCCAGCGGTGGCGGTGATCAAACCTGCCATTGAATATAACGGGCAAGGCGCAAAGGTATCACCCGATGAATGGGCGGTGGGAAGTTTCACCCGCACCAACGCGCATCAGGTGCTGACGTTCCCAGATGGCACACCAACCTATGGCGGTACTCCCACCGATAAAAGCATCCTGCGGCTTTGTCAGGAGCTGAAAATAACTTGCATTTTTTTCATATGGTTATTATGTATTTCTCATGAAAAAAAAATTATCAAAAATTCAAAAAGCAATCATAGTTTTATCATCTGTTTGGACTGTAATCAGTTTGGTGATTGCCGTTGGAATTTCCGATTCTGATGGTAGCTTTAATCTAGGAGCATTTCTTGCTACACTAATAGCACTTACTTTTCCTGTTTGGATTTACTGGGCTGGAGTCTGGATATGGGGATTTGGGTATATATTAAGAACAATCGCACATGTAGGGCAGTTTTCTAAAAAATTACTACATTGGTCGTTGATTTTTTTAACGGTGGGGCTTGCTTCAGCATCGGTTGCTTTTATTTTAAGTTCTGTTGGTGTTAAAATTCCGCCCTCAGCTTATGGCATACTTGCGGTTATTATCATTGCAGGAGTAAGACAGCAAAAAGATAAATTAGGAAGCGACCGACTCGCTAAAAGTCGGCTATTTATAACTACATTCGTAGTGCTTTTAGCTTCAGCATTAGCTTATACGGGAGGAGTTTATATTAGATCAGGAAATAGATCTAATACGATAATGGAAGAACTAGAAGCAAAATATCCTGTTTATAAATCTATTAGAGTTAATGAACCAATCTTATACGAAAAAATTAAAACCAATATAGTGAATGGAGTGAAAGATAACAAAAGCACGACCGAAATAAACAACTCTATTTCACCTATAATAATAGAATATGTGCAAAATAAGTTACCTTATGTGGCAGATGAAATTATTGTAGGGCAACTCTATTAACTGCGTGATTTTCTGATAAATTTTGTGTATAGTGCGTTTTTGCAAGCACAAGGTTATTGAGATGGCACGACAACAAGGTTTT
>RDZH01000008.1 GCA_004293935.1 Alphaproteobacteria bacterium | reverse complement strand
CATGATTTGCACTTTTCCATATTTAGCTCCATACATAGACCTGAAAAATCAGAATATACAACACAAAATCAATTAAATCAATCTATTGTTGACAATGCCTCGTACATAAATGGCTTCACTTTATGCTAGCATTTTGAGTGCAAAGGCACTATGAATAGTGTGTTAAACAATACACAATCCACTAGGTGAGGAATAACCTCTATGAATGCTGATGCTGCCATCCTTATGACCGATTCACAGATTATTGCAGAACAAGAATATGGAGCAGATTCGATCAAGGTACTCAAAGGGCTTGAAGCGGTGCGCAAACGCCCTGGGATGTATATTGGTGATACCGATGATGGATCGGGGCTACATCATATGGTCTATGAGGTGGTGGATAACGCCATCGATGAAGCCTTGGCTGGGCATTGCGATATCGTGCAGGTCATCTTAAATGCCGATGGCTCGTGCAGCGTATCGGATAATGGACGTGGTGTTCCTGTGGGGATTCATGAATCGGAGGGCGTATCAGCCGCCGAAGTCATCATGACTCAGCTTCATGCGGGCGGAAAATTTGATTCCAATTCCTATAAAGTTTCGGGTGGATTGCACGGCGTGGGTGTATCGGTAGTGAATGCATTATCGGTATGGCTAGATTTGCGCATCTGGCGCGATGGCAAAGAGCATTATGCGCGTTTTGAACATGGCGATACGGTGCGTCATGTTGAGGTGGTTGGCGATGCCAACGGCAAAAAAGGTACGCAAGTGACATTCTTGCCTTCACTTGAGACATTCAAATTTATTGAATTTGATTTTGGTACATTGGAGCATCGCTTGCGTGAATTGGCGTTTTTGAACTCAGGGGTACGGATACATTTGAAGGATCATCGCGGGGCAGAACCTAATGAAATCGAACTCTATTATGAAGGCGGTACGAAAGCCTATGTGGAATATCTCGATCGCAATAAGCTAGCAGCGCATGAAGCCATTATGATCACAGGGGAACGTGATGATATTGGTGTGGAAGTGGCGTTGCAATGGAATGATAGCTATCATGAAAATGTGCTATGCTTCACCAACAATATCCGTCAACGTGATGGTGGGGCGCATTTGCAAGGATTCCGCAGTGCCTTAACACGCACCATCAACCAATATGCCACTGAATCGGGCTTGATGAAAAAGCTCAAAGTGGCACTCTCGGGCGATGATGCACGCGAAGGTTTAACATGCGTACTTTCGGTGAAAGTGCCTGATCCGAAATTCTCATCGCAAACCAAAGATAAGTTGGTATCATCTGAGGTGCGCCCTGCGGTAGAAAATCTGGTAAGCGAAAAATTAGCAGAATGGTTTGAAGAGCATCCCACAGAAGCGCGCACTATTGTTGGAAAAATTGCGGAGGCAGCGATTGCACGTGAAGCAGCACGCAAAGCACGTGAACTTACGCGCCGCAAAGGGGCATTGGATATATCGAACCTACCGGGAAAACTGGCAGATTGCCAAGAGCGTTCCCCTGCTCTATCCGAATTATTCCTTGTGGAGGGTGATTCAGCGGGCGGTTCTGCCAAGCAAGGGCGCGATAGGAAATTCCAAGCGATTTTGCCGTTACGTGGAAAGATTTTGAACGTCGAGCGCGCCCGATTTGATAAAATGCTTTCATCGCAAGAAATTGGCACATTGATTACCGCACTAGGTGCAGGCATTGGCAGTGGTGATTTTGATATTAACAAATTGCGTTATCATAAAATCATCATCATGACGGATGCGGATGTTGATGGTGCGCATATTCGTACCTTATTGCTTACGTTCTTCTTCCGTCATATGCCGCAACTGATTGAAGGTGGATATTTATACATCGCGCAACCGCCACTCTATAAAGTGAAACGTGGTTCATCAGAAGCCTACCTCCGTGATGATCGGGAATTGACCTTTTATCTTGAACAATCAGGTTTGGATGAAACCCTCTTGGCATTGGGTGATGGTCGTCAATGCACTGGCGATGCTTTGGCAACCGTTCTTGCGCAAGTGCGTTTAATTAAAACGCACGTGCAGGCACTCGCACGACGATTTAGCAGCGCATACATTGAAGCAGCCCTCCATGCGGGTTTATTCCTAGCAACGGATGAAAGCAAAACAGCAGCCCTCGCTCATTATCTCACCCGTTTTTGTGGCAATGAAGGAAGCGCATGGGATGTGCAACTACAAGAGGATGGCTACCATGCGACACGTGTTGTACGCGGTGTGCGTGAAGATGTGTTGTTTGATCATCATTTATTGCGCTCGCGTGAGGGTAAGGCACTCGGAGAACTGACTTCATACGCTCAAGATATTTTTGCATCACCTGCGATACTCACACGCAAACAACAAAATGTCGAGGTGCAAAGTGCCGTTGCGCTTTATGATCATTTGATGGATATGGCGCGCAAAGGCTTATCCATTCAACGCTTTAAGGGACTCGGAGAGATGAATGCGGAGCAATTATGGGATACGACCCTTGATCCACAACATCGCACCTTATTGCAAGTCAAGATCGAACATTCGGATGATGCCGATGAAGCATTTTCTATTTTGATGGGGGATGTGGTTGAGCCAAGACGGCAGTTCATTCAAGATAATGCCTTAAATGTGGAGAATTTAGATATTTAGTGATGCTTATATGCAACATAGGCACGGCAACTCATAGGTGAATTGTCGAATAATAAGTGACAAATGCCTCAAAAACGATTAAGACAATTCTATGAATCTGTTTACGCAACTACAACGCTATATTATCGATTATGCTGTGCCGTTGATCATTGATAAAAATGATCTGACAGAATCGGTAGTGCAATCCATCACTGTAGAGTTTCCACGTGACACTTCGCATGGGGAACTCGCCACCAATGTTGCGATGGTGTTGGCACGCCCCCTCAAGGGCAAGAAAAACCCGCGTGAAATTGCGGAGACATTGGTCAAACAAATTCAACAATTTCATTATATTGAAACCGCAAAAGTGGCAGGTGCAGGCTTTATTAATATGCGCTTCAAGCCCGCCTTCTGGCTGCAAGAAGTCAAAGTCATTTTGCGCGATGGTGAACAATACGGCACAAGCACGATCGGTTTAGGCAAAAAAGTGAATGTCGAATATGTGTCTGTCAATCCAACAGGTCCTATGCATATTGGTCATGCGCGTGGTGCGGTGATCGGGGATGCACTCGCTAATCTTTTGACAAAGGCATCCTTTGATGTCACCAAAGAATATTATATCAATGATGCTGGTGCGCAAATCGATATGTTAGCGCGATCTGTTTATGCACGCTATCGTCAATTATACGGTGAAAAAGCTCCGATGGAACAAGGCATGTATCCCGGAGAATATCTCATTCCCGTTGCCGAAGAACTCAAAGCAACCTATGGTGGCACGTTGCTTGGGGATGAAGATGAATGGCTAGAAGAAGTCAAATCCTTCGCCGTTGAAACGATGATGGCACTCATCAGGGATGACCTCGCACAACTTGGTGTCGTGCATGATGTCTTCACATCCGAACAACAAGTGCGTGATGAAGGTTGGCTGGATAAGGCACTAGAGCATCTGCAATCACATGATTTGCTCTATCGTGGCGTACTCAACCCTCCGCGTGGAAAAACCGTGGAAGAATGGGAACCAACTGAGCAATTATTATTCCGCTCAACACGCTTTCACGATGATAGTGATCGCCCCATTCAAAAATCCAATGGTGAATATACCTATTTCGCTGGTGATATGGGCTATGCTCTGCACAAGCTGGATCGTGGCTTTGCGCGTTTGGTGATGGTACTCGGTGCTGATCATAGTGGCTATGTTGCCCGCATGAAGGCGTTAGTAGCCGCACTCAGCGATGATCGCGCCCAACTCGATGTGCAAATTGCGCAGATGGTAAAATTCATGGATGGTGGTGAACAAGTCACGATGTCAAAGCGTTCAGGAACTTTTGTGACGGTACGTGATGTGACGGATGAGATAGGCAAAGACATCCTACGTTTCATTATGTTGATGCGCAAACCTGAACAGCAGCTTGATTTTGATCTGCAAAAAGTCAAGGAACAATCGAAAGATAATCCTGTTTTTTATGTGCAGTATGCGCACGCACGGTGCAAATCTTTAATGCGCCACGCCGCACAACATCATTATGATGAGGTGAAACTCTCGCAAATTGCTGATCATATTGATGTATCATTGCTTTCAAGCCCTGCCGACATACAACTGATCAAGATTCTGACGCATTTTCCCAAGCAAGTGGAAGCCGCCGCGTTAGCCTATGAACCTCATCGTATTGCCTATTATCTCTATGATGTAGCAACGGAACTTCATGCATTTTGGAATAAAGGTGGTGAAGATCCGAATTTACGCTTTATTGTCGAACATCAACCTGAACTCACGAAAGCTCGCCTTGCATTAGCGCGTGCGGTAGCGATCGTACTGGCGGCAGGTTTGCAGATTTTAGGCGTGACTCCTGCAGAGGAAATGCGTTAACTTAACTATCACACTCACTAGGTACTTTTATGAACATCAACAGAATGCCAATGCACGATAACCCCGTCAAGAATGATTATGATGAGGATTTTGTAGAACGAGATTATGAAGGCAATGGTGGATTGCGTTGGATGTCGATGCTGGTCATTATACTGGTGATTTTTGGTTTTTTGGCACTTGCGCTTTATGCCTATAACGCCACGGTCATGGATGAACATGCACAAGAAATGGTGCAAATAATCCACCCTGAACAAGAACAATATAAAGAACAACCTTTTGATAAAGGTGGTATGGATATTGAGCATCAAGATATGGAATCCTATCAAATGATGCGTGAGACCCCCGATGTGCAGCAAGAAGCAACAGAAGTTGAGCGTATTGTGCCTGCTCCGATTGCACCTGAGCGTGCGCCCATTGCGCCTGCTCCTGTAGCAGAACACACGACACCTATAGTACCAACGCCTGCGCCTGCAATCACGGCTATGCCACCTGCAACCAAGGTGACAGAACAAACAGTGGCTTCTCAGGTGCAACCGCTTATGTTGCCTACACCTCAGCCAACACCACCTCAACCAGCTTTTGTGACACCATCTGCACCTGCCATCATTGCGGATTCCACACCAGCTATCGCACCTCAGAAACGTGAGGTGATTGCGCCTTTGCCAACACTCAATGATGCCGTTCAACAGGCACAGCTAGAAGCACAAAAAACCGTTAATGTTGCACCTACCATACCGCAAGCTCCTCAACCAACTGCTGCCCCAACGGGTACGCCCTACATCCAACTTGCTGCAGTTCGTTCACCCGAAGAAGCGAAGAATTTTTGGAATAATCTTGTGAGCAAACATGGTGATGTTTTAAGCAGATACCAATTTTATACAGAATCCGTTGAAGTGCCTGAAAAAGGAGTATTTTATCGTGTGCGTATGCGTGGTTTTTCTGACCGGAATGCTGCTTCTTCGGTGTGTGCTACCCTCAAACAGCGTGCATTAAATTGCTTAGTTGCCGTACACTAGGAATCATGTAATGGGAATGCTGAATCCTGCAATATTAGGCATCGAAGGAGCAAAGCTCTCCGAATGTGAGCGTGATTTATTTGGCACGTATCGCCCATTGGGATATATTCTTTTCGCACGCAACTGTATTGATCCGCAGCAACTCACCTCTCTTATTGCCTCATTGAAGGATCTTCATGCCGATTATGATCCTTTGATTCTTGTGGATCAAGAAGGGGGGCGCGTGGCGCGTTTACGTGAACCCCATTGGGTATGCCCCCCTGCCCCAAAAACTTTTGCTGATATTGCAGCGCGTGAAGGCATCATAGTGGCGCAACAAGCGGCTTATGATCAAAGCGTCATCAGCGCACAATTACTCACATCGTTAGGCTTTAACGTGAATTGCGTTCCGATGGCAGACGTTCATTTTCCTTTTAGTCATGCGATTATTGGTGATCGCGCTTATGGTAGCACGCCAGAACAAATCATCGCTTTAGCACGATCTGCGGCGCAAGGATTGCTTGATCATGGCATCCTTCCCGTCTTAAAGCATATTCCGGGGCATGGTCGTGCCTTAGCAGATAGCCATGAATCCTTACCGATTGTGAACGCATCACGCTTGGAACTAGAGATCGATTTTGCCCCTTTTCGCGCACTGCGTGATCTGCCTTTGGGCATGACCGCCCATATCACCTATACGGCACTGGATGCAGAAGCACCCGCCACCCTTTCATCGCATGTCATCCGTATCATTAGGGAGGATATTGGCTTCACCAATCCGCTTATGACCGATGATCTCTGCATGAAGGCCTTAGGCGGATCAATGAGCGAACGCGCCCAACGCAGCCTTGATGCAGGGTGCGACATCATCTTACATTGCAATGGTGTCTATGAAGAAATGCTTGAAATCTGCACGGTAGCACATTCCTATACTGTGGGTCTCTCATTCCTGCATAATATTCATAACGCACGCACTGCACCCACTTGATAAAGGATTATTTCCAACAAAACGTACAACATTTTACATTATTTTATATTTTATCTTATATATTGAATCTATCAGCATCTATAGTGCTTTGATAACATAAAGCATTATATCATTTTTTATCTTCCTTAAAACAACTGATAAAAAGTGAACATACTATAAAATACCTTTTTTTTTAGCATCGCAACCAGTGAGAACTACATGGAACAGAGTACCGAAAAAACCAAAAAGAAAAATTTGGCAAATATCAAAAGCCCAATTATTCAAGCGGTTATCAATCAAACCTACGTTTTCCCAACAAAATCAGCCGCATTAAATAAATTATCCTATGTCGGTGATCGGTTCATTCGCTCTTCCTTAACCAATGATCTCGATGGAACATCGTGCGTTCTGTGGATACGCGGTTATGACATCTCGCCTGAGGAACAAGAAGGTGGATATGTCGGTAATTATGCCTTGATCGGTGTCGAGCTAACAAAAGATAAAAAATATACGCTTTCTGCGAGCAAACTTCCTATTGAACTGGAAAAGCACCCACAACGCATTCGTAAGAAAAGCAAGCATCCTGATTGGGGCTATTGGGTTCTGCGCCGTGTACAAAAAAATTGGCGTTATGAAGATATTAACGATGCCTATAGCGATTTGATGCAACTAGCACAAGATTATCCTGATGTCAGTATTCCAAGCCAGAATAAAGTATTTACCATTATTTATCATAAACGTGAAGGGGTGGAAAATCCTCTCATGCGTATTATCCTCGAATTGGATTCCCTATCAGAAGGTGGCTTCACTATCAGATGGCAAGAAAACACCTATCAACGCAAGGATGAAAAAGCGAGTAAAAAAGCTGAAAAGCTCGAAGAAAATGCACCACCACAACAGGTTGGACGCTTCACATCTATGGTGATGGTCAAACAAAACAAAAGAAAGAATATTGCTGATATGGTTCAAAAAAATCAAGATGAAGCATAGTTTCGTGATGAAACAGGAGATATATGATGGAAGAATCATACGACAGAAGGTTAACTTCAAGCCTCACCATGCCCCCATCTCTGCATGATGAGTTGCCTAGTGGCTACCCTCCTCTTTTTCTTGATGCGCTACAAAAAATCATAGAAGAACGCAATAAACATTTGGGCGCGGCTCTTTTGCTTATTTCTATCAATAATATGCCCATGATGATTAGTGGTTTTGGGCATAAAGCAACGGAAGAAGCAGTACGCGCCTTATTATTTAGCATAAAGCATTTTTTAGGTGCTGATGAATCACGCCAAATGATCACGCGTGTGCAGAAAGATCAAGTATGTGTCGTTTTGCACCATTATGATATTCATAATTTTGAGCATCTTGCGGATGCCATCGCCCGCCATATCAAATCCTTTGGCTATAAATCGGAATATGGCAACATTCATGTGCTTTCCAGTGTCGTAAGTGTTGCTTTGCCTACCGAGAGTTTGCTTGCAGAAGAGCTGATGAATCGCGCCTATGTTGCAACACACAATACCTTGGATGTGCTTCATACTGAGGAAAATCCCGTAAAAATGGAGGAAGCCAAAGCATCCAGTCGTTATGAAATGAACATGGTGAATTACATCACTCATGCGATCAAGGATGGACAATTAATCTTGGCATTTCAACCCGTTATTCATTCGCAAACAGGTGCAACCTCTTATTATGAAGCCTTATTACGCATCCAAAAAGAATCAGGGGAATTGACAAGTGCAGGGCCGCTCATTCCAGTAGCGGAGCGCATGGGACTCATTGATATTATTGATGAAATTGTTTTGGAAAAAATTGTAGAAGAGCTAATACGCTATCCAGAATTACGTCTTTCGTTCAATGTATCAAACCTCACTGCCAATAGCAACGCATGGTTAAAAAGATTCAAACATCTAGCAGGGCAATATCCCGAAGTCATTGAACGGATGATTATCGAAATTACGGAAACAGCCGTGCATCTTGATATGTCACGTACCGCCTATTTTGTTGCGGAAGTTCAAGCGGGTGGAGCGCGTGTTGCCTTGGATGATTTTGGATCAGGCTACACATCGTTTCGGCAATTAAAATCCTTATCGGTTGATATTATCAAGATTGATGGTGTATTCATCCGCGATCTTGTTGATAACCATGATAATCATCTGTTCATCAAAACGATGTTAGATTTCACCAATGGCTTTGGTTTAGATACGGTTGCAGAATTTGTTGAAAATGGTGAAACAGCTAAAATATTGATGGCACTTGGGGTGCAATATATGCAAGGCTATTATTTTGGCTATCCGCAAACCAAACAATTATGGCTTTGATGCCACAGGCATATCTAAATAATACGTTCATCGTACCTTTCTTTCGCGTATTTTGTTCTTTCCGTGAAAAAATAGCATACAACTCGCAGGATTGATTTTTCATAAATGGTTCTTGTATGCATGATATACGATGGATTCGCAATGATCCTCACGCCTTTGATGACGCATGTGCGAAACGTGGCTTGGAAAAAATTGCACAGCATATTCTGACGCTTGATGAACAAAAACGTGGGCGCATTACCCAACAAGAACGCCTATTGAGTGAACGCAATCAGCTTGCCAAAGATATAGGCGCGAAGAAAAAATCGGGGGAAAATGCGGATGATCTGATGGAATATTCGCGTGATCTTAATGAACGCATCAAAGAGCTAACGGAACAGCTTGAACAGCACAACAGCCTTGATGAACTCTTATCGACCCTTCCTAATATCGTTGCAGAAGATGTTCCCCTAGGGGCAGACGAGCAGCACAATATTGAATCCCATCGCTACGGAATAAAGCCATCCTACAGCTTTACACCCAAACAGCATTTTGACCTCGGTGAAGCCTTAGGGCTTATGGATTTTGAAGGTGCAGCAAAGATTTCAGGCGCACGCTTTGTGGTGCTACGTGGCGCATTGGCACGTCTGGAGCGCGCGCTAGCACAATTTATGTTGGATACCCACACGCAGCATTTTCATTATCAAGAAATTTCTCCACCCATGCTTGTGAAGGATCATGCGCTTTACGGCACGGGACAATTACCTAAATTTTCACAAGATTGCTTCCAAACACATGATGGCTATTGGTTGATTCCAACGGCGGAAGTCCCCTTAACCAATCTCGTTTATGATACACTCCTAAATGAAGAACAATTACCACTGCGCTTCACCGCACACACACCATGCTTTCGTTCGGAAGCAGGTTCGGCAGGGCGTGATACGCGTGGCATGATTCGTCAGCATCAATTCAGCAAGGTTGAACTTGTGAGCATCACCCGCCCTGAAGATTCACAGGCTGAACACAAATATATGCTCGCCGCTGCAGAATCTATTTTGCAACAATTAGGGCTGCATTATCGCGTTATGACCTTATGCGCGGGAGATACGGGCTTTAGTGCGGCAAAAACCTTTGATATTGAAGTGTGGCTTTCTGGGCAGGATGCGTACCGCGAAATTTCCAGCATATCCAACTGTCATGGTTTTCAAGCACGCCGTATAAATGCTCGGTTTAAGCGCAAAGAAAGCAAAACAACAGAAATGGTGCATACACTCAACGGATCAGGCTTAGCCATTGGGCGTACCTTAGTTGCCATTATGGAACATTATCAACAAGAAGATGGTAGCATTATTATCCCTGAGGTGCTGCGCCCCTATATGGGCGGGATGCAGATTATCCCTATGCTCTGCACTGCATGATCATTGATGCCCAAACACCACATAAATAGACTAACTAGTAAGAATAAGGGGTGGATGTTTTTTATTTCATATTATTTGAACTTTTACTTGCATTGTGGCAAAAATAGTGCTATATTAATTTTAGCTGCAAGAAGCAGCGTGATGTTAAAACTTTTTATAAAAAGGAAAAAATTATGAAACACTTAAAAAATCTTATTAAAGACGAATCAGGCGCGACAGCTATTGAATATGCTTTGATCGCAGCACTCGTTGCTGTTGGTATCATCTTAGCTTTGCAAGGAGTAAGAACTCAGTTGAACGAATTGTTTAACAGAATTAGTACAGAACTTGCTAGTGCTAGAGCTCAGGGATAATATCCATCTTTGTATGGATTTATCATTAGATAAAAAAACCCACCGTCAGAAATGGCGGTGGGTTTTCGTTGATGATCATACAAACTTTTTTTCTATCCGTTCATTTTAAGCAGTGCTTTACTTATAAAAGTTATACTCAATGTTCAGCACAACACATGCTGAAGGAGTATCTAATGCTTTGACACTATAATTCCCTATGTTATAAGGTAATTATACGTCAAAAAGCACTATCGTTCATAGTTTTATAGTCGTTTCTTAGATATAAAAAATGAGACATTTTTTGTCAAACGACTATATTGAAGTACATATTTTTCGTTTGGAGCATAAAATGCGAACTTTTTCACGACAAGAAATTATAGGAAACCTTACGGTCGCTGCGATTTTTTTATTATTTGTTTATGCAAATTTTACGGCCCTAACAGTTGAATTTCGCTTCAGCGTATCCCTTTTGTTAATTTTCAATTCCATTGTTATCATTACTGTTTTGTTGCGTCGCCCTGCAGAGCGTTTATCTCTACATCCATTTGATGTAGCAATTACCGTGCTTGGAACTTATTCGAGCTTGTTTATGGTGGGTATTACGTCACAAGATGAAATGCTGCCCTTGCAAATCATTGGGCTTTTAGGGCTTGTATGCTCTCTCACAGGACTGCTCACCTTGCGTGGAAGTTTTGGTTTATTACCTGCGGATCGAGGCATTGTGAATATAGGCATCTACCGTATCGTTCGTCACCCGATTTATGCGGGATATTTTGTTAGCAATATCTGCTTTATTCTGCAAAATTTTTCTGTGCGCAATCTGATATGTTTTGCTATTTTTGCAATCTGTGAAACATTGCGCTTACTACGAGAAGAAAAAATTCTTTGCCAAAATCCTGACTATCTAAGCTACACACAATCGACACGTTGGCGCATCATACCCTTTATTTGGTAAAACAGAAAATACTGTACACACCTGCAAATAATGATTTACTTTGTACTGCAAGATTGCTAGATATAGCGCAACGCAGATGGTGGATGAACGCGTCCCTTGTGCGGTTCACGCAAACGCACGAAATATTCATCAAGGAGGGTATAGTATGAAACTTATTGCTGGCAATAGTAACCTGCCGCTTGCTCAAGCAATGGCGGATCATCTCAATATTAAATTGATGGATGCGCAAATTCATCGTTTTCCTGATTCCGAAATTCGGGTTGAAATAAAAGAAAATGTTCGCGGGGAGGATGTGTTTTTGATTCAATCAACTTCCAATCCCGCGAATGATCATATTATGGAATTATTGATCACGCTTGATGCCCTCAAACGTGCTTCAGCACGCCGTGTTACTGCCGTTCTTCCCTATTATGGCTATGCACGACAAGACCGTAAACCAGGACCTCGTACGCCTATTTCTGCAAAACTCATTGCCAATATCATGACATCTGCGGGCGCGGATCGCGTACTGACGCTTGATTTACACGCGGCACAGATTCAAGGTTTTTTTGATATTCCCCTTGATCATCTCTATGCTGCACCTGTGATGGTGAATGATATACGCACCCATTATGATCTTTCTAATTTGATGATCGTATCCCCTGATGCAGGTGGTGTGGCACGTGCGCGCTCCTTAGCCAAGCGTTTGGAGGTAGATTTAGCGATCATTGATAAACGTCGAGAACGCGCTAGTGTCTCAGAGGTCATGAACGTCATCGGTGAAGTGGCGGGGCGCGATTGTATCTTATATGATGACATCATTGATTCAGGCGGAACATTATGCAATGCGGCCAATGCACTAAAAGAAAAAGGCGCGGCAAGCGTTTCTGCTTATATTACGCATGGTGTACTCTCTGGGCGTGCCGTTGAGTTGGTGCAAGCGTCCGCATTAAAGGAATTGGTGATTACTGATAGCATTAAGCCCCGTGATGATGTGAAAGCCTCCCGCAATATCCGCGTGATTGGCGTATCCTATCTTCTGGCGCAAGCGGTGCATCGCATCAGTGAGGAATCTTCTGTTTCGAGTTTATTTGATTAAGCCCTCAAATGTGCCTCTAAAGTGAAAATCCTTTAGCCTGTTGCTTCGTTGATAATGGCTCATGGTGCATTTCTAATGTAGCGATAGTCGTACACGGAATAGGAGTCTTAATGTCCATCCCCGTCAAGTTGGGTTGCATCAGATGCCATAATGTGGCAGAATGTAATCAACTGGCTAAAGGAGAAGGGCTATGGCACAGATACAGCAACA